>CAZNDN010000027.1:1952-20885 GCA_964571815.1 uncultured Fibrobacterota bacterium | reverse complement strand
CGACCCCGCCTGGTCCCGGTTCAAAGCCGGAAACCACAGCGTGTCGGAAGTCCTTCCCTCCAGCGCCCCCGAATCCGCTTCGTGCCATTGCATCGAGCAGGATTCGGTGCCGGTATATTGCACCTCCATCGAAAGGGCCTCACCGGGGGCCGGCTCGCCGTCGGCAGTGAGCGTGTCAACCGCGGCGGCGGTGCAGGTAATAATAATCTCGCGGCTCACAGGCTGCTGCCTCCCGCGTGTCTCAATCCATGCGGTCAGCCTGACGGTCCTGGTACCCGGGCTGTCGTAGCGGTGGGAAAGCCATATCGTGTCACGATTGGGAGTGTGGTACCGAAGGTCCAGAATGGTGTCGTGGTCGGCGTCGAACCACAACCGTGCGGAGTCAATGTGCTGCACCAGCCAGACGCCCACACCCATGGGGACGTCCTCGGTCAGTTCCCACGAAGGCGTGCCGTCGGAGACGGGCAGCACCAGAGAGAATGATGCGTTGGACGGGCCGAAGGGAGGAGGTGGTGGAGCGCAAAGCAGGATACAGGCTGTGAGAATTGCCGCTGCCGTCAGAAACGAGTTCGGTTTCATGTTCTTTTGTGGTCCTTTCATCTCGCCGCATCCCAAGCCCATCCTTCGACCTTGCTCAGGATGAGCGGTTTCAATTGCATTCGAGGGAGGTCTTTTCGACTTCCCGCCTCACCCCTCGACCGGGACATCGGGAGCAGAACCGAAAGCCTCTGGATGAGCGTTTGTGTCCGGCGTGGTTCGAATACAATCGCGAGGTAGGTGGAAGTTTGGACACTCCCTTCCCCGACATGTACCGGGATATCCATCCAGTATACCTATCAAGGAAAATACAATAAACGATGGGAAACGACCATAACGGGTGAGAGCCGTTCAAGCGGAAACGGGTTTTTCCCGTTTCCGCCTCCGGGAGCGGGCCCGGCCGAACGTGACGCCGGATATACCGGTCAGTACGAACAGGCTCGCGGCGGAGCAGAAAAGCCCCGTGCGGAACGCGGGGTCGCTGTAAAAGCACCGGACCGTATGCGCGCCTGCCCGGATCGGAATCGCCCGCAGAGCGTAGTTTGCCCGCAGCACGGGGGCTCTCTTGCCGTCGATTTCGGCGCGCCAGGCCGGGTAATAGATCTCGGAAAGCACCAGGAAACCGTCGCGGGAGCTGGTCACCTCAACGACAATCTCATTGGGCCGATACTCCCGAATGCGGCATGAATACGACACCGGGCCGCCGTTGTCGGGCTCCCTTGCGGTGAATACCGGTTCCTCCTCGAGGATGATCTTCGAGCGGTAGTCGAATGCCGGATCGTACAGTCGCGCCACTATCGAATCCCCTTCCCTGAGCACCTCGTAACCGTAAACCATCCTCGCACGTTTCAGGAACGTGGGATTGTGCACCAGCCGGGGGACGCCTCGTACCGAATCGTACTCCGTACGGTATTTTACGCTCAACAGATCGAAGGTCCGCCTGTCGTACGTGAGCAGGTTTCGCTCGAGCCTCAGAGGGTTGTATCCCTCGGTGAGAAATATCCCGTGAATGGTTCCCTGATTCTTGTCGAACACCTTGTGGTCCCCGTCGATCAGCCTGCTCCCCGGCTTCGAGTCCCGGGCATTGATCCGGACGAATTCCTCCCGGCACTCCTTGCGCAACGGCGCCACCAGGCGCTCGGGGGCGAAAATCCGCTCCGACTGTTTCCTCACGGCCGCGAAGCCGAACCCGAACGCAAAGAGGTCCACGGTCACCAGCGCGATCACACACCCCGCGGCCGCCCCGGGCGAGAGGGTGCGGCGCTTGTAGAGAACAACCACGCCCGCGCAGCAGCACACCAGCAGTGCCGCCCCTCCCAGCGAGCGGAGCACGCCGGGGTAGATGAAGCGATCGACCGCCAGGGAGATCTTTTCCGCCGCCCCGGGTGCAGCATTTGCTCCGGTTACAAAATCAACGATCGGCTCACGCAATACTCCTGCCGCCGCAAGCAGCCATCCTCCCACTGCCGCGACACAGGCGCCGATCATAACGCCCCGAATTCTGTTCCATTGGGCCGGCGAAGCCTCCCTGAACGGCCCGAGGAACCACTGTGTCCCGAATCCCGCCACCACGGCAACCGACAGACAAAACACCAGCAGCCATCGTCCCGGTATCCTGAACCGGTCCAGCCCCGGAAAAAGCTCGAAGAAAATGCGATACAGGAAGAACGAATCGCCCATGGCCAGCATCAGGGCAACCGCCGCCGAGCAGGCAAAGAACATCACCAGCGAAGTCCGAGCGAACGCCACGGCCGCCAGAGCGGCAAGCAGGGCCGCAATCCCCACGTACCCGGCAGTTTCCCAGTAGTAGTGGCCCGTGTCACGGGAATCGCCCCGGTCCCCCCAGTACGTGCTGCCGTCGCGGTCAAAGCGGTTCGGCGTGCCGAAGAAGTTGGGCGCAATCAGGGTCACCCACCGATACGGTCTCAGTGAACCTTCGGTCGCCCTCCCATAGCTCATCTCCCCCCGGACACTGTGCCGCGCCAGCTCCATTGCGGGAAGCAGTTGCATTGACGACAGCCCGAGTACCAGTGCACCGGCGGCGGCAAGGAGCACTCCCCGTTGCAGAAGCGCTCGCGCATTTCTTCGCTCGCGGTACACCACAACAAGAAGGTACACGGCAAATGCGCCCAGAAAGTACGCCGTGTACGTCAACACCTGCGGATGGCCCGAGAGCACCGCGCCCCAGCCGATCAGGGCGGTTATCACCATCCACATAATCGACCCGCGATGTATCAGCCGGTGGATTGACATGATCAGCAGCGGAATCCAGGGCAGCAGGTGTATCATCGGCAGGTGAAAGATATGCGCCGTGCTGAACCCGCAGAGCATGTAGATCAGGCCCGCTGTTGTCGCGGCGGCCCGCCGGCAATGAAAGAAGCGTATGAGCGCGTACATACTGATGCCGGCCAGGGCAACATGCAGCACCGTCACGTATTCAACCGGCAGGATGCCCACCGTCCCGTCACCACGAAACACGGTCAGCGCGAGGTTCAGCGGATAGAGTACGGCGGTCTGCAGGTCGGCAAAAAAGGGCATGCCGCTGAACACGTAAGGATTCCAGAAAGGAAACTCACCCCGGCCCAGAAGGCGGGCGGCAAATACACGATAGGGATAGTATTGGCGAATGAAATCGTGCCGGATGTAGCCGGCGCCCGAAAGAACCGGAGAATAGAAGACAACCGCCATGCCCAAGAAAAAAGCAGCCGCAAGCAAACCCTTGTGAAGACGAGGAATACTATGGAGATTGCCGCTCCCCGGGGGAGGTGCATCAGCCCCACCTCCCGGCGGCTTCCGGCCGTTCTCTTTTCGGAGGTTTTTCATGCACAGTTACTGGCAGGTTGAGCGCGGTGGATTGGTGGTTCAACGCCACCGTCGACAACAACCTCCTTGATCTTATCCCCTACTCGAACGGGAACCCCTTCTACCCGCCGGCTCAGAGACCGCACGCGGAGACCTTGTTTCATCGAACCACAAGAGAATAGGCAGCCTTGCTCAAACCGCCTTGGAGCCGGAGGACGCAGGCCCCCCTTCCAAGGCCCTGACCCCGAATTCGCCTGACTGTGTCTCAGGCGCAAGGCTGTCCCGTTCATGGCGAGAACAAAAGCGCCCCTGCAAGTCGTACAAGGAAGCTTCAAGATCACGAACAATCTCCGTACCGGGGATGCAAACTCTGATGGCCTGCGCGGGCCGCCGAATACTCCACCACGGCTTTCAGATTTTGAACATCAAGCGGAACATGAAGTACAGGTCTTCTCTCGCACGGAGGATCTCCTTCCTCTCGAAATTCCCGCCGTCGTCACGATCCCTGTAGTGATCTCTTCCTACAAGGCCGATCAAGTCCAGGCGTTGAAAGAGAGTTCTCCGCGCATGGATAATCCACTTGAAATCGTCGACAGAGGCCCAGTCATCCGGAGGACCCGGTTCTTCGGGGAAGGAGATGGGACTGTGGTTGAGTTCGGCTCCGTACCATTCCACCTCTACGGCAAGCGAATTCAGGCGAGCATCGATATCGAACAGCTTTTCCGCTCCCCACGAGAGTAGTCCCAAACACGGCGTTGCGATCGTCACATACGGATTCACAGGCACACCAACGGTATCCTTCAGAAATCCATCCAGGTGCGCCAGGAGTTGGATTCCCAGAAGTGTCCCGCCGGCAACAAGAGGATGAGTGGGAATGTTAAACCCCGCCATCACCGGCATACGTTCCAGCAGGTTGGGATAGTGTATTGGTATGTCTCTGAGGCCGAGAACTGCGAATTCGGAATAGAGCCGCAGGTCGTTCCCGCGGAAAAAATCGGTCGGTATGAAGGGCTTGGGATCAAAGGAAAACCGCCCCATGAGCTTCGTCCCCCGCAGGCTCCAATACAACGTATCCCCTTTTGAGTCTTTCACAACTTCACGATCGGCGTTCCTTATCTCATTGTTCGAAGTCGTTTTTTCGGGATCCACGGGAATAAGGCGATTGAGGGCCACGCCGGCTCCCAGCGTCAGTACCTTGCCCAGGTTAACGGTACTCACGGATGCCAATGAATAGTCATAGTAAGGCTCGAAGTTGGTTTCACTTGTAAAGAGCAAATCGTGAGTGAACATCGTTCCTTTGTGGGCACTTGCCCGAAGCCCAAGGGCACGGTACTTCGCATTTTCAAAATCCGTTATGATGTATCCCGGATACGTGCCGCTGCGCATCAGGTACTCCCCCAGATCCCTGGCGTCGGGATTGTACTTGTAGGGGAAATACCCTATCGCGCAATCGCCCCACCACCCCGTTTCTCTGTCGGTATCTCCGAAGTAAACGACTCCCTGCGCCTCCTTCAGTGCCACGTGGGAGTTGTCCACAGCAGTACCGAGAATGAGCAGTCGCCTGACTCCTTCAATACCCGCTACGATCTTCAGACGCTCGCCGTGGTTGAGTGTCAAGGTGAAGCGACCCACGACCTGTTGTCGAAACGTATGATCGTAGGCACGCAACCACGATCTGTTAACCTGTCCGATTTGAAAGTAGGCAAACCCCGATGGTGTGAGTTCCATCGATTTTTCGGCGGCACGGGAGACCGATACCAACGCCACCGTTGCGGCTACGGCTGTGACCACTCCCATTCTCATGGAGGACATCTCCTTTCTCTCCCTGTACGAAATCAACCGAACGATACGCTATTGGTCCCGGGTGATGATTTTCCGGGTCACCGGCATTCGCCGTCCCCGGGCGACAGTCAACAGCGTGCAACCCGGGCTTATGCGCGAAGCAGGAATACGCAACGATCCGGAGTGGATTTTCCACACGCCCAGCGTACGTCCCCTGAGGTCGGAAAGATGGACCTTCACCGGCTCACCGCCGCCGGGCGCGCGCCCGGCAACAACCAGGATACCTCCGTCCGCTTCTCCGATAATCCTCACGCCACCCCGGCGGAAGATCACACCCGGCCGTCGAACCGGCAAATCCCCTCCGAGCTGCAGCGTGACGGGTGAGTCGGCGTTATATGGTAGCGTATACATCGATGTCGCCGCGTCGAAGCTTCCATCTGAAGCCTGCTCGCCGTTGAGGTATGCTTTGTCTCCCGGATCCTGATCCAGCAGGACCTGGATTTCGCCTCCGCATTTCATGGCGGGCATCTCCACAAAGACCGAACCATCCTCGTTACGAAGTTTCAGCTCCTTTCCGGCGTCGCCGTCGAGGTAGTCAACGTAATGAAACGTAAATGACTGCCCCGGATCGCCGGGAAACGCGTGTATGGTCAGGCTCTTTGTACTCTCAAAATCGGCAATCCAGTTCTTTGTGTTTCCGGCATAGATGCTCCCGGACGGGTACAGGGAGTTCTTCCTGACGAATACCGGTATCTTGCTCAAGGGCGCCGCCACCGTTGTGTTGCCGGTTTCAGTGTATGAGGTCGTGGGATCGTCGAAATCGTACCACACGCCTCCGGGGAAATACACCGAACGTTCCTCTCCGGCATCGGTGATCGGCGCAACCAGAAAGCAGGGGCCGAACAGATATTGATTCCACATGGTATACGTGTTTTCATCCCCGGGATATCGATACGCCATGGGCTGCATCATGACACCCAGCTTGTCCGCGGTGTTCGCAATCGAATAGACGTAAGGGAGCATCCGCATTCGGAGTTCGTGATACTTGCGGTAGTTGTTCTGAAACGATTCGGGATAGGTCCACGGTTCCCGGTCATCGAGCATGATCTCGAAGAAACCCGACCAGGCCCCAAACTGGACCCAGCGAGTGAATCCCACTTCGTTGATACGCCTCGACTTGTACCCTCCCACGTCGGAGCCCCATACGGGAAAGCCCATGAATCCACAGCGCATGGCATTGGCCAGATTGTTCGCGTAGCCTCCGAAGGGCCCCTCCGAGTCTCCGCCCCAGAGCGCGCTTATGTACGGCTGCACGCGGTGATAGGCGGCCCGGGAGAATGCGAAATTGTCCTGGCCAAGGACCGAATCCAACAGTTCATGTACGACCTTGCCGTACATGTAGACATATTTGTTCTGTTTCTCGTCATTGGGAGTACCGTCGGCCCACTCTTCCAGCGAGAATTCTTCCTCAGCCCGATCCAGCTTGTGTCCGACAACACCGTGCGTGTACTGATGCTCGATCAACCTCTCCCTGAACCACGCAACGCCCTCAGGATTGGAGAGGTCAATATACCGATATTTGTTGTCGGCCCAGCAGCCGTCGCACACATTGCCGAACGTGCAAGGGGCTATCCAGGTCGTGGTCGCCATGCCGTAGGTATCGCGGATCGTTCCGATCCACTCGGTTGGATTGCCGAATTTGTAGTTCCAATTCATGATCCCCCACCCCTTTTCTCCGTCGCTGTACGGACGGTCCACCCAGAAATGGGTGGCGGGAAATTCATGCTCCGCATACTGCTCGACATCATCCATTATCTCGTCCTTGCTTTCATAGTTGTCTTTCCAGAACGACGGACCCAGTGCCCAGATCGGCACCTTCTTCGGAGTAGGCAAGCCCCCTTCGAGATCGGAAATCACCTTGAAATAGCCCTCATGTATCTTGTCGCCGGTCGGGCCGTAAAAGAGGTACCAGTCAAGCACACCGGTTTCGTGACGCAATCGAATCTTGTCTTCGATCGGAAGATTGTACTGTCCACTGGCAAATGTATTGAAAAAGCTGCCGTAGCCCCTGCTGCTCATGTAGAAGGCAGACCATGCCGACGCCCACTCTTCCATACCTTCGTTGCCGTTGATTTCCACATTGAGGCGGTTTCCGCGAAGATCCGGACTCTTCTGGTTGTCGGGATAGAGGCGTTCGATGATACCGAAAAAATGATCTCCGAGGTCTTTCATGGAGACCTCGACATCGCCGGCGCCTTCCGGCACCGCGTAAAATCGAACACCGTTGTGCACCGCGGTTACCGTGATTTCTACCGCACCCTTCTTCAATGTCATCTTCTCCGCCGTCTCCGAAACCTCCTCCAGTGAGGCGACCTCGGTAGGTCCGAAACTGAAGGAGTTGATCCGCACAAGCGTCTTCCCGCCGACGACCACCTCGATTTTCAACGGAGACTTGGTAACATCCACGGAAATCCCATTCCCCGCATCCCAGGCAAACACACTGTTCAATACGATCAGTACAACCCCGGCACTCCACCATGGTGACTTCATAGCACGCTCTCGCTTTCGCAGGATAAGTTCATTCGGATTGCACCACCAACCGAAAACCTTCAATATAGACAAAAGCCCTTCATCCCGCACGGGCCTTATCTTCCCAACATCATGCTCAGTATTGCCGGCCGCCGCACGCTTCCCGTCACCCCCCGGCACACAAGGGCCGACAGGCGCGACCGGCACATCATCGAGCGTGATACACCGGTCGCGAGATCGCTATCCCGAAGTCATCGTCGGATATAGCAGGACTTTGCGGCCCACCCGTTCACGCCGCAGCGCCCAACACGCAGCAGATACATTCCCTCCGTCGAGCCCAGCGCACTGAGTGGAATGCTCAGAGAAGCATTGCCCGTCTTTGCCGAGCCATACGCTCTGCGCCAACAGCACCTTCCCCGCATGTCGTATAACGGGTCTCCTACATCCTTGCGATAGAGCTTGAATGCATCCGTACGCTCATTCTTCGCATACAGCCTCATCACACGCGGAACCGGGCTGATCGCCACCTTCTTCCCGCCGGCCAGGTTCACCACGAGGCTATCACCTTCCTCGGCTGTCGAGGAACCTCCGGTGATCCGGCTCCCCCTCCAACTCGAATCCGACAATTGCTACGAGCGTGTTGCCTTCATTCGATAGCTTCATGTTCATCGGGTTGTTCTCTACCTCAACCGACAACGTTCCGGCATCCCGGACGGAAACCGAAGCCCCCCAAAAAACCACGGGGAAAAACCCACACAACCACGCGCTGCACATAGTACTCTCCCCTCCCCCAGTCGGAAAGAAAACCTCTCTTGCTGTCCCATGAGCGGGTTCTGGCGTTTCTCCGTCTCTTCCGGCAATTCGGGACGATCCCCGGTTGCCTTAACAATATAATTAGGATAGGCGCTTCGGCACAACCGATTTTCGGCGCCGCCATGCCGGCACGTACCAGAGGGTGTATTTTTCAAGGAGACCGCCGACTGGGGCGCATTGTAGTAAGTGCGGTGGGCGGCGGCAGCCGTTTTTTCTCACGATTTCCCATCAAGGGGCTCTGTACCGCCATGTCCATCAATTGCCGCTGTGGAATGCGCGCAACCCTCTTCACGGCATCCCTTCTTGCAGCTCTCAGCCCACTTTCGGGTTGTTCGCGGGAGGAGGAACCCCGACTCTCCCTGATCTCGGAGGTACTGGAAATTGCCCGCGGCGTGCACGAGCGCCTGGGTGACGGTGTGATATCCTCCCCCGAAGGCTTCGAGGTACAGCTTGGGCGTGCGTCGGACTCTCTGGGCCCTGCCGTGGGTTCGGCAACGCCCCCCGAGGAAAAGGTCGAAATACTCAAGCGACAGGTCTACGACAGGTGGAGAATCTCCTTTGATCCGGACCGCGACAATGTGCCGGGAATGCTGCCCCATTCCACGCTGGAGCACGGCAAAGGATCGTGTCTGGGGGTGTCGTTGCTGTTTCTCCTTCTGGCCGAGAGGCTGGACCTACCCCTGCACGGGGTGCTGCTGCCCACGCATTTTTTCGTGCGCTACGACGACGGCGTAACCCGAATCAACATCGAGCCCAACGGCCGGGGCAAGCGGTACACCGATGAAGAATACCGGCAGAAGTACAATGCAGCGCCCGGTTCCCGGTACGATCTGCGCAGCCTCTCCGACCGGGAAACAATCGCGGTACTCAGGTTCAACCTGGGCAATGCGTACCGCGCTCGAAACTTGCTGAAGCAGGCGTGCGAGGAGTATCAAAGGGTCGTGGATGTTCTCCCGGACTTCGCCGAAGCCCGGGGAAACCTGGCAATTGCGCGCGATCTTTCGGGCGATACCAGGGAGGCGATTCGATTGCTGCGCAAGGCGCGCTCGCTTGATCCCGACCTCACCAACATCGACCGGAACCTCGGGACGCTCCTGCTGAAGGCGGGTCGACCGGAGTCCGCGGCCGAGGCGTATCGTCGCGCGACCCGTCGCTCCTCCGACACGGCGGAGCCCTGGTACGGCCTTGCACTCGCTTTCAGCGCCATGGGCCGACCCGACAGCACGATACGCTTTCTGGACAGCACACTGGCCCGCGCCCCCCGTCACGAAGATGCCCTCGCGCTGAGAAGAAAGCTCCTGTCGGGCACGGGAGAGCTGAACCACCCTTGACCCCGGCTGCGCACGGGGGCTACACTTATTCCGGACACAGTCCTTGTTGCTCCCACCGGCGGAAGGAACGAACGCGTGGCATCGCGATGCTTCCACGGAGTGGTACTCCTGCTTCTTATTGCTTCGACACACTCCCGGTGTAATGCCGCGGACACGACCGGCATGGTCTTCCTGCCCGCCGACTCATTCTTCATGGGCAGCTATCTTCCGTCGGCCCACAACGACCAGGGGCCGCGCCGGAGGGTAGCGGTGAAGGGATTCTTGATCGATAAGCACGAAGTCACACGGAAACAGTTTGCCCAGTTCCCGGGCAAAGCCGGCACTCCGGGCGACACGTGTCCGTTATGCCCGGCATCGAGTGTCACGTGGTACGAAGCGCGCTCGTACTGCCGCTCACGGGGCAAGCGTCTTCCGACCGAAGCCGAGTGGGAATACGCCTGCGGCGCCGGAAGCCGGTCTCCCCGCCCCTGGAACACGCTTCGGGACAGCCTGGACCGCTATGCGTGGTACGCACGGAACAGCGGCGGCCGGCCGCGGAAAGCAGGAACCAGACTCCCCAACGAATTCGGTCTTCACGACATGATCGGCAACGTCTGGGAATGGTGCGCCGACCGCTATGCCCGCGACTATTCCGGCGGCACGGGCGATTACTCCACGGCGGACTATCGGGTCATTCGGGGCGGATCGTGGCGGGAAGGCAGGGAGATACTCGGTACGCCGCTCCGCGACCGCTGCGCACCCACCGCGCGTCACGCATTCATCGGGTTTCGCTGCGCCATGGACGCGCCGCCCGGGGCGGGAACAACCGAACCCGGAGCAGGCGACAAGTAGATCGGGCAGGACTCCGGCCGCCTCCACCGACTCGGGTCCGCCCCACAAACTCCCCGCCCGCGTCGGCGGTATTCCTCCCCCGGTTGTTTTCGGCGCCCTGAACCACTTTCCACGCAGCGACGCCGGCGGATCAGTCTCCCGCTCAATCGCCGTTGTCTGGTTCCGGATTTGACAGAACGCACCGGTGTGATGTAATTCGTAGACTCGAAGCATCGTCCGCGGGGCCCTGCCTTCAGCGGAATTCGGCTCATTCCACGACCAAGACTGTCGAGCAAACGCCGATGATTTCCCCGTCGCCTCACCACCGGAGCACGACCGTCGAAACCCTCCTCAGGCATGCTCCCCCGGCCGCGGTCGCTCTCTTTGCGGGCTTTGTGGTCTACTATCCCCTCACCAACAGCGACATCTGGTGGCACCTGGCCTCGGCGCGGGAAATGATTCGCCGGGGAGGCTTTCTTTTTGAGGACCCCTTCTCCTGGACCTCGCGGGAGGGGCCCTGGATCAATATCCATTGGTTGTTTCAGTTGGGCGCCGCCGCTGTGCATGCGGTCGGGGGAGCGAAGGGGCTTCTGATCGCGAAATCGCTGATCTTTGCCTGCTCTATCCTGCTGCTGTTGTTGGCCTCGGGACGGCCGCGGTATCCCCTGCCGGCAACGGCACTGGTGGGTGTGCTCGCGTTTCAGGCACGATTTCTTGTGCCGGCCCGGCCGACACTGGTGAGCGTACTGATCATCGCGGCATACCTGTTCTGCCTGGAGCGATGTCACCAACGGTCACGGATACGCTTCGTATGGTTGCTTGTCCCACTGCAGGCAATCTGGGCCAATTGCCAGGGACTCTTTGCGCTGGGACTCGCGATCGCGGGCGCCTACTGGGTTGAAGCTGCCGCGGCAGCGGCTGTGGCCGTGAGACGGGGAGCCGACGACGAAACCGGCCGTTCCGCCGAGGTCTCCCGTTTCCTGACCCTGACATGCATCCTGCCCGGCCTGGCGCTTGCATCATGTGCCACGCCATACGGCCTCGAGGGTGCTCTGTATCCGCTTCGCCTGCTGTTTCGCATCAGCCGGGGAACCGGCAGTCTCTACGCCGACAATGTCTCCGAGGAAGCTCCCCTGCTTTCCCTGCTTACGACCGAGCCGCATTATGTGTGGGGTGTGTTTCTCGTTTCCGTCGCGGCACTCGCCGTGTTTGCCGCAAACTACCGGCGGCTTCGCATCGCACACCTCCTGCTGTTTGCGGGTTTCCTGTTTCTGGCGGTGTCGGCGAAGCGCAATGTCCTGCTGTTGTACATGATCTCCGGGCCGATCCTTCTGCACCACCTGTCCGGGGTGGGTGCCAACACCATCCGCCGACGACGCCTGAGCCGGTTCCGTCGGCCTGTTGGCTATGCCCTCACCGCAGCCTCGGTGGCGGCACTTGCAATTCCGGCTTCCCGTCATGCCGCCATGCTCGCATACGCGGGCGGACGCGATCTCTCCCCCTTCCGCTATCCGGTGGAAACGGCTCGCATTCTGAAGACGCACCCGGTGCCGGGCCGCATGTTCAACTCGATACGTTTCGGAGGGTATCTGCTCTGGGAGTTGTATCCACCGACACAGGTATTCATCGACGGGCGGCTCATTATCCGCACGCCCGCGTTTTTCAGGCGGTATCTTGCCGCGGTGGATAACCCCGCCCTCTTTCGGCCCTTCTGCCGCGAATTCGGAATCACCCACGCGGTGCTCATGACCGCCATCTTCCCCCGCTACCTTCCCCTGGCCCGATCGCTGTACCGGGACAGCTCGTGGAGTCTGGTCTACGCCGACGGCGCCGAGGCGCTGTTTGTACGGGATTCAGTGACCGAAATGGCGGCTTTGGACCTGGGCGCTCGCGAGGTCGTGGACAGCATCGGCGGGGCGGTGCGGGCAAGGGCCGAGGCCGACGGAGGTGGGGTGGGTCCGGAAGCCCTGATGTACCTGAGCAAGTTCCTTGCGGCAATGGGTGAGCGCGAAAGCTCACAACGGGTGCTTCGTGCGCACCGGATGCCTCCGGAACAGGACCGGAGCTTCTTCCGCGAAAGACAGAGGAATTCCGGCAAAAATTGGAAATAGTATATTGTAAAGAGTATGCTGCGCTGCTCGACGGCCCGAAACAAACGTTGCTTCTGTCCGGAAAGAGGCACGGGCCTTGGCGAGGCGGGGCTGTTTGTCGCAGCAAGGAAGGTGGATTATATTTCTAGAGGTAGAGGGATTTCCGAGAAGACGGAGAACTGCTTTGCAGTTGCTCCAGACAATTTTTCACAAACTCAAGGAGGTCTGCGTTGATGGACGTCAAAATTCCGGCACTTGCCTTGGTGATGGCGGTGGGGAGTGCGATGACCGCAAGCGGACAGGGTGCACCTACCGGTGAGCCGACAAAACCGAAGCGTAAGGAGCAGAAAGCGCTGGAGGCAATCAAGGGTACCCTTGATGGGAAAATCGTGTGGTCAAGCTCGCGGGTCAACAGCACGCACGACATCTGGATCATGAATGCCGACGGCACGGACAAAAAAGCGCTCACTAACGGTCCGAATGTCGACTGGTTTTCCCGGTTCTCGCCCGACGGGCGGAAGGTGTTGTTCACCAGGAGCAAGATGGGCTGGGTCGGAGAGATGGATGCGAAGTACAACGACAAATGGGACATCTGGGTGGTCGACGTCGACGGCTCCAACGAGCGAAAAGTTGTGGAGAATGCCTGCTGGGGCACGTGGAGGCCCGATGGTGAGACCATCGTGTTTGCCCGCGCCGGGAAGGTGTTCACCCGAAAGCTTGGCGGAGAAGATGAGGAGTTGATTTTTGACGCCGAGGAGGCTCACAAGAAAGGCGCAATCGCGCAGCAGCCGCAAATGTCCGAAGACGGCAAGCTTTTGGCAATGACCGTCAGGGGCTCGGTTCGTCAAACGGGGATATGGAACCTGGAGAAGGAGGAGTGGCACACGACCGGGGCGGGCTGCCAGATCATTTTCCTTCCCGACCATCCCAAGACGGTGATCCGGATGAACGAGGGTCACGGCCGCGGCGACACCGAAATACTCCGGATCGAAATCGACGACAACGGCGCACCGGTAGACAGAGTGAAGGGCCTCATGATCCCGAAGAAGCTGAAGTTCATGGACCTGCCGGGACGCCGCTCGCATGAGTATTTCCCCGAATTCGATCAGGACGGCGAGTGGATGGTTTGGTGCGCAACCCAGCGCGGACACGAGCATGATATCTACGACTACGAAGTATTCATCTGGAAGATCGGCACCGATCCGGAGGAAGATTTCACACGATTGACCTTCCATTCCGGCAACGATCGCTGGCCCGACCTGTACCTCGGCACCCCCGCGCCCGCCGCAACGGAATCGGCGGCGGAAGAAAAGAGTGAGATGGAGAGCGAAGAGCAGGAGGAAGGCGGAAGTGAAGCGATGGATGAGGAGACAGGGCCGGAAATGGATGAGGGAAAGGAAAGCGAAGAGGTAGAGTCGGAGGAGGAGTAGCCCGGCTGCATCGCATTCGTTCTTTCGATTGATTGTGGACCCGCTTTCGTGAGAAAGCGGGTTTTTTTTGTCGATCAGGAGGTGGAATTCGGACCGGACTAATTTTATTACTTTAAGGATTCGGCCGGAAGGCTCTCCAGAGTAAGGCAAAGCTTGTCCAGGCGCTTCGACTTCTGTACCGGACTAATTTTATTACTTTATCTTTTCGCCGCGCCGGTCAGTCTCCTCCCCGCTTCGGCAAGATGCATAATCGGGGGAAGCGTCGTCCTGAGGTATCCTGCTATCACACCCAGCGGAAGCAACTCCTCATGATGGAGCCGGTACGCGAAAAGCGCACGGGCATGGGACCGCGCGTTCTGTCTGCCGCGTCTGAAGAGGTCTTCCTTCTCGATCTTGCATGTGCGACAGACCTCGTCGGCCACGTGACTGAGAACCTCATTGTAGTCGGCCTGACGATGTTTGCGGTGATGGCGAACTTTGTGAGCCTCCATGGCCTGCGTAGCAAACCGCGGATCACCCACAACCGCCGGCCAGCCCTTGAATGACCCTGCCGCCTCGAACGCATTGATACTACTCAAGGCCCCGGCTTCAGTGAGCCTCTCCTCCGATATCCCTTCCCGCAGAAAATCCAGGTAGCCCGACATAGCATCCTTCTCGGATCGGCCGAACCACCCGAGCGCCTCCATCCTGTCCTGAAATCTGTTGCCCAGCGCCGAACGTCTCCCCATGATCAGGGGATGTCCGCACCATTTGTAGCCGAGAAGCCCGGAAAGACTCTTCACCACACCGGCCCGGACCGGGTTGAGGTTGATGTAGCGAATCAATTCCAGGCAATAGTCTTGATCCTGACACAGGATTGATTTGTATCGGTCCTGGAAGAGGTAGCCCTTGCGAGTGTATTTCTTGTTGAACCATCGAGCATAGCCCCCGTTGAGCGGACGCATGAGTTTGCTGAGCCGATTTTCGTTCGTGCGGAGGAAAAGGTGATAGTGATTTTCCATCAAACACCACGTGATGCATTTGTAGCCCACATCGTTGAGGTGCTTTTCAAATCGCGAGAGAAACTCCAGCCTGTCTTCATCGGATCGAAACAGCTCGTTCCCTTCAATTCCGCGACCTATTATGTGGACAAGTGAACCGGGTGACTCGAGGCGCTGCATTCTCGGCACGGGCTTCTCCTTTGCTGAATATCCGCTCGAAATATACATTTCGTTAAAGTAATAAAATTAGTCCGGTACACTTGCGCCCTCCCGGATTCCCATCTGCCCGATCATTCGCCAAACCATCTCACCTTCAAGCAATCGATTAACTATACCAAAATCAAGGCATTACAAAATCGAAGACACGCCGGAGAACACCACAGGCCCCGCCGCGCGTTAAAGTAATAAAATTAGTCCGGTCCGCCTCGTGCCCCCACCCGCACCCACGCATACCCCAAAACACACATCGTCACAATCAAATAAAACAGCAGATCGCTTGCCGAAAACGAGGTAATGATCGTACTCTTCACGCGGCTTTCGTAGATCCGGTTGGTGGGCTCGATCGTGGAGGCCGGCCATTGCCGGAGGCTGTCGGACCACATCACGTTCCGAGGGGTCTGCTCGGCGACATCCGGGTCGATGTCCTGAAGTACCCCGGAGGCCGGTTTCGAACCATAGGTCCGCAGGAACCCTTCGTAGTACTCTTCCAGTATCCGCTGTTCATAGTAGCTCTTGTCGAGACGGCGATACAACGTGCCGTCGGAGCCCTTGAACACGTTGTCGAAGTAGAATTCACGCTGGTGCAGGTGACGGGCGGCTTCGTTTTCGTAGATACGGCGTTTCGCGACAGCAACCGGATCCCCGACACGCATGGCTTTGTCGATCCTCCTCAGCCCCCGTCCGGTGAATGACGAGAAGATGCGGCCGGGATCCTTCAATTCGATCACGTGGCCGAAGCCGTGCACGCGCCACAGGAACACACAACAGAGCACGGCGCTGATACCGGCGGAACAGATTATCGTCCGTAGCTGCGATACCGACAGTGCCCGGGTCGTTTTTCCGGCATATACCGTAAAGGCAACCGCCACAATTCCCAGGCCTCCCGACAGAAGATTGATAAGCGCGTCCCGGATTTCTCCCACCCGGTCGGGGAGAGCCCATTGGAGCGTCTCGTCACCCAGCCCTACCCAGAACACCACCGAAAGAGCGATCAGCATGGCCGGGGTCCGCGAGAAGTGTCGGTGAAAAGCGGCGTGGAGCATGATACCCAGTGCACCGTATTCGATGAAGTGAATCTTCTCCACCGCATATTCCATATTCCCCAGAAGATAGCGGTAGGCCGCGCCGACCAGGGCGAGCGTAATCAGTGCCCCGAGCAGGCGTTTCCCTTTCAAACCCACGAGACAGTATCCCGCAAGAGCGACCACCGCCGCGGCCAGAACCCATACTACCCAGTCGAAAACGCCGTAGCCGTATACCTCGGTGAGCCCCTTTCGTATGCGGGCCGCCAACGATCCCGTGGCATACAGGACGCCGATGTAAGCGACAATAATGCTCCAGAGTGCTGTCTGCTTTCCGTGCAAACGCTCTTTCATCGTTTTCTTGCTCCGCGAAGAGGCTCCGGGATACGTCCGATACCGTATCGGAAGATACTATCGGCGGGTACGGAAGACAAAACCGAAACCGTAATCCGAAAAAGCCGAGGCGGCCGAAGGATGTATTTTGGTGAAAGCCCGCTGAGCATGCTCCGGAGAAGTGTGGGACGGGAGGGAATCCCGGGCAGGTTGAGGGTTTCGCGGTCAACACCGGAAGGCGAGACGCCATGGAAATGAAGGAATGGATCAACCGCAAGCTACCCGAGGTCACGGACCAGCTTCAGGAAAGTATGGCCGGCAGCTTCGATTCGCACACCGAAGAAGGGCTTGACCTTGCGGGGCGCGACGAGATCTTCGAAGTGCTCGACGGACTGCTGGCGGCACTGTTCCCGACCTGCTACGCCAGAGAACGTGTCGGCAAAGAGGACTTGAACTTCTTCCTCGGTGACATCCTCCGCCATATCAGCCTGAAACTCTCGCGCCATATCCGCGAAGTGCTGGAGCACCGCTGCACGCTGGAGAACTGCGACAATTGTTCCTGCCGAGGGAAAGCGGAAGAGGCCCTGATGTATCTGGTCGAGTCCCTGCCCCGTATCCGGGGTATTCTCCTGCAGGATATCCGCGCGGCCTACGAAGGGGACCCGGCGGCGAAGTCGCTGGATGAGATCGTGCTGAGCTACCCCTGCATCGATGCAATCGCGACGCATCGGATAGCCCACGAACTCTACGGTATGGACATTCCGATCATTCCGCGAATCATGTCGGAGCGGGCCCACTCACGCACCGGGATCGACATCCACCCCGGAGCGTCGATCGGCCCCCGTTTCTTCATCGACCACGGAACGGGCGTGGTGATCGGCGAAACCTGCACGATCGGCAGGAACGTCAAGCTCTACCAGGGAGTGACCCTCGGGGCGCTTTCGTTTCCCCTCGACGAAAAGGGGCAGCCGGTCAAGGGGATCAAACGTCATCCCGATATCGGTGATGATGTTATTGTGTACGCCAACGCCACCATCCTGGGCGGCGCGACCAGGATCGGCCCGGGAGCCACAATCGGGGCCAACACGTGGATCACCTCATCGGTTCCCGCGGGGCGGCATGTCATGGATACTACCATGAGCCGTCGATCGGCCGGAAGCGGAGACGATCAACGAAACGCCCATACCTCACGGTCCCCATCTCACCCGTAACCGCGAGGGGCATCCGTGGACAAGGCATACCGCAGCTTCGGCTATTTCGATCACGCCGAGCGGGCAATAGCCGTAAGCGCCGGTCTTCCGGCGTTGACCGCATGGCTCCTGCCGCTGCTGGTAAGTCTCTTCCTGAGGTTGCGGTTGGTGAACCCCGTGAGGGTATCCCTTTCCCTGAGCATTCTGCTTGGCGCGGGGGCATTCCTTGCGTTGCGCCTTGCCCGCGATATCCGCCGTACCGTCTACGTGCTCACCGACACCCATTTCGTTCGCCGCGGACCGTCGGGGACCGTGGGGCTGGCCCTTGAATCGATCGTCTCCTTCCGGCATCGGCGCATACCCGGCACCAACGGCTTCGGCATTGTGCGCACCAGAAGCCACCGAATCATCATCCCGTTCATCCTCCAAGGCCTCCCCGACCTGGCCCGCAACCTCCGCCGGGCCCTTGAGCGGGTCGGCAACGGCTCCGTCTCGGGAGTAGAGCAGTTCGAGACATTTCAACGACGCGCGATTCTCAATGAGCACAGCACACGGCGGGTATTCGGAAGAATACCGCTGCTGCTGTTTCTCTGCCCGTTTTCTTTTCTTTGCGGCCTTACCGTAGCCCGGGTCTTCTGGTACTATTCTCCGCTCCGGGCCTGGCTCTGGGGGGTCGTGACGCTTACCTGCCCGGTCGTATGGCTCCTCGTGGCCGATGCCCTGCTTACGCGCACGGCGGGCGCGGTACTGCATTCCTCCGGCACCATGCCTGAACTTGACGAACGGAAGTATTTCGTAGTGTCGGCGTGGGGCGTACTCGCGGCGTACCTGCTGCTGGGTATCGCCCTGGCCTGAGTGCGGCCGGCGGCGGTCAAAGGTCTCCGGCGAGTTCTCCCGAGAAAATCGGCCTATTTCGGCAGGCCGTATTTGTCCCTCAGCGGAAGATCGTTGTTGGCGTTCTGTTTCCAATAGGGTTCACGACCGGTCGCTTTGAGTTCTCCGCTCGAGCCGTCGTCCTCTTCCCAGGACAGGATACGATGCGGATAGGCGGCCTCGACCCAGACC
>CAZNDN010000027.1:0-1852 GCA_964571815.1 uncultured Fibrobacterota bacterium | reverse complement strand
ATGCACATCGGCTCGGTCACGAACACCATAATCCGCATACCGTCGCGCGGCTCTCCGTAGCGCATCTCGGAAATGGTATAGGTGGAGATTTCGGCGTTGCCGTCGTACCACAGGTCCGAAAAGCGTTTCTGCACGTCGGGCTGACCGTTCTCCGTCATACACACAAGGGCGAGAACGGCCACGGAAACAATCGGTAGTCTCGTTTTCACGGGAGCCTCCCTGGTTGACCGTTTGGGTTGGCAAAATCACCGGGACCATGAAACTGCCGGCCGACGATCCGGCCCTGGGAGAACCCTGAAGCGATCTACTCCCGTCGGCAGCGCTTTTTTCGGCCCGAAAGGATAAAATGCATCACGACTACCCGACCGCGGAGTTTTGTGGTTCCGATCCGCGATTGCCGCGGGGTGAGCATTTCGGAGAATGCCGTTGCACCGAATCGCCCTTGATGTTACAATAGAGGCTCACCAGCTCCTGTTTTCCCGTAGCGAGACCATGAAACTCGCACCTGAAAACGGGATTTCGGGGCTGCTATTCCACAGTAACCGGCGCCGGGGGAGGCAGGTTTGAATCTTGAGCATGTTACCCCTTTCATCGAACCGGTCGTCCGCACGTTCGACGCCATGGTCGGCGAAAGTGCGCATGCCGGTGAGCCGAAGCTCAAGACCGTTCCCTTTCCGATCTGCGATATTTCCGGGGCAATCGGCTTTTCCGGCGGCGCCCGCGGCGTTGTGTGTCTTGCCTTTCCCATGGAGGTAGCCCTCGGTGTCGTTTCCCGAATGCTGGGGAGCCCGGTGGAGGCCGACGGAGAAGAGGTGGTGGACGCCGTTGGAGAACTGGCCAACATCGTTGCGGGATATGCCAAGAAAAACCTCGTTGAGTATTGTCTGTCGATATCGCTGCCCAACGTAGTCGTCGGTCCGAATCACACGCTCAGCGTGCCGAAAGACACCGAGGCGGTAATCGTGCCGTTCACCTGCCGATCCGGGAGCTTCACCATGGAGGTTGCGTTGAAAAGGAAACGGAATGTCCGACAACCCGCATCCCTGTAACATTCACGGAGACCGAAAAATCGTCGCGTAGGCGTGTCGGCACTGTAATGGAAGAAGACACAAATGCTGTTCTCCCGGTTTCAAATTACTATTTTCACAATGCTTTTTCACTCGACTCTTTGTACCGCGAAGCCGCTCGTTCCGACCGGGCCTTCGGCGGGAAGTGAAGGATCGATAGAGCGAACCGGGAAATGCCGGCAACGCCGACTCCCGACTCTCAACTTCGGGGCTCACCTCCGGTGAGGACGGTCCGGGAGGAGTGAGCTTTCAGGCAATCGTTTCTCCGATAAGAGGTTACTCATGAACCAGAAGATCGCGGAGCTGACCGACAAGATCTACCAGGAAGGTGTGGAACGAGGCGAAGAAGAAGCGAAAAAGATCGTGTCCGACGCCGAGAAAAAGGCCGACAAGATCGTCTCGGATGCGAAGAAAGAGGCTGAGCGGGTAGCGGAGCGGGCTCGGACCGAAGCCGAGGAGTTGAAGCGCAACACCGAATCCGAAATCAAGCTTGCGGGAGAGCAGGCGCTCAGCACGATTCGGCAGCAGATTCGGGATATCGTGACGGCCAGGGCTCTTGAAGAGCCGGTAGGATCGCTGCTTTCCAACCCCGACCTGCTCAAAGAACTCGTCAACCTCATCGCCCAGAACTGGAAATCATCGGAAAAGCAACCGTCGCTGGAGGTGATCCTCCCCGAAAACAAACGCTCCGAGTTGGAGAGTGCGTTCAAGGGTGGTGTGCTCGATGTCATGAAGAAGGGGGTGAATGTCTCATTCTCCCGCGGGATCAAGGGTGGATTTCAGAT
>CAZNDN010000026.1:34352-37603 GCA_964571815.1 uncultured Fibrobacterota bacterium | reverse complement strand
GATGGGTTCGATATCGGCATCAAGGTCGACCACCATGAGTATGGTGTCACCCTGCAGAATATCATCCTGCACAACCAGAACGTGTGCGGCCTGTACAACAACACCAACGCGCTGGGTATCCACCGCCTCGAAAGCAGCAACACGGTTGCGGCAATTGTGAATACGCGTCCTGCCGGCAATTGGAACCCCGGCGTCATGACGCTTGTCGACGGGGCGTTTGCCGGCGGGTCATCGTCCGTGTCGGCTATCGAGAACGACTGCGAACTGTATCTCCGGGATGTCCATGCCGAGGGGTCCGATTATCGCTCGGTGGTGAGAAACAAGCAGGTGGTGGTCGACGGGCTTCGGCATGACGAATTCGTTTCGAGTCCTCCAACAAAGCTCTGGCCCGGCGCCCCGGACAACAGCCTGGGGCTTCCCATAAAAGAACCTCCCCGGTTTCACGATTCCGACCCGGACAACTGGAGTCGCGTGCCGAAGCGCAGCGACGGGGGTGTTGACGGGGAGCGGCTGCGACAGGCATTCAACGCCGGGAAATCGACCGTCTACTTCCCTCACGGCATCTATCTCATGGGCCACACGGTTGACATTCCGTCATCGGTGAAGCGCATTATCGGATTCAATTCCCATATCAACCAGTGGGAGGCCGGCGGCGGCCTGGTTCTGCGGGTCGTTGAGAACAGTCCCGCTCCGCTGATTATCGAGCGGCTGACTCACGCCGTGCGGGTGGTACACTGCTCCGATCGGACCGTGGTGGTCAAACACGGAGCTTTCAGATTCACCGATTCGGTCGGCACGGGGGAGTGGTTCATCGAAGATTGCGTGCTGGGCGATTTTTCCCTCAAGAACAAACGCGATGTCTGGGCTCGGCAGTTCAATGTTGAAACCTGGGACTGGCCTCACACGCGTATCCGCAACACCGGAGGAGGGAAGCTCTGGATCATGGGCATGAAGACCGAAGGTTACGGCTCAATCATCGAAACAGCCAACGGCTCCTCCACCGAGCTTCTGGGGGGAATGCTCTACGGAATCGATTTTCCCGATGCAGAGTGGACACAACCGGCATTCATTATCGATAACGCCTCGATGTCGATGTCGTTTCAGTACAGCTCGTACGGGACGGTGGATGCGGATGGGGATCACGCCATGTACAAGACAATGGTCAGGGAAACTCGTGGAACCGAAGCCCGGGAGCTGGCCACGAAGGAGCTTACGCAGAAAGCGATGCCCCTCTTTGTGGGCCATGAGGTTCTCAGGCAGCAGGCCCGCCCGGCGCCACAGGCGGGCAGGCTGAAGGAGGGAGGGGGTTACGGTCTTTTTCGGATATGCGTTCCCGGCCTTCATGTCCCGCCCGAGATGCGCACAGAGCATACGGCGTGGAATGCCTTCACCATAAGGGGACAGCGCCTGCGCGAAAAACTTCCGGGGTCTGCCGGCATTGCCATTATTACGAGTGAAGAGTAATGGTCCGGGGTGCAGGGACGGTGGTTTTTTTGTTTCTTAAGAATCGGCGCACGTGCATTTCTGAACCCTGGATCACGGCAATCTCCGAGGAGTGGTGGGAAGCTCCATTCCTCGCGTCAGCACCGATACAGGTCACGTATCGAAGCTTTCGGTTCGCACCGGCTCCGTACCCTCTATCGAATATGCCGGCACGAGGCAAGATTCCGACAAGGCGTTAAGCAATTAACAAACCACCGTCCCCCTCACACGAGATCCCTCTCTCAGCGGATCATCGGCACCACCCTCGAAATCGTTGCGGATTCACCGGACAAGCGGGCGATGCAGGCGCCGCCGGTGGTCAGTCCCGAGGGGAGGCTCAGGTGATACGCTCCGGCGGCCGAGACCCGGAGCCGGTGGCGATACACACACCGTCCGTCGGGCTGGAACAGCGAAACGCTGTAGGCGCCTTTCACGGGAACGCCGAGCAGCAGCGACGGCGCGTGACCTCCAACTCCCCGTCTCCCGGCGCGAATGCCCAGTACGGCATTGCCCTGTCGCACCAGAGCGGGTGCAACGGTCTGACGATCGGAGGTGACCGAGACATTGTCAATCAGCAGATCGCCCTGTTCTTCGACAGTCGTGCGCTTGTTGTTGTACAAACCGATTGTCAAAGTATGGGCGCCCGACGAAACCGTGCCGAGATCGATTTCCGCTTGTTTCCACTCCAGTTCCCGTCGTCCGGCGAGGTGTTCAACGTAGTCGTTCCCGCCGGTGCCGACCAGGGCGCCGTCGAACATGACCAGCACCTCGGTGTACTCGTCATCGTCGAACCGCGTATTGGTCAGTTGATAATCGAAACTCAGCGCAAGCCGCGCGTCGGTATCCACGGTGAATTCTTTTTCCCATCCTCCCGATATACCGCCGTCCGAACCGGATGCCGCGCCCCCGATCGTGACCTTGAGCGCTTCGCCCGTATGCGTGCCCTCGGCCTGGTCCGGGTGGCTCGTGCTCCGGAATGCGTCGTCGACATAGACCCAGCCCTCGGTGTCGATATCGAAAGTCCATTGTTGTGGTTCCGCGGCGCTTTCGTTGTCGACGATGGTCAGGACCGCCTCGGTTGGTGTCCCGAGCTCGGCGCCGCCGCCGGGATTGGACACCGTCAGGTTGACCGTCCGCGAGCCGTTTTCCTCCTGGTCATCGCTGATATCAACTTCGAAGGTTGCCGATGATTTTCCGTCGCCCAGGACCAGTGTGCCGGAGGTCGCGGTGTAGTCGTGTCCCGCCTCGGCCGTACCGTCGCTGGTGGCGTAGTCCACGGAGACTTCGCCGCCGGTGCCCCCGGTGCGCGTGACGGTGATAGTTGCGGAGCCGGCGTTTTCGGCGGCACTGAAATCGGATGTGCTGAATGCGAGGGTGCCCGGAAGGTCGGGATTATGGGAAGTTACGAGTATCACCCAGTCCTTGCCGGTATTCGACGGCGCATTCCCCAGAGCGACCTCATCGCCCCCGGCTACTTCGCTCACCGAGCCGGTCTGAAGCGAACCGCCGTTGCGCGGGTCGTACCAGCGAACCTGGAATGAACCCTCCGCGGCGCCGAGGTCGAGGTTGGTCGTGCCCCCGTTTTTCAGATAGACCACGTAGACCTCACCCTCCTTGTAGAAACAGTAGTCGTTGTCGGCGGAGCTGAGGCTGTTGTCGTTGACCATTTCGTGGAAGGGGATGGCGTTGTGGTGGAAGAATTCAAGTGCGTAGCGGCAGTAGTCCCACCACTGATTACGGCTGCGGAAGTCCTCGCAGGTGAGGTCGCT
>CAZNDN010000026.1:0-34252 GCA_964571815.1 uncultured Fibrobacterota bacterium | reverse complement strand
GGCAGTAGTCCCACCACTGATTACGGCTGCGGAAGTCCTCGCAGGTGAGGTCGCTATGATCGTGCTGGTAGCCGAAATACCATTCATTGCCCCAGCCGCCCGCAAGGAGACACCCCCACAGGCCGTTTGTGCGGCCGTCTTCATGGGAACTGCCGGCATCGTTGTCCGGACGCATGGCATGAGTCGCATCACCTGGCTCGTCGCAGGCAACGGCCCAGGGCTTGCCGGCCTCCACCGACCTGCTGAGATAGTTTTTGACACGGGAGTGGACCTGGCTGAAATCACTGCTTCCGGTCTGAAGAGAAAACCCGGTCAGTTCGCAGTCTGTGCCCAGCAGATCGTAATGATTCGCCCCGTTATGGATGACAATGTGGTGATGGTAGGGATCGTTGTTCCAGAAGTACTGGGCCCAGCTTTTCTTCTGAGCGGTCGTTGCGTTGTTGATCTCCTCGCCCAGGTTCCAGTTCAAGGCGGGATTATGGCCGAACCGGGCGATAAGCTCGCGGTAGTACAGCTTGCGTTGCGCTCCCAGATCGCCGCCGTCAAGCAGCAGCTCGTTTTCCGTCTCCTGGGTTTTGAAATGCAAAAACATTCCCATCTTCGTGCCGTGCTCAAACACAATGGCCCACTGATCCAGCCGCGAGCAGTCCATGCGGTAGCGTTCGTCGTAATCAAGATAGGGAAACACGTTGCGGTCGTCGCCGTCGATGTTCATGGAAAGAAAAGAGAAAACATTCATTCCTTCGCTTGCGAGGTAGTTGATTGCACCGATAATACCCTTTCCCTTGCCGCCGTTCCACGTTGGATCGCCGTCGTTCCAGTCCGTGACATGGGCCGACCAGCTTTTGACCAGATTGTCCTTGTTTCCATCGTCCTTAAACGGCCCGTCGAAATCCTCGTATGCCAGGAAGTTCTCCGGTGCATCGGCGCCCTGTTTGAGGAAATACTCCCCGCTGCCCTTGAACCGCAGGTAGTGCCCGCCGACATACTCCAGCCACCCTTTGGCCCGCAGGTCGCGCCCGGACTTGTCGGTTTCGACAACATCGAAACTCCCGCTTATGCCGTCGTACGGCGACAGGGCCGTGCCGCCGCCGTTGACCGCGCAGTTGGTGCCCTCCCTGAAACTGACCGTGTAATTCCACGTCCCGGTCTTGTCCGGGCAGAGATGGGCCCGCCACGCGGCGCCCGAAGAGGCGCCGGAATTGGCGGCGTCACCGTCGGCGGCAAAATACCCGGGGACGGTCAGTGAGGACGACCCGTTGGTGAAGGTGACATCCATGCGGTAGTCGGTGAACGGGTTGGGGTTACCGGTCTCCGATGCCTGGGGGCCGTTGAGTGTCAGGGTGACCTTGTGCCACTTTTTAAGCTCACCGGCAATTGAGACTCTCGGATCGTCGACCGGATTCGTGTCCTCGACCAGTGGTGATTCGGGACCGGACTCGGTATCGGAGAGGTTGGCGGTGCCGTGCACGAAGACAATTCTGTCTATCTGGTAGCGTTTCGAGCGGCCGGAAACCACGAGAAGGTATTCTTCGCCGGCCTTGAAATCGTATTTGGCCTGTGTATGGTCGGCATCGTGGGCGTCCAGGTTTCCCGCCCATCCCCAGCCGGTGGCTGGTCCGCCGTAGAGCTTGGTGTCGTTCTGCAGCGCCCTGAGGGAAACCTTGTCGGAGCCCGAGGTGTAGTCGCCTTCCATCCGGACATAGCAGTCATTGCACAGATCGCTCGCCGCGCCGTCAAGCCGTTTCCGTGCCCGCAATTTGATACTGTAGATTCCGGCTTTCGAGATTGTGAACCTGAATTGGAGGGGCGATGTTGCCGGACCGTTGTTGATCGTGTTTCCCGTGAATTCCAGGAACCCGTCGCCTTTGAACCCCGGATTGTCCGTTTTCAGCACCCACTCGCCAAGCGGAGATTCCGTGTTCTCGATCTCCATGATCACCAGGCCGCCGGTTTCCTGGTACGTTCGCGCGGCGGAAAGCGTGACGGTCAGGCAGGATACAAACAGGCAGCCGGCGATGCGGGAGAACTTCTTCATTGTACCCTCCTTCGTACGGGTGTGGAAGACAATCGGTGACCGGGGGAAACCACGGAACCACTATAATATACCATAAAATTGCCGAAATTTCAGGCTGAAAATCGATACATGCGCACTGGTCACTACCGCAGCATATTCTCGGGTGTTTATTATTCATTCCCGGGCGATGCCGTCCACGAAGGTGATCTGCCCGGTGTTGCCTGTTCGGCCGGCGGCCGTCTCTCCTGTTCTGAATTCCACCATGGCACGGGCCACGACGGCGATGCCGGGCTGGACCGCGCCGATCCGGGATCGCCGATTCGTCCACCGGGCAGGAACCGCGGAGACGGCCGCCGGGAGCCGTGTGGACATGAGGGGACAGAGGCGGGGTCCGAAGGGCGCCGAAAGGAATGCGAATCGTGGATCGCGGGGCCCTCGCACGGCATTCACAGCCGAGGCTGAGGCCGAGGGATTCTACAGTGAGAGGCCTCCGGCGAGGTTGCAGCGGCTATTCCTCGCTGTTGCGTTGCTTTCTGCCTTGATCTGCCCGCTTGTTTGAGTTATCTTGGAATACCGTTGGTAACGGACGGTATCGGATACTGCGGCTTTCAGAGCACCCGCGAATTCGGGGCTGCTTGCCGCGGCCGTTGCCGACAGCGGTGCCGACCAACCGAACAGAGTATATGAAAACCCGCTCGGGGAGGATTCATGAAAGCGAAGTTGGTTTTTCTCAGTCTGATTCTGTCTGCTGCTCTTGTCCGTTCGCAAACACGCGACCCGTGGCTTTGGCCGTTTGACAAGGAGTCGATCTGGAACATGCCGATTCATGAGAATGCAGACTATTCTGATGCGAATATTTCCGCTGCTGCCTATGTGGGGTTTGATGTGCAACATTTCCTGAGATTGAAAACATCCGACCCTTCAAGGGATGTGCACTCCAATAATGGCTGGACAAACAGGTGCTCATCAACCGGGGACCAGGGGTATGATTTGCATATTCCGGATGGATGGATTGTTCATCCCGACGGCTCCGGACCCTATGGAAATACGCCCAATGCAACATTTGCCTTCCTGAAGCCGGACAGTGACAAAATGATACAGGGCCAGGTGATGGCGCGGTGCGATGGGCGTGGTAACATCTACTATCCTTCGTGGATCAATCCCAATGTGAATGAAAGCATTCTGGGCGACGGGCTCAACGGAAACGGGGGACACGGCCACGGGGCTTCGGGAATGAGCGCCATAGGTGGGGCGTTGCGTGAAGGTGAATTGACCGGCAGCGAACCAATCCGCCATGCATTGACCCTTACGATCGATGCGGCTGAGTACTGTTACTACAGCCAATCATTCCCCGGCTACCAATGGCCGGCAAAGTCGGCGGACAATTATGCTCCGGAGGATTACGGCGGAACAAACCCCGATTTCGTGATGGGAACGCTGCTGGCCATACCCCCATCCGTTGCCAAGGGAAATCTGGGACTTGAGTCAACGGCCGGCTCAAAACTCTTTGATGCCTTTCGCGATTACGGCGCCTACGTGGTGGAAGCATCCGGGTGGGATTGTCATTATCTGTGCGCGGAAGAACAAGTGGTACTGAACGACATGGGAGGGGCGGAAAACCATGTTGTATCCAGTGGCGCGTTTTTCAGGGATGTGAACCGGCTCTTTGAAAAACTGAGTATCGTTACCAACAACCGTTCCGGCAACATAGGCGGCGGCCCCACGTCCGATCACAGTAACCGGCTCGCGCCGATGGCCTGCGACCTCGGGACGATCGGTTCCGGGGCAATGTGCGGCGGCGGAGGCGACACCGACCCTCCCGCAGCGCCTTCGGGCCTGTCGGCCACAGGCAACGATGGTTCGGTACGCCTGAACTGGGACGACAACAGCGAAAGCGACCTGGAAGGCTACGAGGTGTATCGCTCCACGGTATCCGGCGGCGACTACAGCCCGATCGGCAGTTCAGCGGCAAGCAGCGCGGATTACACGGACAGCGACGTATCCAACGGTACTACGTACTATTACGTGGTAACCGCCGAAGACAACAGCGGGAATGAATCGAGCTATTCCGGCGAAGCTTCCGCAACACCGGGCAGCACTGCATCCGATGCAACCCTTACTGTCAGGGCCCGCGTTACCGGCGGAAGCTCCGACAATCTTGAGCTGCGCCTTGACGACAACACCGTGAAAACCTGGACAATATCAGGATCCTCGTTTGCCGACTACTCTCATCCATTCAGCGGAGAGCACAATGTGAAGCTGTACTTTCCCGACAACGGTACCGACATGGAAATCGACTACATCACCATAGGCTCCTGCACCTGCGAGGCCGAGGACCAGGCGACAAATACCGCCGTGTATCAAGACGGCTCATGCGGCGGCAGTTACAGTCAGGAGATGCACTGTGCCGGGTACATCGACTTCGGCACTGTGGGAGAATGCGGCGCAGTTGCCCTGAGCTTTGTGGGCGACGGGGCAGAGAAGGCATATCCGAACCGGGCTGGAAAGGTTTTGGGCATGGAGTTGAACGACCTTGAAGACATACGAGTGTTCAATGCTCTGGGAGAGCTGGTCTACAGGAGCCGCGGCGTGCGGGGCAATGCCGCCATGCGCGCGTTTGGCACGACCAGGGGTCTGTACCTCATCAGAGCAGCCGACCATGGAGTGATTCATATCAGAAGAGTTGTCGTGAATGAGTGAGACACACGACGTTGCCGCGGGCGGCGGTGGCTTCCTGGTTTGTAGCTACTCAGATACCAAGGGTAGTCGCCGGGCCTGTCCCGAGAAAAGCCGCGGGGCTCAGGATGCACCCTTCGGCTGTGCTCAGGGCATGCTTGTCGAAGGAACGAGCATCCGTCATTTCGCGTCATGCTTCGACCGTGCTCACCATGAGCGCTTCAATGAAATCAACAGGTCAAGTACTTCGGTCGCTATTCTGGTTATTTGATGGTCGGCGCACGTTTGTCTCCATGCAATGAGCGATGCCCTCCAAGGAATGGTGGGAATTTCGATGCTCCGCGAAAACACCGACACACGACTCCAATTCGGGCTCCCGGGGTAGCTTCGTTGTGCCTCTTGCGAACACGCCGGAACGAGGTGGAAGTCCGGCAGGACGCAAAGCAATCAGGAAACCACCGGCCGCAAGAACAAGAATACAAATACAATCATTTCACGAAGAGCAACTTTGACGCATTCAGAAAGCCGCGGGAATACAGCCGGCAGAGATACATGCCGCGGGCCGGCCGTCCCTCCTCGCCGCCGCGTTGATCACGTACCCATGTCGGTGATGTCGGGTTTTCTCTATTGGTCCACGCGCTCCGCACGACACGGCCGTCGATGCTATGGATGGTGACGTGTATCGGTCCTGAAAGCGACCCCTCGGGCAGGCTCATGCGCACCAAAGGAACTCCGGGGAGAGCAACGGCAAGTTCTGTTCGAGACGGCGGCTCCTGCAAGCCCTGTGCCGCGGCTACCGGGCTGAGGTTATCGGGATCCGACAGTATCGATTTGAATTCTTCGAGGTGGTCGGTATAGACCTGTCGTGGTTTGATGTTCAGCTTTCTGCACAAATACGCCGCACGCCCCACCGCGGTCCCGGTCATTGCACCGGTTCCCTGAACCCTGGTCTGCAGCATGGCACTATGTGTTGCGCTGATATCCCTGCCCGCCATAAAGAGGTTGTCGATATCTTTTGAGTAGAGCGAACGGAATGGAATTCCGAATTTTTTCCACCCCCAATTGAGGTGATGGATACGATAGGGCTCTTCGGTAGTGTCGGCTCGTATGCATTCCAGCTTGTCGAGCGAATTGGGTAAATAGGCGTGCGCTTCGATGAACCAGTCCGACAGAACACAGGCATCGGGAAACCGAACCCGGTTCGTTATGTCGGTTTCCGAAAACACGATATCGCCGACCAGTCGCCGCGACTCGCGCGGTGCTATCAGGTTATGGAAATATTCGAGCCGGTAGTTTGCATACTCCGCCGATGTGGCGGGATCGTTTTTGAGGTGAGAAAACACACCATAGACGGCACGCATGAAGTGATCGCGAATGGTTTCAATTTCGGCGATCTGATTTCTGTACTGGCCGGTTTGCCATGTCCAGTTTCCTCCGGTAATGGCGACGTCTTCTCTGCAATCAGCGATTTGTATGGCCCAGGGCAGGACAGGGAACGGCGACGGTGTATCCTGTTCCGACATTTTCCAGTAGATCGTGGAGCCCAGATGCAGGGAGTCGGGCTCGTCCGGTGCATGGGCTTCGCCCGTTTGAGCATAGCTTTCGCGCCCCATGCGGTATTCCGCGTCCGCGAGAAAGCCGACGGCGCCGTCTCCGGTGGCATCAAGAAAAAGAGGAGCGCGAAAGCGGGTTTTGCGACCCGATGGTATTCCTTGCCCGATGACCGCCTGAATGGTTGCACCGGTTTTCTCTACTCCATTGACGTGCGTGTTGTGAAAAACCGAAATGTTGTCGTGCGGTCCGAGGTAGCGCGAGTTTGAACGGTAATCGGTGTTACGCGGAAAGAGGGAGTCGTCTTCAAAGCCGGCAACCGGAACGCCGAATGCGCTGTTTCCTCCCAATCGCGGGCGATTGTTGATAAGGGCAACCTTGAGCGAGGCGTCGGCAGCGGCATGCACGGCACAGCAGCCCGCAAGACCACCTCCGACAACAACAAAATCAAAGACGGTGGTATCGAGAATGGGTTCATCGATCCCAAGCACCGTTTCGCGCATCGACCTCCGAGCCCCTGCTTCGGACGGAGGAACATACGCGAGTTCATCGGTGATAACGATCGCATCGCATCGGCCCTCAAACCCTGTGAGATCGTGGAGACGAACCTCGACTGTTCCGGCTGAGAGCGACACCACGCCGCCGTTTTGCCACATCCATGAACCGTCGCCGCGCACTCCAAAAACAGAGTCGAGTTTGGAACCGCCGACGAGGAGCTCGAAGCGGCCTGCGCCGTGAGGGGGGACCCAGTCGCGGGTGCGCACCCAGAATCGATAGTCTCCGTCGCGGGGAATGTCCACGGAACAGAACACGTCACGGACAGGCCTGCCGATTCCGTGAGCCAGAAGGTACGGAGAACCCATGATATCCATCGCCTGGGGATCGATGACCCAGCCGCCCTTCTGAAAAAGCGGCCGGCCGGTAGAATCGGCCATGTGCTCCGCTTCGAGGTAGATCCGGTGGGCAAGGCCCGGGGGCGGGAGCACGACTAGACACAACGCCAGTGCCGTGCCGTAGAGGCCGGTCGTATTCATGCGGTACTCCAGAAAGAAAGACGGAGGTCGAAGATATTTCGGTCGCACATCTCATTCGCTATAGTGCTCGAAGCACAACTGTTTCTCATACGGAGAATGCCATTACCAACGGTGTCCTCCGCAAGCACCGGGAGTCCGGACAAACAGCCTTTTCTCGAAATAACGCGTGGCCGAATCCCGCCCGCTCATTGGTCTCGCGATGCCACTGTGTATGAGGGTATGCGTGATTCACGCGTTCTCGGATGTGTTTGTCGCGGCAGGTATCCACCTGGTGCCGATTCCACCATCGACTCTTCTGCACCAAATCACTCCTTTCCGCCGCCAATGTGACGATGACCCGCGGGTAGCTGTTGCTTTCCTGATGCATACGCGCCCCTCGTCAGAACTCCTCGATTCTCTCCCGCTTCTCCAGCCGGGCAATCATATTCATCACCAGATAATCCCAGTTCTGAAAACCTTTGTTGAGTATGGGTTCGCCGTTGTCGGGCTGATAGTATTCGTGGAGAGCCCCGAATCGTTGGAAATCTCTTCCAAAGAACTTGACGGTTTTTCGTGCCGGTTCTTCCGCTTCCTTTTCGTAGCCGTAGTTGAGCAGTCCCTGGAATACAAGATAATTTGATGCGCCCCATATCGGGCCGGTCCAGGATGGTTGTATGGATGCGGTGTAATCGTTCCCAGCGGCGCAAAGATCAGTCATTTTCGCGCCGGCCGGCAGAAGCATTACCAGGGCCGCTTTCTTCATGTTTCATCCGTCTCCTTATGGGAATCAGTCGGGAAGTCGTGCTTAAGGACACCCTCTTTTCATGCACGGCAACGCAACCCTCTTGCAGCCGCTTTCGAACATGCACGCTCGTGCCATCTCAGCCAAAATAACTCATGATGGAACACGTGGAGCTGAATGGCAACGCGCACTTGCGGGCCCTGCGCGCGGGACCGTGGATAGTGGGGCGAAATCAAATGCGGCTGTTTGAGCGGAACCAGGGAGAGGGTGTGCGTGTGATGCGTCGTAGACACTCTTGCCGTCCCGGGGTGCGGTGTCGGCCGTCGCCCGGCGGCATTTGAAACGGCGATTGCTCACGGTACAACAAACCGAAATCGTTTTTCCAGGCCGTTGACACGCAGTTTGGTTACGTATACCCCTGATCCCGTCATTCCGTGCCGCGGAGAGACTGCGCGGGCGCCCCCCTCGGGGTACACGAATGACTGTTCCGCAACAACCCGACCGGTGCAGTCGGTAGTAACAAGGCTCACCTCCGTCGCCGCGGACACTGTAAGGCGAAGAGTGGTCTGCCCTGCGGGTGAGACGGAAACAGTGGCCTCGCGCACATCCGCAACGGTGGCCGACAGTGATCGCACTTCGGCCGATGTTCTGTCCTCTGGACGAATACTCGTGTAAAGAAATGGATTATCGGCATCCGCACTGGCCAGGGTTTTCGTGTCTCCTCCCCGCGTGTCCTTGATCTGATAGGTGTAGCCACCATAGTACTTGTACATCAGCGACATCGAAGATTCTTCGTTGATAAACGCATGCTTCGGTTGCGGCAATTTGCTGTCGGAGCGAACCGGATAGACGAACGTACCCAGTACTTCGAGCCTGCCGCCGTCGGTGTTGGTTACGATCGTGCCGCGCCCTTCGGTTTTTAATCCCAGGATCCACCAGTCACCACCGGGATTGAATATCATATCCACTGGAACACCGTTGTTATTGCCGGTCTCGGCGTTGAGCTGGCGTGCCCAGACATTCTGGGGATACTGAAACTTCGGATTCACCAGCGCATCTTCGATGAACAACTCGCCACTTTCCGGGAAGTTTCGCGGTATATCGGGGCCTTTACAATGCAAGATAGCAACGGGACGGCTGCATCGCTGCTCCAGAATGACCTTGCCGACAGTCAGTCCTTCGAGAATCAGCGGATGTTCCGACTCTTCTTCGACGCTGATAATGAGTGGGTCGCCGCTGTATCCGTTCACCACGTTGATCAGCCCGTCGACTGAGTAAATCCTGCGGATATTGGCCGGGATACGAAGCGTGCCGGTGCGTGTGACCGACCAGGTGTTCCAGTAGAGCGTGGTTTTTGACTGATCGCTCATCGCCTGTTCCATGGCCGCAACACTCGGGTAGTCGTTGGCTCGAACCCAGTTGTTGAGGTTGTTGTCGTGGAATTCAGGTGTTTCCTTCACCGGCAGGTGCAGCATAGTCCGCTCGTCGCCGAAAAGGCTCTGATGATCGTGTGAAAAGTATTCATCTACCCGCGGGCCGGCAACCGTTTTGTCGCCGGTTTTGATCACATCGGAATAGCCGGTCACCGATACGTTGCGGGCATACAGAAATGCACTGTTATCAATGGCCGCAGTCCCGGATTTCCCCCCGCCCAGTTGCCCGTCGAGAAGGACGACCATGGCGCGGTTTCCCTGATTGATGATTGCCGGTGCGGCGGTAGTGGTCTGAAGGTTGCGGATAGCCATCATGTTGCCGTTGTTATAGATGGCCGCGATTTTCTGATTGAGCAGGGTGATGTTTTCGTAGGTTTGGCTGTACTCTCTGTAGCCGACCCTGATACCATAATCAAACCCGTTGACCGTCAGGTCTTTAACAAGCAGCGGACCCGGCCATCCGATTTCCATGGCAAGGCCGCAGAAGCCGCCCTGGTCACCCAGTATCGTTACGTTCTTTACGGCACCGGAATTACTGGCAATGAACTCGACACCGATTGCACCCGGGTTGTCTTTCCCCACGACAACAGACAAGTCCTGGATATAGTTGCGGAATGCGGTGTTGTTCTTTGTGTCGTTCGTTTCCGACCTGGTCGTCCGCAGCACGCCCCGTGGATTCTGAGGGTCATCGAACCCCTGGGCGTTATCCGCCAGCTTCAGTATCGTATGCTCCGGTCCCTGGCCCAGAAGATGAGCGCAGCAGTTACCGAATCTGATTTGCTTGTCCACCAGGTACGTGCCCGCCGGAAAGTAGAGAGCCAAAGGTCGGGTCCAGTCGTGGTGTTTGTCTTCGAACACCTGCAGAATAATGTCGCTGACATCGACGCTGCCGTCGCTTGCCGCATTGTATGGGTCCCGGGTGATATCGACCAGGCGCATGTCGGTGGGGTACTGTTTTAGCGGCTGGGCGGGGAAGGCGGGAAGAGAAAGCAGAATGAGCAGGGTGGACAGGGCGAAAAAATGGTTTTTCACGGGAAACCTCGGTTATGTGAAGTTCACAGCGCTTCAGCAGAACATTAATATAATATGCAATATAGTGGTTATGCGGAAAATGGCACTGGATAAATGTGGAGAAATTATATAAATATGAACAATACAAATTAGAGGGTTTTGACTTTCCGACGGAAAAATCGCAACCCGACCGCGGGAATGAGTGCCAGAGACACACCGCTGCCGCATCCGCGGCTCTCTGATGAATCGTCGTTATCGTCCGGTGTCGATGCAACGCTTTGGGGGTGCAGGGACGGTGGTTTTTTAGTTTCTTAAGCATCGGCGCACATACATTTCTACACCATATCGAGGCTTCCGGGGAAGCTTTGTTCCCTTTTTCTAACAGACCGGCACGAGGTGAGATTCCGACAGGACGTTAAGCAATTAACAAACCACCGTCCCTGTACCTTACCTACCAACAGCTCATGAGGACGGACTCACCCCATGTGCTTTTGACCACTGGGTCATCAGATACGTTATAAAAACGGAGGTGCTGCCGGGAATGGTGCCCGTCGGCAACCACCAGGTTTCCCGTGGTCGCATCGCTGCAGATATCTACCGGGAGTTTCGTGTCGGAAATGTCTCTCTTCAGGTCAATACCGTTGCGACTGTACTTTTTAACAATATGCGACGAGCGGTCAATCAACCACAGGTGTCCGGCAGCGTCAAAGCAGAGGTCCCCCGGATCGCCCGACACGGGAAATGACCGAATGAACTGCATGCCGGCAACATCATACACCCGAATAGCGGAGTCTATCGGATCGGATACATACAGCTCATCGATACCATTGCCGTGATAAACGACGAGTCCGCTCACACGACTCTCCATGTCAACCGCGGTCTGGTCGAGTTCGTGGATTATCAGAATATGAGAATCCCCGAATGGCGCCGCGCTTCCGTCATGAAAACAGCGTGCCACGCCATACCACGCACGGTTGTTACTCCTCTTTTCGTGATGGATGGCCCAGGAGGCAAACACGTAGGTAGGACCGGCGGTGACGGCCGGTCCCGGAACCTTTCCTCCGCCGTTATGAACATTGTCGAGTTTCTCAAGCGGCGTGCCGTCATTCGTGCTGTAGATACCGGCCGAGCGCTTGTTCTCATCCCAGCGACTGTTGGTAAATATCCGACCATCGTAAACGCATATATCCGCCGCATTATGCTGTACCCATTGGTTGTTATTGCCGTTCCAGGTATTCCCGAGCCACCCGGCGTCTTCAACCAGGTAGTCGCCGGCCTGGGTTGTACAGCAGAGTGCGAAAACCAGTACCGGAAAAGCCCGTCTTGTAGTTTTCATACGTCAACCCTTCCGTCTGTTGTTTACCTGACAATGCACCTGCGAATCAGTGTTCCGGTGTTACGTCGAACGTTAACAAAGTACATACCGCGCGGATACGTGCGGAGTGATACCCGCACCCGGGATGCCGAACGAATCAGAGAATGCAGTACCGTCCTGCCCCGGCAGTCCATGATACGGAGTGTCGCCGGTTCGGTACAGCCAACGTTATCGAGAATCAATTCATTCCCGCCTATGCGCAATACGGGTTTGAGCGGACCCGACGAGGTACTCGTTTGATATGGCGCGCGTCCGTTGACGGTCTCGGCGCACTTCCCCTCCGGACACCACCGGTACATGATGATTTTCCCGTAGGCATCGTCTTCCTGGAAGATGATATACTCGCCGTTTCTTCGGCGGCGTGCATTGAGGCCTCCACCCTTGATGTCCATCATGGCGCGGTCGCCGATGTTTCCGCCGGGCTGCATGGTGCCCACCAGCTCTCCGGTGTCTTTTGTATAGATGAACACAATCGGCCGGCGAAGAGAATCACTCGTTTTACTTTTGCTTCCCAGGCACGTGAAGATATAGTCGCCGCACAGGGTCATGGTTTTGGTGAATTCGCGATCGGCTTCCGGGTCCCGGGGAAGTTCAATTCCCCATGTGCCGTTGCGGTTTTCTCCCCACCCGGTGGTGGGAGTGCGGTTCCCGGCGCGCCAGTTGTCGAACCGGGCGAGCCGGGTACCGCCGCCGAGGTTCCAGCCTTGCGGATTGGGAAGAGACTCGGTGCATCCCGAAACGAACATGGCATCGAGCTGTTCATCGTATTCCATAACCCAGATTTCCGTGAACGGACTGAAATGATCCTCTTTCACCGTACCGAGGATGTCCCAGGTGGGAAAACCGTGTTCGTTGAAATCGCCGGCGGGGACAGTGGCAAACGCCCTCTGCCACTTGCCCATGAACATGATCGCACCGTCATCCATGACCCGCCAGGTGTCGGTGCCTTGAAAATTCTTCTGAAACGAGGCAACCGAGGTGAACTCATCCGAATCATAGTGGCCGTCCTTATCGGCATCAACCCATGCAAAGGCATTCCCCGGTTCAACATGGGGATGATCCTCTCCCGACCACGGACAGATGTGCGCGTAGGGAATCATGCATTCACCTGCCGTCGCTTCATCGAACCGCCAGACCATGACGCCGCGGCCTTTCCTGCCGAACATGAAGAGGTTGTTGCCGAGACGTCGCATGACGATGGGGGCTGATCTGCAGACATACGTTTTCCCGGGATAGGTTTTTCGGTTATTCAGCGTTCCCGCATACCGCCAACCTTGTCCGGCAGGTTTGTTATAGTCAACAATATAGTGCGACTCCGCGGTATAGACATGACTCGGATTGGCCGGGTCCCAGTCGGCGACATCGACAAATTCCAAGCCGAGTAATTTCCAGACACGGGTACCGTCCGGATGGTACGCTTCGAGACTCGCACCTGAGGTAACCCCGTCGTAGGGCCCGGTTTTCTGTTGGCTCGAGGCCGCGCAGGCAACGATGTAGTTGCCCGTATCGTCAATGCCGACATCTTTTGGATTGTGGAATTTGAGGGGGGCGACTCTCCCCGGTATGCCCGCGTAGATTCCGCCGGGTATGCCGAAGGTCTTTTCCAGTACGGGCTCGGTTGTCAGGTGGTGGTAGATTTTGATGTTCTGGTCGTTACCGCCGTCGACAACCAGAAGGCGATCGTCCGATGCGTCGCCCTGCTCTCCCGGATCAACGGCAAGACCGTTGAAAAAGACGCCCGAATTTGCAGTGATGATTTGGCTTTGCTTTTCCCCGTCGGTTGCATATCGGTGAATAGCTTGATTGGTGCTGTCGTGGACCCAGAGATACCCCTCATCGTCACATGCCATTTTCCGCGGACTTCCTCCGGCGACAAAGTCCCACGATCGGCTCAAGGACATATCGCGAAGATTGCATACGTAAATACGGTTATCCGGAGGCGAGGCGATAAAGAGTTCACTACCAAAAATTGCCAGACCGCTCAGCGCACCCTTGTTGGTATTGACAACGAGCATGTTCGCTTCTTTCCCGTATCCCGACGGAAATCCCGCGGGCGAGCCGTTGGAGCGATGATACCGGCGAACCCCGTACCATCTATCACCCACGGACGGAGGGTATCGTGGATTGCCGTTTGTGTTGATTTCGCTTCTGCCGTCGGGATTACCCTGACCGATACAGCGATAGACATACATGCTGTCGGCGGCAATACCCGTGCCCTGGTTGACGAGGTAAAACTGTTTGTCGTAGGTTCGGCCGATAACGTCGCCGTTGCGGTAAATATTGTAGTTGCCGCTGCGCTCCTCATAGAATCCCTGGCCGAAAACAGTCCCGTCGCGCAGGTCAACAAAGATACTCTCGATATTCCGGCTTACAAAGCGTTTCCGCTTGTAAGCGGGTGGCTGACGGTTGATATCCTCTTGTGCCGGGAAGGTGTTACCCAGCCAGTCGCAGAGGTACTGGTCGCCGAGGTCGTTGCGCTCGTAATTGGGTTCGGGGTGCACCGGCCATGCGAGGCAGATGATGAGCGTTGCCGTCGGGACGACCAGGGCGAGGCGGCGTGGCAGGAAAGCGGCATTACGGGGCATCATGGTTTTCCACCGAGCCGGATTGTTCGTTGTGCGGTTCTATTTCCGTCCGTCATGCGCAGGATGAACATCCCGGAAGACGGAGGTGTTGCCATGAACCGCGAAAGACGTCCGTCCCCGATGCTCACGAATCCCACGTGCCGGCCACTGATTGAAAACAGCCCTGCACGACCGGCCGGATTATCTACGGTATGCGATGAGATGAACCTTGACGGAGCGAATGGGCGGCAGCGTGTCTCGTCATCCAGATATGCTCCGGCACTCGCGTGAATCTTGTCGACCGCCGCATCGGCTTCCTGCTTGCGCCAGCCCAGAAACAGCGGGATATAGATGTCATTCTTCCAATGCCCACCAACTCGGGGAGGAAAATCAGAATTGACATATACCTTTTTTTCCCAACGTGTCTCCCACACGGTCTGCTCAAATATTCCGGCCATGCTGGTAAATCCGGTGAAACAGACACTGCCGTTATCGTCGATCTTCAGGACCGGCTCTCCGATATCGGCCATACATTCGTTTCGATACCCGCCAATTACCTCGCACACGCCCGTGTTATGCACGTGGAAAGAAGGTTGAGGACCTTCGGTCTTGTATCCCATGCACCACATTACACCGCCGTTGACGTTGAAACAGGGTTTGGTCTTGATTTCATCGTTGATCCCCACGGCGTATATCACCTGATTACCCGGGCAGAAATCATCATTGGCCCCCAGTCCGGCGCATCCCTGCACAAACAGGACCGCTGGGGAGTTGTTTTTGTTGGCAAAACCGCCGCCTGAGGCCCGCTTGATAATGGTGCGTCCGCACCAGGTCTGGATTCCCACTCTGCTCGAGCAGTTTTCGACAAGCAGGGCATCATCGGAATCCTCACGAACGTCAAAGCCTGTCTTGGCATGGGAGAACATCATATCGATACGCTTGACCGTTGCGGGAACTTCGAGTCGTCCAAAGCCGTCAAAGTCGTAGCTGCTTTTGGGGAAATACACAACCGCCTTCCCGGAATTGAGGGCATTCTGCGCTTTCTCGCCGTCGGTGGCCCCGGGGTAGTCATCAACACACGCCCATTGCGAGAAATCCTCGTACCACGGCACCTCGGGTGCGTCGGCGATCGGCAGGCGCATGGTGGTGTCGGGTGAGTGGGCCGGAAAGAGCCGGAACCTGTTGAGCGATACGTATTCGTTGATATTCCCGGTGAGCACGTCGGTGCTGTCCTTTCGCACGCTGCAACCGTACCCGGAAATAACCACGTCACGCGCAAAGACCAGCGCATCGGTCCGTTTTGTAATCTGGATGGCCGACTGGTTGGCTGCACCGCCCCGGGCTTCACTTTCGATAATGCTGACACTGCCTCCTGTTGTTTCAACCAGCGGACAGCGGTTCCGACTGAAGACTGAGCGAAGATGCGTCGCGCCATGCTTGTTAAAGATAGCTGCGCGGTTCTGATTTCTCAGGGTGATGTATTCACAGGCCGGGTTATTGGCTCCCTGATGCTGATTGTATAGACCGTAGTCGAAGCCGTCGACCGTGATGTCGCCAAAGTACCCCTGTGCGGAGTGATCGCCGAACAACAGCCCGATATGCCCCCGGCCGTCCTCGGAGAGAATGGTCACGTTGCGGATCAGACCGACATTTGCCGACATGTACATTATACCGACAGCAGCCGGGTTGCCCGTGCCGGTATTGATGGTGATATTACGCACGACATTATTCCCGGGAATATTGGTTCCTCGCTCCTTGTAAAACGACAGAACGGCCCCGGGCTCGGCGCCGCCAAAGCCCGGGCAGTTGTCCTTGAGCCGGATAACCGTGCTGGTGCGGTCCTGCCCGATCCAGCGAACTTTGGTGATACCGGAATTATTGGTAAAGGTAATCCGCTCTCCGCTGTAAATAATTTCATCGCTCACCAGATACGTACCGTTGGGCAGGTAGATCTGCGGCTTGCCGCCGTCTGCACCGTTGCGAACCAGTTCGGCCAGGGTGTCATAGGCTGCTATCAGCGCTTTGGTATCGTCGGTAACGCCGTCACCGGCCGCGTTGGCTTGGTAAATTCCCGATACCGTCAACCTGGTCACATCGATCAGACTTCCCCCGTTGCGGAAGAATGCTTGCGGGGGAAAGACAAGGTTTTCGGGTATGGTGCGGTCCCTGGTGAATCCGGGGTACCATACAAATGTCAGGAGCAGACAGACAAGTGAGCAGGGGAGTCGCGAAACCATACGTAAACCTCTCGATTAGTTGTCTCGAAAAAGGAAGCGTCGAACAATTGTCGTCTTCGTGGATGTGATTCTCACCATATACACCCCTTCCGCACGTGGGCCGGTCGGGAGAAGCATGGATTCTTCGGTGATCCCCGTTCTTCGGGCAATTATCCTTCCCCGGCAATCCAGTATCTGAACCGTGGCTGGGCCATGACCGGCGCCGCGAATCAGCAAGCCGCCGGGTACCGGCAGAGCGGTGATGCGGTCGGCGGAAATGAGACGGCATTCCGGTGTATCGGATTTTCGCTGGGACACGGAAGCAACCTTATCTCCCCGCCAGCGGACATAGACGGGATACTCCGAGATATCAACCGATAGAATACCCTGTGAGGTGAGTGAGGCAGGCTGTGGATTTGCAAACATATCCAACTCCTGCGCATGAGAAATTGTACCGGATGAGGCGATTTGCAGCTCATAGCGACCATTGCCTTTTCTATGGTTGGACCAGAGCGCACAAATGTATCGGTCATGTTCAGGATGGTGAAAGAGATGTCCCTCGATAGTGTCGTTTTCGAAAACAACCGTATCCTGCCAGGAATACCCCCGCAGAAGTTCAACCATACTTCGATAGGCCATGATGACCGGTTTGGGTTGCCGGATATCATGCGTATGCAAGCAACCGTAGTCGTTGTGTTCGGGGTGATTGAACAGAAGCCTGAACCAGAGGAAGAACGGAATGTTTTTTGACTGCACGTATATCATTTTCTGCGGACAAGTTAGCGCCTGCTTCATCTCACCCGCCCGATCATGATGCCAGCGTCCCGATTCGGTCTGGAAAAAGGGCTTGCCTCCTTTGCCCAGGCTGTCGACAAGTGTCGCAATCCGGCGATAACCGGTTTTCTCGCTCTTCAGGGGTCCATGGCCATGATATGCCCATCCGTCAATTGAGTCCGCATCGATACGATTGACAATGGTAACCATATTATCATATTCGTAAGCAAACCCGCCATTCATTACCACCGCATCGGGATTCCCGCGCTTAATCCCCGCATATAGCTTCATGAAATCGATTGAGTACTGCTCCTTCGGCCCCTTGTAAAAACCGATATCGGGCTCGTTGCCGAGTTCCCAATAGTGAAGCTGCGGAAATGTCCGGGCGATCTCCTCGACCAAATCCATTTTGCGCAGCATCAACGATTCGTACGGGAGCATGTTATCCCAGTATTTTTTGCCCGGATCGGCAGGGGAATAGCCTATCACATTCTTCAATCCATACGATTCGTAGACAGGCAGTCTCTCTTGAATCTCACCGACGACATCGTAGCTCGGGTACTTGTCGAAGTGAGTCTTGAATCCGCCTCGCATAATATCGGCGCCCATGATACGGGTCCAATCGAGCAATGTGTTCGTGGAGTCTTTCCTGCCCGGAGGGCCCAGGCAGACGTCCAAACCGTACAGGAATTCTCCGGGTTCAGCCTTACGGATGTGTGCATCGGAAATAATTCCGAGCGCTGTTCGCCGGCGTGTGAGAAGACTGTCCTTCCATTGCGGTGTTGTTCCGGTTACCGACACAAAAAGGTCATAGGCCCCAAACCGCAAACCTGCTGTGGGCACTGTTATGGTGAGTGGCGTTGCTGATTGAGGCGATAAATCGACAGTACCCTGCGTGCTCCAGGCAGCGGCATCAACGCGCATACGCTCCAACAGTTCCGCGGAATAGGAAGCACTGATTCTCTCATTGGCCAAATTGGCCAAATGGTATGAGAATTCAGCCGGTGTCCCGCGCGCATAGGCAAACAATTTCTGCTGTGCCGCAACCGCGGTTGTGCAACGCACCATCCGGCGCTCATCAATGTCATTTTCACGTGAGTACCCGCGTAAAACTATACGGCGGATTGCATAATCGTTCGCATGGTCGAAGCGCACGTTGACTTCGCCGCTCGAAAAGCGCGCATTGTTTTTTTCAAGCCCGACCGCCTTCCACTCTTTCGCGTGGTACCACAATCCACCGCGCACCACTCCGGCATATTCACGTTCCGGCTTTCCTGTTTGGCAGTATACGTTGGTTGCCGGGGTTGCAAGGGTACTGGGAAGATAATACGACAGTTCGATATCAATGACAGAGCAGTTTTTCGAAAGAAATCCCTGGTCGGTAACGGAAAGGTCAAGGTTCTCCGAAACAATCCAGACAGAGCTGTCGGCAGTCGGTTTTCCCATCTGATACGTCCCCCGTGAAGGTGCTCCACCGAGGATGCGCAGGCCGTGGGTCGCTATCTGTTCACCAAAATGAATGGAAACCTCAACGGATGCTGCTCCCCATACTGAGAGTGGGATACAGAGGAGAATAAAAAAACGTGTTGAGATTACTTTCAGGATGGTCATCGCAACGTGCTTCTTTTTCTTATTGGAGAAGGGAACGTCGAATAATTGTCCTTGTACCGGAGGTGACTCTGACAATACAATATACACCATACACCGCTTCCGCACTTCGGGCAAGCGTAACGACGATGGTCGCTTCAGTGACAGCGGACCTTCAGCGGCTTCTTTTTGCCTGGTTTAAGGTGCTTGACCTTTTGTACGGAAACACGGGGAAATATCACCTCTTTTTCAACCGAACGTCAAAAGTTGGCACTGCCACATTTGACATATTGTTGAGTAATAGCATATATTTCTACCAGTATGTCCACGGAACGTAAAATGACCAGTAAAGAGTTTTTCGCCTCCCATCCGGTATTCACGCTTGAGCAGGCCCGGCGGAACATTCGGCACGCAGGGGGTGGAAGTGCGACGGGTGGTAACCTGAAGTACCATGCTCGCACGGGGCGGCTGAAGCGGGTTGCAAGAGGCGTATTCGCGGTTGTGCCGGAGGGAATGTCCGCGGAGAATTTCCGGGCGGATCCCTACCTGGTTGCTCACAGTATTCGTCCTGACGGGATCTTTGCCTTTCATGGTGCATTGGAGCTTCTGGGCCTGGCTCATTCAGAGTGGAAAGAAGTTGCAGTGTATACCGGCGCACAGAGAAGGCCGCCCCTGCTCACGAAGAGTTTCTCTCTGGTCTTCCTGCAAGATCCCGGTCCGTTCAGCCGGTCTGTAGATCGCCTGTTCGGGACTCGCCGGGTCGAATGTCGGGGAGTACTTCTGAGAGTGACCGGTCCTGAGCGGACTCTTATCGAAGGACTTCGGCGTCCCGATCAATGCGGCGGCGCCGAGGAAGTGGTCATCTCAGCAAGTGGGGCGCCGGTGCTGGACCTTGACCTTGTCTTGGAGATACTGAAACGCTACGACATTGCAAGAGTATGGAGCGCCGCAGGGTGGTTTCTGGAGAGATACCGTGACCAATTCCACGTTTCGGATTCATTTCTGGAAGGAATCCGGGCGAAGCGACTGAATTCCCCTGCCTACCTGAAAAGAAGCATGCGCGGCGGGGTGCTGATCCCAGCCTGGAACCTGATCATACCTAAAGCATTGTCTCCGGGAGGAAACAGCGATGAGGCTTAGCGCGGGATTTATTGACAAGTGCGTATCACGGAGCGGGTTTCAAGCCTCCGCCCTGGAAAAGGTAGCGAGGATTGGAATGCTGGCGTCGGACATTGCTCGCCACCCCGTGCTGGGCACATCCCTTGCTTTGAAAGGTGGAAGAGCGCTTAACCTTGGATTCGGCGCGCCAAAACGACTTTCGGTGGACCTTGACTATAACTATGTCGGCTCTCCGCTTAAAGAAACCATGTTGCAACAACGTCCGGAAATCGAACATGCGGTCGTGGATCTGGGCAGGAGGAGCGGCTATCGTGTGCAACTGTCATCGGATGCATTTGCCGGACGCAAAATCTATCTGACCTTTGAATCCGCGTTTGGCCATGATGACCGTCTGGAGGTAGACCTTAACTTCCTTTTCAGGTTACCTCTTGGTCGTCTTCAGAAACTTCCCTTGTGGCAGCCGGGTGAACTGGACTCCCCCACAATACAGTCGGTTTCCACTGAAGAACTTCTGGCAGGAAAGCTCCTGGCACTTCTTCAAAGGGGGGCTCCACGCGACGCCTGGGATACCGCGAATCTGAGAAAGATCGCACCTTCCATACCTGCATCACCTTCATTCAAATCCTTGTTTGTCGCACTTTCGGCAACTCTTCCGCGCGCTCTGCAAACATACAGGCAGGACCACCTCCGACGGTCAATCACGGACACTGCCCTGAGGCATCAGCTCCTCCCCATGCTTATGACCGCCAACACGACAATCCAAGCTGAGCGCTTGATCAGGGAAGCATGGAGTGTCGTCCGTCCAATGCTTGACCTGAATGAAGAAGAACAGCGCTACCTATCCCTAATGGAAAGGGGAGAACTCCATGCCGAATGTCTCTATCCTCACGATCCCGAAATGAGCAGCCTGATTGAAGCTCATCCGGCACTGCAATGGAAAATCTTGAATGTGCGCTTCCATAAAGGAACGTAGAAGTCGTACGTTACGCATGACTGAAGGATACCTGCGATTTACAGCAGGTTTCTAAATGCAGGATATTGACCGGACGATCATTCGTACGATTGGTTGTTGAGAGCGATGCGGCATGCAACGATTCCGAGTGATGATGATACGCAAAATTTCCAATCAGTTCTTGCGCATAAGAAACCGCCGAACAAAAGTCGTCGTTGTGGAAGTGATTCTCACAATATACACCCCTTCCGCACTCCGGCCGGTAGGGAGAACCGTGGGATATTGGGTGATCCTCGTTTTTCGTGCGATAATCCTTCCCCGGCAATCCAGTATCTGAATTGTGGTTGGGCCATGACCGGCGCCGCGAATCAGCAGGCCGCCGGGTACCGGTGATACCGTGATGAGGTTGACGGGGTGCGGTGACGAACCGTGCGCCGGCGAGACGCGGGTATCGTCCGATTCGTCGATGATCAGCAGTCGTGGATAGTCAACCGCAGCCGTGGTGATTTCCACGTCGGTTGTGCTTCGGTCGGTCACGCTCACCTGTACCGAGTCATCGGCTATCGGATCATAGGCAGTGATGTGAGCCTTGAGACCGTGGATACCCGACAAACGAACGGTGTACTCCTCGGGCGCCAGGTCGGTCCGGATATCGCGGGTCATCACATAGTAGGGCACGACAAATTTCGTTTGGTTCACCTGAAAGGGCAGAATGGCCAGGCATTCCCGGTTGTACATGGTGGGGTGTTCGGGCGTGCCGTCACCCTGCCACTGGAAGTGGTCGTGATCGTCGCGGATGGATACCACCTCGAGCGGCCGTGTCGTGTGGTGGGTAAGCGTGGTGTCGAGATCGTCTTTCATGGCGCCGGTAATCCTTCGGACAGTGCGCAGACCCGGGGAGGTCAGGGACTCGTCCTGCGCCGGATAGGTGTCGTGGCTTTCCACGTAGTCCATGAACGCCTTTGACGCAACCGCCAGGTCGGTGTCCTCTTTGCCATGATTCCAACTGAAGAGCACAACCTTTTCATTGCCCTTGTTGAGGTAGAACACGTACATGCGCGAGAACCACTTTGCTTTCAGATACAATGCCCGTTGCGGATTGTCAATGTCGTACCAGCCGGGTCCGAAGCCGCATTCGGTAAACCAGCTATAGCAGGGCGCTTCGGGCCGGGCGTAGCGGCCGTGCGCGGTTTTATAGACCATGTTTGTGATAGGGGCGCCTTCGCGGAGCGTGCTCTCGGTTTTCAGCCAGGTTCCCTGCAACTCCGGGAAAAGCGCGGTATAGGTTGGCGTAAAGGAACTGTCCCGTTTACCGAGGGCATTCAGCGGACGTTTGTGCCGGTCTTCCGGAAAGGTTCTGAACTTGGGATAGGGATGTCGGCCGATGGCGCGAATCCGCTTTGGCATTTTGCTGGATGCCGGCCAGGGGATGGTATTGCCGAATCCGTTGTTGAAGGCCACGCCGGAGAACAATTCGGGATGGTTGTCGGCAAAGTCGGTGGTTTCTCTTACCAGGTTTGACCAGATACTCTTCTCTTCGTACTCCTGTAGCGGCGGGTCATAATACCAATTGATATACAGGTAGTTCGAGCCGAAGGTCAGCTCGTTCCATATTTCCATATCGAATCCCTTGTCCGCCGCATCCGTGGTTCCGAGGAATTCGGCCGCGCGGGTTGCCAGTTCGGCAATGTATGCGTTCCACCCGTCGACCGTTTCTCGGTAATCCTCTCCCGTCGGATCGGAGAACGGACGGTATTTGAGGGTCGTGATAGTTACGGTAGAGTCCTTATGCAGGGTTTCCTGAAGAGGCTGGGAGAGGGTGACCGTATTTCCCGCGATGTTCGTTATCAGATGGCCGGCAGCCTTGCTGGATTTCTTGCCCGGAAGGCCGTGTAGCCCCGAATAGTTCGGGATGATTCTATCAACGGATTCAAGGTCAACCGTTCGCTCGCCGGCCTGAGCGGTGCGGGTTACGGTGATGCGATTGATCCGGTAGCGCGGGCACGGAGCGCCGTGATGGGCGTTGAGCAGGAGCACCGGGCGGATATGCCATTTCCTGCAGCCGGCGAGGAAGATCCTGAGCTTGTTTGCGGTGCGATCTTTCATCCTGCCGGTTTCATAATCGATACCTCCCCAGCCGTATTCGGTTCTGGTAATGCTGACGCCGTTGCGGGAGAGGTGCTGGAAGACCATGTCGTAGGTGGCCGAATCATTGGGCCGCGACTGGACCGCCACCCCGACACCGTTGAGAAACCAGTGAGCGGGAACGGTTTCCAGATACCCCCTCCAGGCCTGGAGCCAGTGGGAGGTTGAGCCGAAATTCACCGTGGTGAAGTACGAAGAGTCGGTGTACGGTCCGTGCAGCTCGCCGGCGTGGAGAGGGTGTGCGGAAAAAAGTGCCGCGACAACGGCGATAAAAAGGGGCGACAGGTCAATCGATCGGCGGGTTTGAGCGGTTAAACCGGGTTTTGACCGCGATTTTTGTGTCTGCATGCTTCGTTTCCATGACATACGTGTATTCATACTATCCATCCTTTCTGTTGATTCCCTACCGAATCTCAACCATACGCGATCCTGGCCGAGTATTCTCGTACGCCAGCCGTATCCACGAAGGTGACCGAACGGTGCTGCTCAGCCGGATTTCATCGATTGTTGCATGCACAAATGCACTTGCAGAGTTTCTGAGCTGATAGTACTGACACCCGAATGCAAGCGGATAGTCGTGCTCGGGATAGTACTGAATCGGCGCCGGCGTTGTGAAGGTATCGATCAGCGTGCCGTTGATATAGAGTGCACCCGAGCGCGTGGCGTCGTCGAAAATGCCGGTCATCTGGTACCACCGGCCCTGGATGTACTCTTTGGGCGAAATCCCTTTTGAAAACGTTGAATCCTGCGTGCAAACCATGAACGCCGGGATGAACCGGTCTCCTTCATGGTATTCAAGCGCATATGAGCTGAACAGCGGGTTTCCGCCCGGTCTCCCTTTGTGGACAAACTTGGTTTTGTTGGCCGGTCCTTCGAATCGGGACGGTCGGCACCAGATGGAGACGGTTACTGTCGGCGGTTCGAGGGTCGGGTTGTCGGGAACGTACATGAATGTTTCTTCAAGTTTCCGCGCGGAACCCGAAACACCCACCGCGGCAATGGTATGCGAATCCACGGCGGTGTTGCGAAGAGCGGTGGCATCGCGGGTGTAGGAGGCTGCGTCGAAGTGCCATACGCCGGCAAAGCCGTTGGCTGTGTCGAACACCGCGGCGCCGTTGGAAAAATCCTGCGCATCGGGCTTGCCCCAGTACATGGTGATGGACTGGGAGTCGTTGGCGGCATAGACCGTGTCCATCAGCACCCACACAGCCGCTCTCCGGGCGGCGGGATCCCATTGCTCTATTTCATAGCGCAGGGGTGTACCGTTTTTCCTGGCAAAGCGAATGTCGCGGCCGTCTCCGCGAGCCGCCCAAAACCCGAAGTTGAATGCATCGAGCCTGATTAGGAGGGGGAATGCGTAGACATCCTCGCTGATGTTCGCGCCGGTGGGGGAGGTGTTGATTCTTATCGAGCGGGACCAGGTCCATTCGGTGTAGTCCTCATCGGCAAACGACGCCAACGCGACGTTCGCCACCGTGTCGGATGAACCGGCCCGTACCGCGGGAGCATCGAGTATTGCCGCGGCCAGGTCGGGCGATGATGATTCTATCCGTACCGACCACGTACCCTCCGGCAGATCGGTAAATGCATACGCTCCCGTGACCGGATCGACCGGTACGCTTCGCTCCAGCCCGTAGACGGCGGCCGAGAGTGAGCCTGCCGCGGGGTCGGGGGTTACCGTTCCGTGAAGAGCGGCAAACGGCTGAAGCGTGGCCGGCCCCAGATCCAGCGTATCCTCACCAGGCATCGCATCGAAGACCAGACTTGTCGCGACACTCATCCTGTCGGTGATTTCGATGGTGTAGCTGCCCGGCTCGACACCCCTGATCGCAAACCGGCCGTCGCTGTCGGTGGTGAGGTCGACTGTGGAGGTGGTGCGTTTGGCAAGCCCGGATGCCGTCGACTGGGCAACGTAGCCGGCCGGGCGAAGGCGCACGGTCGCCAGTGCCGCGGGGCCGCCCTCGGGCGTGAGCACCACTCCGGTTACTTCGACCTCGGACCCGCCGCCACCTTCGGCCACCGGACCGGTCGAATGGGTGCAGAGTATGACCGAACAAAGCACAAGTGCGCACCATAGTCGCATCATTGTACTTCCACCTGTCGAGTTAGAGTTTCTCAATGTATCTTCAACGTCTTTTTGTGATAATGGAATCCTGTCAATTATTGCTTTTGCTGACTTCTGGCCGCCGGCCTCTGACCTCTGGCTTCTGACCCCTCCTCCCGTCGGCGAGTCAGAGGGAACAGGTGCATGTTCAGGGTATAGACCCGGTCCGGGTTGCTGCTCTTGCGGGCAATCTCCAGAATGCGTGCGCGGCAGTCGCGCAGCTCTTCCTGGATTTCGACGAAATCGCTCTCGGCGATGGTCAGTGCCAGCGACGAAAGATTGATCTGTCCGGGCATGGATCCGATCGCGATTTTAGCCAGTTCCATGGTATTGATGATATAGTTGTTGAGCGCCACCGACTTTATCCCGCGACCGCTGCTGATCACGGCGCTGGTGCGCCGGTAGACGCCGTCGTCACCCTTCTCCACCAGTCCCAGCCGCTCCAGGAGCGCAATTGCCTGACGCACCTCGCGGCTCGCTACGGAGGGGACAATCAATCGCCCCAGCTCCCGTGCATTGGAGCCGTCGTAGGCAAAGAAACTCAGCGCTTCACGAACCGCGGTGTAGTACCATTTATCATAGAATTCATACTGATCCGGATCAAGGACCCGCGCGCGGGATTCCTTGAAAGTGAGCATTTCCTCAAAGCAGGCTTTCTTCGTGTCGTGGTTGCAGGCTTCATTGTAGCGGACCATCACCTGGAAGAAGTCGCACTCCCGTTTGCGCAGTTTCAGTGCCGGGCACAGTTTCGTTGCCGCCGCAACCGTGAGGGGCCGCTTCCCCGACAGAACGCGACTCAGATTGCCTTCGTCGATACCGGCCTGAGAGGCGAGCGTACGAAGGGAGAATGGGGGAGTGTGGTGTTTGCGGTGTGCGACATAATCGCTGATATACTTGCGGTAGTCGGAATAGTCGTATATGGAGGGGTTTGGTTGGGATGATGCCATGTGTGCCGCCCTAACGAATCCTACTGTTGAGCAAAACGGTTCGTCGTGTTCTTCCGCCGATTCCGCGGGTGCGAACGATGAACGTGCCGGGAGGGTGGACAACCGAGGCGGATGAGAAGAATCGGTCCGTCGCTACTCTTCGTCCGGACAGTGTATACACCTCCACGGTACCGTGTGGCGGGTCGTCGAGGTGCGGTGTGGCCGAAGAGGGCATGGGGCGAGAGACGCATGTCGCCCCGCATGTGTTGTCGGGACACCATTTGTACAGGATGTTCTTGGAGCGGTAATCCTCTTCGACGGCAACAATGTAATGGCCGCTGGAGAGCCGGAAGACGTCGATGGACTCGGTCATGTCGAGCCAACCCTGTTTGTCGCCCACGAACGGGCACGGCTCCATCCACCCCACCCTGGTGCTGTCGGTTTTCCATACGTCAATATGACCGGCACGCACCCCGAGGTTTTCGGATGCACCGCAGCGTCCGAAGAAGACGTAATTGTCGCGGACCTCGAAGCTCTGGACATTGCCCCCGCCTCCCCAGCGCTCGACTTCTTCATATCGCGGTACGATTTTCCAATCGGGACGTCTGAATGTTCCCGACCAGTTCTCATAGCCGGCAAACACCTTCCCCGCGCGTTTCCAGTGATGGGTGGAGTCGGGGTACGCATCGGTAAACCCGTTGAGGACCATCAGGTTGTTCTGCTCGGGGTAGAAGCGGATTCTTCGCAGCTTGGTGAAAGGTGAGGGCATGGGGAACATCTCTCGTGCGGCCGGCGAATAGGGAAGCGCTCCATGAGAATCGATTCCGCCCGCCGGATACTTGAAAATACCCTTGCTCTCCGATGCCTGCCAGATATCACCGTTGCGGTCAACCCAGAATCCCCGCGTTTTTCCGGTGGATTGAGCACGTGTTTCGGTGGAACCCCTCCGTCCGTCCCCGTTTGTATCGTACCACAATTCATCCGTAAAGATATGTCCCGTGGGTACCGCTATCCGGCCGTCGAACCGATACATGAAAACCGCGGTGCCGTTCATCACAACCCTGAACATGAACACGGCGCCGTCAACCTTCCGCATCCAGGTTTTTCCATTGCCCCCATGCCCCGACTCCACGCGGCTGTCGTCGGGGTAGCGATGTCGGTCGACGGTGGTGGCCTTGAGTGTCCATTCGCCGGTCGAATAATCAATGCCGAGTTTTTCTCCTGTACCGTACAGAATATTCTCGTTGTCGGGATGCGGAGAAACGCAGTCGATCCAGAGCACCGACATAATATCCCAGAGCATAACACCCTCCGGGGTGTATTTCTGGATGACGGTCGTGCCCATGCTTTTGGGCGATGTCATGCGGTTTGCTATATGGATGTTGCCCTTTTTGTCAAGGCCAATTCCCATGACTTTGTCGAATTTCAGCGGAGCGTACACACCCGGCGTGCCGGAGTAGATCCCGCCTTTATGGCCGAATGTGCCGTCGGGCGCCGGATTCGTGGTAATATCCTTGTAGATTCGCACCTGTTCGTCGGGACTTATGTCGGTGACGTAGAGCTTTGATTCGTGGACGGCAATATCGGTCGGTTCAACGGACGGGGGCAGGGAAATCTCACCCACTTTCCTTTTCGAAACCGGATCGTATTGCAGGATAGTTCCCGTTGAAGATTGCAGTACCCACAGCTTTCCCTCGTTGTCAAAGGCAAGATCTTCGGGCTTATCGGCCGCTATCTTTTCCGAAGGTTGCGGTTTCAGGTTCAGGTCAAACGCCTTTATGACATTCTCGGTGGTGATCGAAGCATACACACGGTTTGTCGATACCGCCAGACCGAGGGCGTCACCGCAATCCACATGGACGTTGGTTGCCTTGTCGGGGTTGGAACGATCGCGCCGGTCTATGCCCTGGTTGCCTTTGCGATAGTTGTCGCCTGCCAGGTAGATGTAATCGTCATTCGCCGTCACTGCTCTCCCGCCGCCGTGATTGCCGACCCATATCTTTCTTTTCATGGCGCCGTCGGCATGAATCTCCGCCACATTTCCTCCGGCCTCATCCCAGGGCACATTGGTATACACCGTCCCTTCATCGGTGACAAAGATATCCTCCACGTTGTGAGGAACCCACAGAGGTTCTCCGGGATAATCGTTGCCCGGGACGAAACATTCATAGTCGAGCTGCCGAGCGGCAAGCAGGCCGGCACATACGAGCACTGCTGCGCCGGCGCGCCCACGCACTGTCTGAACCATGGAACGGTTCCTTTCGAAGAATAGGCCATATTGCAGTGACCAGCGTGGTGGGAGGTTCTATCGGTCACAACGGATGTCTGTCGCGCAGGTCCGCCCGGCATTCCTCCCCGGCCCACCGCTCCACGGAGTAATATAAGGTATAATGGGAAGAAATGCCACAGGGAATGTGATGTTTTTTGACATCGGCCGAACGAACAGATGGGCTTTATAACAAGCTGTTATAGTACGAGTTGTGACTCAATAGCCCCTTGGGATTTCTAAGATCATGTCTCAGTGGTGCGAGTCGTGTGACATCAATCGAAATGCGCAGGGAACTTCTGCTTCCCGAGACGGTAACCCGAAAACCCGGTTGACTCCTGACCATGCGGGGTTGAAGGGAGTCCTTGCTTCAAACGACCGTCCGATGCGGCCGGGGGCGCGTTCTGCCGGATGCGTGGCATTGTCGAGAAGGTGGCAGCGGCAAGGGACGACGAGCAGAACCACCTGCTGCACACATCGACAATTGAGCGCCCGGTGGGAGAGTCCATCACCCCCGGTACTGCCGTACCCACCGAATGGAGCACGAAGACCGATCGGCCGACAAAAAAGCAGGTGAACGTTGCTCAACTATCCTTGAAGGCTGAAGGTAACTACCTTTTCAACTGATTCTCAGTTTCCTGCAACAGTCTAACAATATCTTCTCTTCCCGGATGCTCTTCGCGCAGAGTATTCAATATCTTGCCAGCATCTTCATACCGGTTGGTAATGAAGTATAGTATTCCGAGGTTTTTTTGTATCGAGAAATTGTCGGGATCCGTTTGCAGGGCTTGTCGAAGTATGCGTTCGGCTTCGGCATATCGTTTCATTTCGGAATAGAGTTTCGCGAGGTTGTTGTAAGTCTTGATATAGTCCGGGTTCTTTCTCAACGAACTCTTGAGCAATTGTTCCGTTTTTCCATACTTTTTTCTCTGAAAACATACCTGCGCGAGCAAGGAGGTCGTAACCGGATCGTCTTTGTCATAGGCACGTGATGAATCGAGATACTTTTCGGCACGAGTATACTGCTTCAGCTCAAGATGCAGTTGGCCGGCTCTCCTTAACAAGAGCGGATCAGTCGGGTTCTCGTTGAGTGAGTCGGATATCATGCTCAGTTGATACGCGGGATCGGAGAACAGGGCATATATCGACTGTGCATACGCTATTGCCGTCGAATCATCAGGTTTGACATACCGAATTGTTGAGTCCAAAACGGCCATGGCCCGATCGTATCTTCCGTTGTTCTTGTAGGCCAGGGCCAGCCGCCGCAATATCTCGGGGGTGCCCGGAAACAATTCACGTGCGCGTTCGCAGGTGGCTATAGCACTGTCGTAGTTGGCTTGCTCAGAATGACAAACGGCGATGTTTATGTATGCCGAACTGTTACGCGGGTCGAATTGAAGAGACTTCGCGTACATGGTTCTTGCTTTGTCGTATTCACCCCTCCGATACAGATAGCCGGCGTAGTTCAGGAACGCACGCGTGTCTTCTGGGTACAGCTTGAGAACATGGTTCCAGAGCTTTTCAGGGTGCCGGAACATTGTCGCAGAATGAAACGTAATAGTCGCAAACACCAACAGGGTCGGAGCGGCAATCGAATAGAGAAGGCGTTTGCTCCGTTTGTCAAAGAGCCACATTGCCGCGGTCAAAACGGAGATAATCAAACCTGTGGACGCAAGGTACATTCGCCGTTCGTTGAGTATGTCGGTGGTGGGAAACACACTCGATGTAGGTGCCAGAGCAATGAGAAACCATACAAGCCCCAATCCGCCCAGTGATTTGTTCGTGTCCCCGGACCGAACAAGACGTATCGCCGCTGTCGCCAGAACGATAACCGCCGACCAGGTGACCATTACCACCGGATTCAGAAAGCTGTGAAAGGAAGCGATGTTGTGATCTATCGACAACCCGGCCGGAAAGAGAAAAAGCTGGACATACCGTACTACGGCATAGGGCTGCGATATCAGGTATTGCGACCTGTCGATTACCGATTCGGCTTCGATATTGCCCACCCCGCCGAAAAAAGCCGCTCTGAAAACAATATACGTCGCGAAAACTGTCCAGTATCCCGCATGAAAAGCCCAGCGTCGTTTTACCTCTTCGATTCTCCCCTTGTTAAGTACCAAGTCTACGGCAACTATGAGTGCCGGCAGAACTACCATATCCTGCTTCGCGCCGAGCGCAAAGATATAGCTGAGCAAGGAACTCCCGAAAAGCACGGGTCTTTTCGTGCGGACATAGATGATAAACAAGAGAATGGCAACAAGAATAAACATGGTTCCCAGAGATCCCGCACGCCCGAATATGTAAGCCACCGACGTGTTGTGCAGGGGGTGGACCAAAAACAAGAGTGCGCCGATTAAGGCATAAGGCTTCCGGGGAGAAGCGGTAATCGATACAAAAAGCATGGTCAGCAGCAGGAAGACCAATATGCCGTTTATACCGTGAATAAGGATGTTGACAATATGATAACCGGAGGGTGCGAGCTGCCCCACAGCATAATTGAGCGCGTAGGTGAGGAATGTCAGTGGCCGTGAGGGATCGTTTCGCTCGGGCATGGGATTCTCCGGGGTTATCGGTGAGATAAGATTCCCGGGGAATCCGCCTGGATTCCGTAAATCGCGATTGTTGACAATCACCGCACGGTCGTCAAAAAGAAATGGACCCTCGATTGATGGTAGATAAACAACAAACGGGACGACAAATAGAATCAACAGCAAAAACAGCTCTTTTCCTGTATATAATCTGCCGGCAGGTCCCGTGTTTATGGAATTGGTGGGAACGGGGCGAGGAGTGGATGGTGATGGTCCCTTTTTGCGCTTCTTCTTACCCATGGCGTGACGATAACAGCTGCGGGACATGCATTTGCTATTTGTTTAGAGGCATGCGTGTCCCAAAGACATCACTCATTGCTTGTGGTATAATGATTTGTGTGGCAATGAATTGTGGCAACTTGGGCTATTGATGATCACTATCAATTCGCGACCTGAGATTCTCAATTTGAGCCTGCTGTTCCTTGATTGCCTCAATGAGCAAAGCAACCAGTTCATTGTAAGCAATTGATTTGTAGCCTAATGAGTCAGTATGGATGACTTCGGGCACAGTTCTTTCAACATCCTGGGCAATCAATCCTAAATGGCGTCCCTCCGGGAAATGGCGACTGGGATATGCATTCCTATCCCATTCAAAAGAAACGCCGTGCAATTTCTTTACCTTCCGAAGTGCTGAATTGACATCATTGATCGACCGCTTAAATCGACTATCAGAATTCGTGACATTGTTTGTTGTATGCAGTGTAGCGATAAATCCGTCGGTATAATACGTGCTGGTATTTCCTATTTTCGAGGCGGCTGATGTGTCTTCCGGGAATATCTGGTTTGAGAGTGCGGTGACATTGCAACGTATTCCCGTTGCCCTGATCCATTCGGCAGAAACATCTCGGAAAACAGCTGTATTTTCGCACTTCAATGTTTCAGGAAAACGCAACGATATGGTATCGTAAACTCCAGCTTCAACAAAGTCAAAATAGCTGTCACCTTTTGGACCAATCAAATCCACTTCAGAGCCCCAAGTATTCTCGGAGGTCTCAAACTGAATTTTGGTTCCAGACCATCTGTGTGCCGGCATAGGACCCGTAGCACCAGACGGGCCTATCGGCCCCGTTTCCCCAGAATCCCCTTTTTCGCCTCTCAAATCAACCCACTCTCCCCATGTACGATCGCTATTTTGTAGTCTTAATTCAGTGCCATTCCATTCATGAGAGAGGACAGTTGAAGCAGAGTCGCTAGTGGTTGCTTTTTCGTCCGAGCCCCAATACCCCCGTCCGCTACCATCAGACTTCCAGACCTGACCGCTATCACCTTCACTGTTTATAGAATACGTCGTATCGCTCTTCGCATCTAAAGAATCATCAAGCCCTTGAACATCGGTGGCTGATACTGGGGGCCAGGGGAGATTTGTCAATTCGCTTCCATCACCGGAGAATTTTGCCGCATTGACCTTCCCATCTTTCACCGTCACTGTTTTGCCGTTTGGTTCTTCAAGCCTGAAACCACCGTCAACGGCATCTCCCGACCAGCCGATCTTTCCTGTCCTTGCCGTACCCGCGCTGTCCCAGAACTGAATAGCGGATTGACTCTGACTAAAAACCTGGAGTGAAAAGAAAGGGGTGATTATGCTTACCCATACTGCTTCTACAAATACTCGTTTCATGGTAATCGTTCTCTTCGGACAAACGGCAGGAACATTAATTCTTCAAATGCGCTTGGATGCTATGAATATATCCTCTTTGAATCTGCTGAAAAGGCTGCGCTTCAATGGATGCAGCTAACACATTCGGCTCTTCTTTCTAAAAGAAGATAGTTGATACGGGTGATGAAGTCAAGGCGAGAGACAAAACAAACTACCGGGTGGCGGCGCTGCAGGCGAGACCATGGCGTGTGACATCTTCGCAGATAATCGATGTGTACGGACCGTTCTCCGAACCCCCCACGCCCGGGGCCACCGCCGCAAATCGGCATTCGCAGCCCTCACCACACTCACCCACTCCGCTTCCCGCCCCGGTTGATCCCCGCTTCCTGCACAGACTATTTTGCCTTCAGCGGGCATTCTATTGTCGTTTCCACCACTGGTTCCGGTTCGGCCGGCTGCCTCCACAAGGTGAGACGTTCTATGCAAACCCGATTCACCGCCCAGACCGATCAGCCCAATGTGTTCACGGTCGACTCGGCGATTATTTCGGCCGTGTGGGTCGACCGATGCGGCATTCCCGGTACCGAGGTCGCCTGCGAAGTGCGCACCGCGCTGGTGGGCGAAGGCTCCACGATCCGGCTTGTGGGCAAGACCGAGAACGGGAAAAAACTCGGCACGATCAAGGACACAGTTTTCCGCAACGTCTATCGCGGCACGTTTGTGGTCCCGGACAAGGTCAAGCCCGGCGATTCACTTTTCTTCGAAGTGAAAATGCCCAAACTCGGTCTTTCGGCCGAGTCCAACCGCATTCCGGTCAGGCCGCAGATACAGGTGCGCAGGATGGCCTGGGACCGCACCGAAGCTCGCCGGGGGGATATCCTGACCCTGACCTGCGAATTCGACTCCCCGATCCGCGATAACACCGAGGCTACGGTAATCATCTATGAATACGACCGCGACGGCAACCACGACCCGATTATCAAAATCCCCACCACGGTCATGAAAGGGAAAGTCGAGCTGAAATGGGAATTCGAGTACCATGAAGACACCGATGAGATTCCCACCGATGAAGAGTTGAAAAAATACGGAAAGAGCTACAACCCGCCGGAGTATTTTTTCGTGGTAGTCGTGGAGGGTGTGGCTCTGGGCAAGCAGCAGCAGAGTGGGCTGCTGCGGTTTAAAGATCATCTTGATATCGTGCTGACACGTGAAGAGGATACGCAGCCCGGGGAGACCGTCGAGGAGGGGGCATCGCCCGGCACGCAGCCAATGGCCGACACCAGCTTCGAGCTTGAGTTCAGCGATGGTTCCACGAGGCAGGGCACGACCGACAGCATGGGCAAGGCGCATATCGAGGATGTTCCCCCCGGAGAAGTCACCATCAGACTCAAGGACAAGGGCCTGCTGCGCATGAAAAGCCCGAGAGGCAAGCGAAGTGCCGACTCCGAAAGCGATATTTCCACTCCCTCTGGAACCGAGGTGCACCTCGCCGAACCCCCGAGCGACTTTTCCCTGTGAGAGGAGTGCCGGTGAATACGCGCTATCCATTTGATTTCCCCGAAGCCGACCCGGTCTACGCGAACAACGAACTCG
>CAZNDN010000025.1:13699-38588 GCA_964571815.1 uncultured Fibrobacterota bacterium | reverse complement strand
CCACTCCGGCGGAGGTCTATTTCCGATGAGGTGTCCATTGCCATGGTGGAAGTCCAGAGGAGGGGATCACTGACCTACCAGTATCAAAGACCAAAGGAGAAGAAAGGTGGTTTCTACCAGATTAGCTACACGCACCGGATGAAGAGCCGTACCGAGTATGTCCGGAAGCAATTTGTAAAAGACATCCAGCATCAGATAGCGGAACTCAAGAAATTCAGGGAACTGGTCCAGCAGTGAACAAACCTCGCAATAGAACACTCACGGACAAAGATGAAGATTGAAAAGGAGCGCACAAAACGCTTGTCGTTATAGCCAGAACTCGGTACTCTCAAGTCATTAATGTTTGCGTATATTTAAAAGCGCGGGTTATGGCGTCTTGTAGCACTTTTCGTATTTCCCTCAAATATGTACCCCGTCCTTTTATATGATCAGCAACCATTTTGTAAAGTGTTTCGCGGTTCCAGTATGGCCGTGATAATGTTTTTTCGCAAAGAAGTACATCACTAATATAGTTGCCGGTGGCGGATTGTGCGTTAGGAGTGTGCGGGAATGGCGAGTCGGGTTGGAATCAATCGGAGAAGTGCTTGTGTGGGGTAAGTATTCAACTGCGTTTCAGGGAGGTGACAATGGGAAAAATAGCGCTGTACATGCTCTTCTGCAGTTTCGGTTGTCTTGCGTTCGAGGCGGTGTAGTGTCCACTGTATGACTGGGAAAAGAATGATTCTTTCAAGGGGTCACTCGCCACAATCTACCAAACGTTCGGCGGGCAGGACCTGTACCCCTCGATAGAAGAGCGGGAAAGCCGCATGAAGGGGAACTTCACGTGCGGTTTGAAGTTGCGGAGGTTCTCCCCGGGCCCTTTTTCTTCGGGGCCCTCTTTTTCGCGCTTGCCTTCGCTGCCCCGGTCTTCGTCACCTCCCTTTTCCGGGTAACGGTTTTCTTCGCAGCGGTTTTCCTGGTTGCTGTCTTCTTTTCCCGGACCGATTTGGGAAGTCGCTTTCCGGCAAGCGGTTGTGTACCGGTCGCGGCCGCACGCTTCTTCTTCGGCCTGCCCCTTTTTGGTGCAACCTTTGTCGACGAACTCCTTTTTCTGACCTTCCCACTGCTTTTTCTTCCTTCCTGCCCGGCACTACCCGGATCCATTTCAATGCCGAACATCTCCGCCATATCGGCATCATCGGCGGCAATCACCCGTTCACTTTGTACCATCGCCCTTTGCAGCATGTTCTTGCTCTCACGCCGGACCGCCGTGCCGACAAACTGCTCGATTTCAATAGTGCGCAGCACGAAAAACAGTTCGGGTCTTTTGTCGAGCCGGGCGGCAACACCGTATAGCACGGCGGCGACATGTTTGCACATTTCAGCCCAATCGGGGCACGAACAGCCCAGTTCTATCTCCCCGGGTGAAGGAAACAACCCGTCGTCCCTTTTGAAAAACTCCTCTTTCAAGGCTTCGGGAAACTTCCCCGCAAGCAGATCATGCATCGAATGCAGCGAGGAGCAGCTTTTCTTTATCAGCGATGATTCCACCTTCTTTGGAAGCGGCTTGATGCCTATCTCAACGGAATACGGCCGGGATCGACTGCCCGAGACCATGGCCGCAATGGAGCCCGGCGTGATCTTGAGGTCCAGCACGGCGCCGCTGCGCACGTAGGTTCGACCCCGCGGAATACGATTGGCATAATCCGCGTAGCGCTCCAGATTGGCCGCCCATGCCTTCCCCCACCAGGTACGGGAGATTGCGCGTCCTTCAAGAACAACCGGCTCCAGCTTCATCCCCTTCTTCGTCAGTTTTGCCCGGGCGCTTGCGGCCCTTCGCAGCTTTTCGGCCTTTGTTACGTAAGGAGCAAAACCGCCCCAGCCCAAGCTTGGTCGTCTTCGTCGTCGCATCCGTCGAATCCTCTCATTGTATCGGTGGTCGGCATCCAGGATGGATTCAATAACTCATCACCAATGCTCAATCACTCTACCCTTCATCTTCGATCGTCAGTTTGAACATGTCCTTTATTTGCGTATTGTCCAGTTCGGTAATCCAGTTTTCCCCCGCTGCCGGGATAACATCGGCCGCCAGCTTCTTCTTGTCGTCGATAAGCGCATCGATTTTCTCTTCGATGGTTCCCCGGCAGATAAATTTGTGGACCGCTACGTTCTTGTTCTGACCGATACGAAATGCGCGGTCGGTGGCCTGGTTTTCCACCGCGGGGTTCCACCATCGGTCGAAGTGGATAACATGGTTGGCCGCCGTGAGGTTCAGGCCCGTGCCGCCCGCCTTGAGGGAAAGCACGAAAAAGGGAACATACTCATCGCTCTGAAACCCGGCTACCGCCTCGGCTCGCCGCTTCACGGTCGTCTTTCCGCTCAGGCACACCCCCGGTGCGTTGAAAACAGTTTCCAGGTATTGCATAAGAGGTTCTATGATCTCCGCAAACTGCGTAAAGACAAGGGCCTTCTCGCGCCTCTCCCGGATTGTCGCACACAGCTCGGCCAGGCGACGGAATTTGCCGCTTTCCGAATCGCGGTAGTCGGCGCCGCCGCCGGCGTAGTGCTCGGGGTGATTGCACAACTGTTTGCATTTCGTCAGGTACCCCAGGACCAGCCTGTTTCGTTCGATTCCCTCCACCTGCTTCAGTTCTTCATCGAGCCGGCCGACCAATTGTTTATAGAGCACGGTTTGCTGGTGCGAAAGCGTACACCACGTCTTCATCTCGACTTTGTCGGGGAGATCGCTGATAATGGATTTGTCGGTTTTCGACCGCCGAAGAATATACGGATGAATGACCCGCCGCAGGCGGCCGAACCCTTCGGGGTCGGCATCCAGTTTTTTGGCAAACTTCTTGAAACGGGAGAAGGATCCCAGCAGCCCGGGGTTGATGAAATCGAACAGAGACCACAGATCGGTCAGCCTGTTTTCAATCGGGGTGCCGGTGAGCACGCACCGGTGGTCCGACACCAGCTTTTTCACGGTCTTTGTCTGTTTTGTACCGGGGTTTTTTATCGCCTGCGCTTCGTCGCAGATAACGGAGAACCACCGAATCGACCGAAGCGGGGCCAGGCGACTCAGCATACCGTAAGTGGTAATCGCGACAGGGTAGCGGCGAATGTGTTTCTCCAGAGACCGCAGGGTCTGCTCATCGGTGTACTGCGGATGCACGATTATCACGTTCAAATCGGGCGTAAACGTCTGTATTTCCCGATGCCAGTTCTCAAGCAGCGATGCCGGCGCGACAATGAGACTGGTGCGGCCTTTCTGCTTCAGCACCTGCAGGTGAGCCAGCACCTGGATGGTCTTCCCCAGCCCCATGTCGTCGGCAAGGCATATACCAAATCCGAGGCCCCGCATAAAATGCAGCCACGACAGCCCGTCGCGCTGATACGGCCGCAGGGTTGCCTTCAGCGCGGGAGACGGCGGAGTCGCTCGAATAAGCCGGGGATTGGTCATTTTTTCAAGCACCGATGAAAGCCATGCCCCGCAACCGACTTCCGCATCGACAAACCCCGATTCATCATCGGCCTCCGTCCTGCCTCGCATCAACATACGCATGGCTTCGGCAAAGCTTATGGAACCTTTCCGGGCCAACCCGCGAGCCTGTGCAAGCGCATCGAGCGCCCGTTGCAGCGACTGTATGTCAACCGCTACCCATTTGCCTTTGACCATCACCAACCTTTCGGCCCGCTCGACAATGCGGCGCGCTTCCTCTTCGCGTATCCGCTCTCCGTTGAGATACAAACCCGGTTTGAAATCCAGAAGCGCGTCAAAGCCCAGGCGCGAGGGTTTCTTGTTCCCCAGCGAAAGTCCCACCGCCGACCTGCGCGGACCGCCTTTCCACCAGCGCGGAATACGGCAGAGAATCCCTGCCGCCTCAAAATCGGCCACGCCCAGCAAAAAAGAGAATGCTTCGTCGGGAGTCAAGGCAACCATGCTGAATATTTCACCCGAATGCAGCATTGAGCGTACGAGAGTATTCTTCTCGGCAACCTGGTGCACCGTGCTCAGCAGCTCAAGCATCTTTCCGCTTTTCCCGGCATATTCTTCAAATGCATGTTTCAGCGGTACATGTCGCGTGAGTCCCCGGGTGTCCAGCCTGGTAGCGTAGGTGGCGAGAAATGCGAAGGGGCGGTTTTCATTGCGGCGATTCTCCACCAGGTGAAAATGAATGCGATCGACATGCTGAGAGACCGGAGAAAGAGAGGCGAAGAATTCATCGACACTCCCCTTGAACGTGCCGATACCACGGCAATAGGCACCAACCAGCATACCGCACGTTTTCCGCAGCAGGGCAGTGTCCACCCTGTCGACACCAATCATGGGCGGTATCGTGCGTACGTACTCCGCAGCTTCATCGTCGGTGATCGAAACACTTACGTGCTCCCGCTTTTCCTCGCTGTCGGGCGCGGTTCGAATCCGGTGTGTGATATCGGCGAAAACGGCGCGCCAAAAGGTCAGTGACGCCGAAAGCGGAAGTGTTGGATCGGCCCGACTGAGCAGCAGCATCCACCGGCCGGGCTCGACCTTATTGCGCTTTCGGTAGGCATCGAACAGCCGCTTTTCAAACTGCTCGACCGCCGGGCCGCGGTCCCGGTTTTTTTCTTCCCACTCCAGCGAAATCGCACCGTCAAAGAGTATTGCGGTCGCCAGGTGTGTCGGCATGGATTCTCCGTTGTTTCTTTTTGCCGCAATGGGGCTGAGGGAAAAAGCCTGTGGGTAAAATAATCTGTAGCTTCGTGGGTACTCGGGAAGGAAGTTGCAGCCGCGCCGCGGGATTTCCGCGGCGATGTGCCTGGAGAAGCGACCGGGCCGCCGGGAGAACGCACAGGAGTCGATTCGGCTACGCCGGCCCCCCGCACGAGAAGACCCCGGCCGCGTTTATTGCCTTACCCCCTTTGCCTCCCGCAGGAATGTATCCATCCCGATAGGCGCTCTGCCCGGGTATATCTCGAGGCGTGTGCTATATTTATTGCCGAAATTGGTCAATTTTTGGATAGGCAGGAATCTAGTGCGGTGTCCCGGAAGTTGTGTCGCGTTGGCTGGCAATATATGATATTTGTATCTGACTTGCATTTAACCCACTCAAGTGATTTTTTAGTGGCAGGAAACGGGCTTTGGCCGTATTTCGCGGTTACCGCCCAATGCTATGAGGGTTAAATACAAGGAGGTTCGGCATGGTGATATGTTGCCGCGACTTGAGCTTTGACCGGGACTTGTCCCGTGATCGCTGTGCACGAGTATCTGCCGTTTTCGGTGATGCAGTGGTACGATGGTTTGTGGCGTTTGCGCTCTACTTGCTGGGGGCTACCCACTCGTCCATCGGACGGAGCCTGGGTATGGCCGGAGAGTCGGTGAAAACCTTGGTGAAAACGTTGCATCGCGACGGCCCGGGTGCGTTGGAGGATCGGCGCCGTAGCCATTCGACCTTTCTTCCACCCGCGAAGATGAAGGACGTTGGTTGTGCCGTGAATCGTGACAATAGTGCGGTTAACATTGATTTGGGAGCACGGGCGTCGATGCACCTGCCCCGGCGTAACAGCGTGCAGGTACGCACGGTGCTTCTTACCCTGTATGATGCTGGTTTGGTCAAAGCAAAGACGGCGATCAAATCACAGGGAGTATGCGCACCCGGAAACACTCCGGGTTTAGTGTTGACAATTCGGTGCGCATCGAGAAAGGTGACAAGCCGGGCATGCAGCGGCTTATCGAGTATATCGCCCGATGTCCTTCTTCTCTTGGTAGAATGGTTTCCCCGACAAAGGACGGGAGAATACTCTATCGGCCATCACACGCCAGGTGCGTCCCCTTTCCGCTCTCGGGAGATACGACCTTGATAGCAGGTATTGCGCGGAACTTCGAGGTCTACGATCCGCTTGATTTCCTGGCTGAAGTCACCCGGCATATACCGAATAAGGGCGAACACCCGATACGATACTACGGCCATGACTCGAACAAAAAGCTGGGAATGCAGGAGAAAAAGAAGCCCGGGGAGCCGAAACAGTCGATCGAGCTGCTCCTCTCGCTGGGTCTCATCAAGAAAAACGATGAAGGATGCTTCAAGCCAACCGACAAAGTCCTGACAACCGGTGATGTGGTACGCGATGAGCTCCTGCAATGTTACCAGATTGCCAATCACGACATTCTCCGCTCTACCACTGCCGTGTATCCTGATCATCCTTTCATCCGGGGTATCCGGATTCTGACGTCTTGGGCAGCATCGTCGGTCTCCCAACAGCACTGGTGAGTGTCTACGGGGCATTCCGGCATTTTCCCCGGTGGGACTTCCACCCACGAGCGAAACGTACCTTTGCAAGGCACACCACGAGCGGCTTGTTGTGCATTTCTGCACAGTCAAATCTTCACTGTCAGTGTCAATACCGGGTTGATTGGGAGGTTGTCTACAATCTTGGGACTGGGGAGGAAAGGCTTCACGCCTATCCGAGCATCCCTGTCTTTAGAAGCCTGCGAGCGTGGACAATGCCGACGATCGCGATTCTGTCTTCGCGCTCAATTCTGTATAGAATACGGTAGCTGAAGACTCGAAGTTCGCGGTATGAATCCTCTTGGATTTCCGGCATCATATGCCCAATCCGTGAGTTCTCCGCAAGGCGGCGTGTTTCCTTGACAATAAGCTGCACCACTCTTCGAGCCTGGAAGGGCGAGTCCTTTTCGATGTACTCTGCGATTTCTTCCAGATGCTCATAGGCGCGAGCCGCCCAGATCACTTCAGCCATTTCGCCATGCCCTGTTCCACCTGCTCGCTGGTCATGACTCGGCCATTCTTCAGATCCTCTTCACCCTGCTGCACGCATTCGAGAACGTAGAGATGGTATTGGATGTCATCGAATGTCGCCTCGTCTGGAAGCTCTTCGATAACTTTCTGGGCCATCTGTTTTGCTGTCATAGCCTGGTTCCTTTGATATGCTGGTCTTCAAGAAGAAATATACATCGGAAACCTGCCATTCCGGCCATGATCTCAACGGGAGACATCAGCCTCAATCAACCCGGTATTTCAAAAAACGGTCCTGCAATAAGTTGATGTACAAACCCGCACAGCGCTCCGAATTGAGCGCACTGCAACAACTATTCCCCTTAACCATGCCAATTTCGTCAATTGGCTTCCCACTCGGTTTTTGTCTTGCCTGCCGCCTGCTTCACGGGTTTGAGCTTCATACTCGGGCAGAATATCCACCAGGCTGCGCAGGGATTCTTGTTCGTTCTTGAGGATGTGCGGGTAGATCGTGGTTCTGCCAATATCGCAACCGCCAACCTGCTCTTGTTCACAATACGGTGCGGACACCGTACCCGTTCTCCCGCCTCTCGAGAATAGTCACGTCACGAAGTAATTCCCTCACCGCCGAAAGAATGGACGGGCACTATGGCGCGGGCTCTTGCTGAAGGACCTGCCTGATCGTATAGGTGCTTCGCGGCAGTGAATGCGTGATCATTTCACCGATCAATCCGATGGAAATGAACTGGATCCCCATGATTACCGCACCCAGAGAAAGCAGTGTCAGCGGGCGGATATGCATGTGGCCGGTTACCACCCACTGGATGCCGAAGTAACCCAGCACGCACGTGCCGGCAAAGCCGAGAATCAGTCCGACCATGCCGAAGAAATGAAGCGGGTTCTTCAGATATCGTCGCAGAAACAGAAGGGTGATCAGGTCAAACAGGCCGTTGGTGAAACGATTCATGCCGTATTTCGACCTGCCGTGCCGGCGGGGATGATGCGGCACGGGGATCTCAGTAACCCGGAAGCCGTCCCAGTGCGCCAACGCGGGAAGAAACCTATGGCGTTCACCGTATATCACCAGACTCCCGGCCACATCGGCGCGGTACGCTTTGAAGCCGCAATTGAAATCGTGAAGTCGAATCCCGGACAGCAACGAGGTGACAAAATTGAATATTTTCGACGGCAGAATCTTGGATATCGGATCCCGCCGCTTCTTCTTCCATCCCGACACCACGTCCCATCCTTCTTCCAGCTTGCTCACGATGTCGGGAATTGCCGACGGGTCGTCCTGAAGGTCGGCATCCATGGTAACGATCACGTCACCCCGTGCATGGTCGATTCCCACCTGGAGTGCCGCGGACTTGCCGTAGTTGCGACTGAAGCGCACGACGCGAATCGCGGCGGGCCGGGTCGTGTACAGACGCTCCAGCAGTTCGAACGAACCGTCGGTGCTCCCGTCGTCCACGTACACGATCTCGTACGACCTGCCCCAGTCCGAAAGCGTCTTCACGATCTTTTCCGTAAGCGCCGCAAGACTGTCTTTTTCATTGTAAAGGGGAACTACTACCGAAATGTTCATACGCCGTACCTCGCTATGGACGGTTTGGTTTTTGCCCCGACAAAACATATCGCGCCGACCGAGCTTGCGAGTATCCCTACCACCGAAGCCAGGAACTCCATCACCAGCGCCGCATCGACGGGAAATCCCGCAAGGGCGAACAGCGCCCCTCCCACGCCTTCGCGAATCCCAAACGGCAGCGGCACCGTCATCAAGACGGCCAGAATGGGAACAAACACGAAAAAGAAGTGGATATTGTCGGGAGTAACCAGCCCCAGCGATACGCCGCAGAGAATGTGGACGCCCACGCGCAGTGCCTGAATCACCGCCGAAAGGCCGGTCACCTCCCACAGCAAACGCCGGTCTTTCGCCTCCAGCAATGCCTGCATGACCACACTTCTGAAAGCCTCTCCGCCGGCAAACGGAATTCTCTCAAAGACCCCGAAGAAAAGGGTCTGAAGCCGACGGGAGATAAGAAAGAGAAATACACCCAGGAAGAGTATCAATGCGCAACCCAGGGAGAGCACCGCGGCAACAAGGGTCGTTCCGCTGACCAGGCCGCGCTGCAGAAGGAATGCGCTTCCTCCCGCGGCGTAGATCAGCATGATACAGAGGCCCGCAAAGCGATCCAGGAAGGTGGCCGCCAGCCCCGACCGGGCGCTCCCCGTGCCGAGTTTCACGTACGCCACGCGGAGAGCGTCACCGGCAGCCGTGCCGAAAATGAAATTGTTGAAAAAAAGGCCGATGAAATAGAGCACGAATGCCCGCTTCGCCGTCAATGCTACGCCTCTGCTGTGCAGAAGGCGCCGCCACTGTACCACGCCCAGAAGCGCGCTGACAAAAAACAGCAGCAGCGCCGCGGCAAGCCACGACGAGGAAGCGTCCCTGAGTGTATCAACAATCCTTCCCCATCCGAAACGCCGGATGATGTAGCCGACAACCACCGCGGTTACGGCAATCTTCGCCGTAAGGATCACACCCGAGGTGAACCGCGAACGTCCCCCCCGGCCGGCGCCGGAGGCGCCAACGTCCGGTGATGCACTCACGGCAGAGCCCTCCGAATCGCCGCATCCATCTTCCGGGCAATGCCGTCCCAGCCGAACTCTCCCGCGAACGCGAATGCCTGCTTCTCAAGCCGACGGCGGTACTCCTGATCGGTGAGAATGCGCACCGCCTTGGACACGAAGTCCTTCCGGGAGCTGGGCTCGAAGAGAAGTCCCGTCTCTCCGTCACGCACCGAGTCTCTCAACCCCGCTACGTTGCTGCACAACGTCGCGGTCCCGCAGCGATTTGCCTCGATATTGGTAATACCCCACCCTTCCTTGACCGATGGATTCACGACAAGGTGCGCTCTGCCCAGAAGATCCAGCTTCACCTCCTCGGAAACGAAACCGTGAAACACGACACTCTCCTGAACACCGAGACGTACCGCAAGCCTCCTGAGAGCACCGGCATACTCACCACCACCGGCTATTTCGAGTCGCGTATCGGGCACTTCATTGCGAATATCCCGAAGACAGTGCAGTATGAAATCGATATTCTTGTACTTCTTGATTCGCCCGAAGTACACCATTGTCGGGATCGCGCTCCTGGTGGCGGTTGAGCGTGTCGCCTCGAGGTCGATTCCGGGCTCAACGACCGCGATGTCCTGCTCTGTCGTGCGGAACGCGCGGATTTCCTCGCGCGTACTTGGCGAGATAGCCACGAAGCGCTCCGAGCGATAGGCGAGGGGAATCAGTCGCTCCATGAAGAAAATATAGGAAGCCATGGGAAAGGAGATTTCCCGGAAAATTGTTCTTCCGAAAAAGTGCATTGCCAGATGCAGCCGTGGGCGTGAAGTATACAGCGGCGTGAAAAACGGCACCTTGTTGAGATCTTCAACGATCAGGTCGTATTCCGCCTGCCGTTTTCGCACCCATGGAACCACCGCGAAGTTGAACAGAAGCCTGCTGCCGGTGCGAATCACCCGAAGACCGTCAACGGTTTCACTCCGCGGCGCTCCCCTGAAACCATGGGAGAGCACAGTCACCGCATAGTGCCCCGATGCCGCCAGGCGTCTGAATATCTCGTGATAGTATACCTCAGCCCCCCCCGCCTCGGGATTGCGGATATCACGCCAATTGATCAAAAGAATTCTCGTTGCCATGTTCCTCTGTGAACGAGACCTCCGAAACGGTCTCCGTTGTGGATTTCGCGCGGGAACCGGGCGGATTCAGTATGTCTTTCGAGCCGCGTCCCCGGCGCCCCGGTCCTGCTCCCGACATCATCGGCCCACTCCGACGACATCCCCCCGCCTCTGCGGAAAGCGGCCGTCAACCCCGCCTGTCCCGAATTCATCAGAAGGTGGAACACCGTATGCCCCTCAGCCATTACGAACGAATATGAGAAAATAGTAAATACTCTCCCCCCGCCCCCTTGTACCCGACAACGTTCACGCCCGGGAACGCCCCCTCGTACTGCCCGAATATGAAGGGTTTTTCCACACCTGCCCGGCATCCGGGGACCGGCACCGCGGAAGATGTCACGTGTGGATCATATATTTTACACGCTCTTCTACTCCGGAACGGGGGATCGTGTTTCGCCGGGAATCCGAATCCGGCGAACGCTTTCCGTCCCGACGCACCGCAAACTCTCAAAGGAGCTTAACCGTGAAAGAAAACCCGGTATCCGAATACCTCTCCCAGACTGACCCCGAATCGGTGAACAGCAGTTTCCTGGCCTGGCTGGCATCGCTGAGCCAGGTTGCGCAGGTAGCTCCTTCGGTAGCCGCATCAATCGTGAGCGAACTGGCCGATCAACGCACCAACCTCAAGCTTATCGCCAGCGAGAATTACTGTTCGCTTGCAACCCAGGCCGCCATGGGAAACCTGCTCACCGACAAGTACGCCGAGGGAATCCCGATGCACCGTTTCTACGCGGGGTGCGGCAATGTAGACGAAATCGAAAGTTACGCCGCCGACCGGGCCTGCAAACTTTTCGGGGCCGAGCATGCGTACGTGCAGCCGCACAGCGGCGCCGACGCCAACATGATCGCCTACTGGGCCATCCTCTCCGCGCGGGTGGAAACACCGGCCCTGCAGCGACTGGGGCAATCCAATCCCTCCAGGCTTTCTCCCGAACAATGGCAGGGGCTTCGCGCGGAATTGCACAACCAGCGGCTCCTGGGCATGAATTACTACAGCGGGGGTCACCTCACCCACGGATACCGGCACAACGTGTCGGCGCAGATGTTCGACGCCCACACGTACGGGGTATCATCCTCAACCGGCCTTATCGACTACGACGAGCTGGCGGAGCAGGCAAAGCAACTCAAGCCGCTGGTGCTCCTCGCCGGCTACAGTGCGTATCCCCGGAAGATTAACTTCGCCCGCATGCGCGAGATAGCCGATTCGGTCGGAGCGGTATTCATGGTCGACATGGCCCACTTCGCCGGTCTCGTAGCCGGCGGCGTGTTCTCCGGCGATTATGACCCCGTAGCGCACGCCCACATGGTGACGACCACAACTCACAAGACACTGCGCGGTCCCCGGGGGGGGCTGATCCTGTGCACCGAAGAATTCGCCGAACATGTCGATAAGGGGTGCCCGATGGTAATCGGCGGACCACTCCCCCACGTAATGGCCGCAAAGGCCGTGGCGCTCACCGAAGCGGGCGGGGACGAATTCCGCACGTATGCGGCCCGAATCGTTGAAAACGCCGCCGCATTGGCCGATGCCTGCATGAAAGAGGGGATGGATGTGGCAACCGGGGGAACCGACAATCATCTGATGCTCATCGATGTCAGGTCCTTTGGACTGACGGGGCGGCAGGCTGAAAGTGCCGTGCGCGAATGCGGAATCACGCTCAATCGCAATTCTCTCCCGGGCGATCCCAACGGCCCCTGGTATACCAGCGGACTGCGAATCGGCACACCGGCGGCAACGACCCTGGGCATGGGCGTGGAAGAGATGAAAGAGATCGCATCGGTGCTGAAGCTCGTGCTGTCGCGTACCGAAGCTCAGACCATTCAATCGGGGGAAAAGGCAGGGCAAAAGAGCAAAGCCAAATACACGATCGAGCCGAAATCGCTGCAGGAAGCCCGATCCCGAATTACCGCCTTGCTGGAGAAGCACCCCTTGTATCCCGAGCTTGATCTGGATTTTCTCCGGAAACACTTCGAGCGGAACGCCTGAATCGGCCAGGCCGCGGGTGAATCCGTCCAAGGAAAGCACATCGCCAATGGCCCATGAGCTTGCCGTGGTAATGCCGGTCTACAACGAGGAAGCGTGCATCCGGGACGTCGTGAACTCCTGGCGTACAGCCCTCGACGAGCTGGATATCGATTTCTACCTTCTCGTGCTCAACGACGGCTCGACCGACGGCACGGGCTCGGAGTTGGCGGTATTCGACGACGACCGTCGGGTGGAAGTCGTCCACAAGTCCAACGAAGGGCACGGGCCGACAATACTCACGGGATACCGGCGAGCGGCAAGAACTGCTTCGTGGGTATTCCAGTGCGACAGCGACGGAGAAATCGGAGCGGAGCATTTTCGGCACCTCTGGAATGCACGCGAAGGGTTTGACGCGCTGTTGGGCAAACGATACGAGAGAAAACAGGGCCTTGCCCGAATGATTGTCTCCGTCGGCTCGCGCGTGGTCGTTCGCACCTTGTGGGGCAGAGGCATTCCCGATGTCAACACCCCGTATCGCCTGATACGAAGCCGGGTTCTCGAACCGATCGTAGAAAAAATTCCTCATGCAACCCTGGCGCCCAACGTGATAATTTCCGGCGTAATCGCCCGATCGGGCCTGCGGATTCTCAACCATCCGGTTCCGCACGAGGGAAGGAAGAGCGGCACTCCGTCGATCGCAAAGCTGAAACTGTGGCTGTTCGCCCTTCACGCCTTGTGGCAGACCATCACGATACGGCCCGCGGTAGCCGGCCTGAAATCGCAGGCAGACAGCGGGGTAACCAACGGATGAGCACGCCGGAGTACGTGGTTGTGGGCGCCGGATTGTTCGGCAGCGTAATTGCCGAACAAATCGCAAACCGGCTTCAGCGCACCGTCCTGGTGATCGATAAGCGCACCGAGCCGGGGGGCAACTGTCACTCCGCCGAGGATCCCGCAACCGGCATCGAATACCATACCTACGGCACGCACATTTTCCATACTTCATCTTCCGAAGCCTGGGACTACATCCGCCGTTTCACCGATTTCAACGGGTACCACCATCAGGTACTGACCGTCCACCGCGGCTCGGTGTATCAGATGCCGATCAACCTGGAAACGATCAACGCCTTTTACGGCAAACACTTCAGACCTGCCGAGGCCAGGGAATTCATCGCCGCCGAAATCGCCGCCGCGGGCATAACGAAGCCCCGCAACCTCGAAGAAAAGGCGATCTCACTGGTTGGCAGGGCCTTGTACGAGGCCTTCATTCGGGGATATACCATCAAACAATGGCGCACCGACCCTCGGGAACTGCCCGCCGAAATCATAACCCGCCTCCCCGTGCGTTTTGACTACCGCGAAGACTATTTCACCGATGCACTCCGGCAAGGCATTCCCCTGCGGGGCTATACCGCCGTCTTCGAACGCTTGCTCTCGTCGCCGCTCATCCAAACCCGTCTGGGTTGCGATTTTCTCACCAACCGTGAACAACTGCCGTTCAATCGTCAACTGATATTTTCGGGGCCGATCGACGGCTACTTCGATTCCTCCCTCGGGCCTTTGCAGTGGCGAAGCGTGCGGCAGGAGAAGAAAATCGTGGACGAAGGCGACTTCCAGGGCACGTCGGTCATGAACTATGCCGACCTCGACGTGCCCTTCACCCGAATCCACGAACCACGCCATCTTCATCCCGAACGAAGCTACCCCTCCGACCGCACGGTCATCTTCTACGAAACGCCCTCCGACGATCCTTCGGAACCCCTCTACCCGGTCAAAACCAGGCGCAACCTGGAGCTTCTGAAAAGATACCGGGAACTGGCATCACGCGAATCCCACGTCGTGTTCGGCGGACGACTGGGTGATTACGCCTATTATGACATGGACAAGACCATCCTGCGCGCCCTGGAGTGCTTCGAGAAAGAAATCGCACCGTTCTCCTGAGAATCCCCCTCCTCCGCAACGATCATTCGCGCTTGTCCCGCCCGCCCTCAGCCGCGGAGAAACAAGTGCTCCACAGGCAATCTCACCGGGCGAATGCCGGCTCTCGACCGTCCCACTTTCGGGACACGATATCCCAAACACGGTACGCAGGGCAACAATAGACCGCTGGAAACAACCTTACCAATCGTCCAACGTTCCGGCACACGTTTTGCGTTGAACCATGACCGAGCTCTGTGTACCGCCGCGCTTACCACGGGGTACACCGCCGGCATGAGAAGAGGATGATTGTTACTGTGTCTCGTTGGCTCATTGAAGCTGAGAGGAGGAGTGTATGCTCTGCCTGAAGCGTTTGTGTGCTTGTACGCTGCTGGTATCCGTCGCCGTCGTGTCCGTCGCCTACGCACAGATTGACCCGGACAGTATCGGCGAAGGAACGTGTGTGGGCTATGTCCCGCATCCGGCCGACACCGTGAAGGACACGTCATTCCATTGTGGAGACACTCTCCACTTTGCCAGGGACGACTTCATCGTGAAGCCCTGTCCGGACGACCGGGTTGAAGCCGCGATTCCGTCGGTGAAGACCACGGTCAGGATAGTCGCCGGTGACGGTTTCGCTCATGGAAAAGTTATACAGATATTTCGCAACCCCTTCGATCTGCCCTTCGAGGCCACCTACACGTTCCCGCTTCCGCACGACGGGGCCGTGCACGGCATGAAATTTCGGACATCGACAGGCGTATTTCGCGCCGACCTCAAGGAACTCGAAGAAGCGAAGGAGGAGTACGAAAAGGCGAAACAGGAGGGCAAGCAGGCGTCTCTGCTGATGCAGGGGCAGGACAACATCTTTGTCCAGAAGCTCTGCAATATCCCCGCCGGCGATAGTGTGACCGTGGAGATCACGTTCAGTATGGCGGTCGCCTACGACATGGGATCGTTTGAGCTTGCGTTTCCCACCGTTGTCGGCCCGCGCTTCGATCCCGGCACATCCCCCACCGGCGGCGGAGATCTGAACCCGTCGTACCTTCCCCCGGCAGCACGAAGCGCATCGACACTGGACTTCTCGGTGCTCCTGCTGACACCGTACGAGATTTCCAACATCACATCACCTCATCATGATGTGTCGATCCTTTCGACGGGAATGAAATCGAAACTCCGGAATCTCGGCATGCTCGAAGGGGGTGAAGAACTTCCGGAAGGTCTGTCGCCGCATCTGGTTCTTCTCAACGCAACGGGCGCCATTCCCAACAGGGATATCGTGGTCCGCTACAAGCGCGCCGATACGGGGAGGGAGCTTTCCGTTTTGAGCTGGCACAACGGAGAACAGGGGTACTTCGCGATGCAAATCTATCCCGATCTGGTCGACACCACCGGCGCCGATCTGCCCGTTGATATGATCTTCGTGCTCGATGTATCCGGTTCCATGCACGGCACCCCGCTGGCCAGGCTCAAGGAAATCATGCGCGCCATGCTCGACAAGGCCCGCCCCGTGGATCGGCTGTCGTTCATCGCATTCAACAACTCCACGAGCAATTTTCACGAAACACCGGTCGAGGCTACGTCCGAGAATATTACCGAGGCCCGCAAGTGGATCGACAATCTACGGGCAAGCGGCGGCACGCGCATGCAGGCGGGTGTGACAAAGGGACTTTCCACGCCCCTTGACGGCAACAGGATTCGAATTATGAGCCTGATCACCGACGGCTACATCGGGGATGTCCATTCCATCTATCGTGAGATCGAAGACGACCCGGCTGGGACTGTGGCGTTCACATTCGGGGTCGGCTCCAGTGTCAACCGCGAACTCATGGACGCCGCCGCAACAGCCGGCGACGGTATCGCGAAAACGATTCTGCCGGGGGACGACGTCGAAGCGATCGTGTCGAATTTCTGGACCCGCATTCGCACTCCCCAGGTATCCAATATCGGAATCGGCTGGGGCGGCGATGTTTCCGATCTGACCATGGACTTCCCGACATCACTCTGGTACGGTCAGCCCCTGAAAGTCTTCGGCACCTATACCGAAGGCGGCCCGCGGATTCTTACGCTCACGGGGAAAAGCGACAACGGGACAATCACCGAATCCTACCCTTGCCGTTTCGTGACCGGCTCGAAGCTGGTCGAGAGCGTCCCGAAAATGTGGGCACGGGAGGTGATCGAAAACCTCATGAACGAGCAGGCGGGGGATTCCCGGGAACCCAACAAGGAGGAGATTCTGCGGATCAGTCTGGCCTATGATGTACTCTGCAAGTATTCCGCATTCATTGCGGTTGCCGACTCCGTGGTCAACGAAAACGGCGAAATGGTGGCCATGGAAGTCCCGGTTCCCGTACCGGAGGGTGTGGATCCGCACATGTCGGGTGCCTCGGAAGAGGTGTATGATGCCCGGCAGGGCACCTTTGGGCCTTCGTCGGCGCCGGCAGGAGTTTCGGTGAATAGGAAACCGCACACTACTGTTGAAGCACGCATGGTGGTGGTGCGCACCGAAGAGTCCCGACTGGTGTTCAGGCTTGAGAATGTCACCGACCCGAACACCCTGATTCGCATCTACGATTTCAACGGCAGGCTCGTTCGATCGTGGACGTTTGCGGAGCTTGCGTCACAAGGCTTCGTGTGGACCTGGGACTTCACCGACCGGCAGGGTGTCGCCGTCGCGCGCGGCTGCTACATGCTGCGGATAAACTCGGAGAACCTCACGATTCATCGCGTACTGGTGGCCCGGTAGTCTCTTCGAAGGCACGATGCCGTGAATGAAAAAACGGCAGAAAGCTCAGGCGGGGGACACGGACGGCGGCGACCCATACCCCCGCCAGGGCCGCCAGGACCAGGAGGGTAATAAGCGCTCCGAGCCGGAATCGATCGGACTGGAAATACATCACGACCCGGTGGGTTCCGGCCGGGACTTCGACCGCCCGGAACAGCAGGTTAGCCGCATACACCGGCGTATGGTCACCGTCCACCCGCGCCTTCCATGCCGGATAGTACACCTCCGAAGCCGAAAGGAGCGCCGGTTGCGGTGAAGTCACCTCCAGTTCGATCCGATTGGGATTTTCGGACACAAGACGAACTGAGCCGCCCGTAATCGGCGTAGAATCGCGGGGGACGGTCGGCGTCGCCTCCAGGGCGATATCAACTCCCGGTACAAACCTGTCGGAATTTACGAAGGCAATAAGCTCTTCCTGCGTGGAGAAGACCCGGTACCGGGAGGAAAGATAGAAGTGATCGACCGGGTCCAGTCGCCTGAGACGGGCCTCGCCCCGCATCTTCTTGTAACGCACATTGAGAAGCCTGGCCCCTGCATCTTCGTCAATCTTGTAAAGATAATCGCGGTACCGCTCCAGGATAAGCTGGTTGTATCCTTCGGTGAGCGGAATACGCAGCACATTGCCCATGTTGCGCGGAAAGAGCATCTCGTTGGGTCCGTCACCGCGGAACAGCCTGCTCTGTATCCGAAACGTCCCGTCGGCCAGTTCGCGCCGGAGCGCGGGAATATCGAACTGGTGGTAGTAGCGATGCGGATTCGACCGGGCGAATGCGAAGCGGTGGCCGAAAACGAACAGTTCGAGGAACACCAGGAACACGGCGGCCACTCCATAGGCAGTACGGGTTGAACTCCGCACCATGAAGAACAGAAGCGTCCCGCCGACAGCAGTGCTTGCAAAGGCCAGGCCGGCCGCCGCGCGGGAAAAGGCGAGTATGTCCGCATTGCCGAAAAACCGTGAGGATGAATCGAACGCTCCCAGAACGAACAGAATCGCCCACCCCATGACCAGTCCGGCAAATATCCCGCCGGCAACCGGAAACCGCCGCTCCCCGGCCCGATCACGGCGAAGCAGCATGTCCAGCCCCATCCCGGCAAGCAGGATGAAGCAGAAGGATGCCCACAGGGTGAACCGTCCGGGGATTCGAAATTTGCTCATGCCGGGGGCCAATCGAAACACCAGGCCGAACAGGGGCGTGTATTCCCCCAGCGCAAGGATCAGGCACAGCGCCGCACACGCGGCAAAGAAAAGTACCACCGGCTTCCTGCGAATATCCATGAGGGCACGAAGTGCGAGCAGCAGCGTGATCAGCCCGACAAACGCGTTGGTTTCCCAGAAAAAGTAGGGTTGCCCCGCAAAACCCCAGTAGGGCGATCCGGCCGATTGCTCTCCGGCAACATACCCGTAGAAAGACGGGGCGAGGAATGTCAGGAGCCGGGAAAGCGGGACCGAACCCTCGACGGCCTTATCGAATTGCATGGTTTCACGCGCGCTCTCTCCCATCATCTCCAGTGCCGGCAGATACTGAATTGCCGCCAGTCCCATCCCGAAGGCAACCACGGCCGCAAGCAGGGTCCCGGAATGAAGCTGAAATCCGACGCCTTCCCGCCTCCTCCGCAGGGCCACGAAGGCGGTCCAGAGCAACAGGAAGTAACATTGATGCAGGGTGTACTGGGGGTAACCGCCAAGGGTCGAGATACCCAGCAACAGCGCAGCCCCTGCAAGGTCGCGCACCTTACCCCCCTGAAGAGCGCGGTCGTAGAAGAGAAAAACCAGAGGGACCCATGCAACCACGTAGATGAAGTTGGCATGGATTATGTGAAGGGTCACGTAGCCGGTGAAGGTTGCGGCAACACCCACAAACAAGGCGGCAACCCGGTGAAGACGAAAATGCAGGGCAAGGAACCAGGCTCCCGCGCCGAGCAGCCAGATATGCAGCACCTGATACCAGACGAACGTAATGCCGCCTGGCTCCGAAACCATCGAAACGGCAAAAAGTATCCAGTGCGGTGGATAGAATACCGTCGAAAGCGGGTCGGCCAGAAACGGCATTCCGGAAAACACGTAAGGTGTCCAGTGAGGCAGCCACCCGTGCTTGAGGCAGTATACGGCGAACTGAAGGTTGGGGTAGACCTGCTCGACGATATCTTCCCACAGGTAGCCCATCCCGAAAAGAATACGAAAATAGAAGACCATGCAGAGCAGCCCCTGCACGACAAGCGGCCAGTGTGCGGCCACGATCCCGGCGCCCCACGGCTTCGTGGGCGCGGGCCCCGTTTCCTTCCGTGGTCCTCGATGTTTGCCTTTTGCCATGGCGTTCTCCAGCAGCCGGCGTGTGATCAGTCCGGGCACATGCCGCACATGGGGTTGCCCTGGTCAAGGGAGAGATGACACTGCCGCAGCCGCCGATAGACATCGGAGTGCCAGAGCTGCTCAAACGATGTGTCGCCGCGCAGCGTGCCCAGCGCGTGGCCGCTGTGCATACGAATACAGCAGGGTGTGACATATCCCTCTACTGTAATAAACGTAGCCGCAAACGGCCACAGGCACTTTCCAAGCCGGCGAGAAGGCCGTTTAAAGCCGGGAAGGATTCCGCGAGCGAGCAGTTTGCGGGAGGCGGCACGAATCTCCCGGGAGATGTCCTTGTTTCGCCGGCGCGCCTCACGGACAAACCCGGAGGATTCGTCGAACCCCCGCTCGCCGCGCACGGTCCAGTTTTCGACCGCAACGAATGAAACGTAGTCCACCTTCAGATCGGCGGCCAGGGCCGCCAAGGCGCGTGCCCGGGTGCAATTTCTATGCGACACAACAAAGTTGATACCAACCGTCGTCCCTCTCTTGCCTGCCGGCCGCTCCTTCACCAGTGCACGCACCCCCTCGCACACATCGTCCAGACGAGCCCCGCGGCGTAATTCGGAAAAGACGGTTCGATCGGGCGAGTCGATACTGACGGCGAGATCGTCGACATATTCGTGCACCAGCTCGCGCATGGTCTTTCGGTTGAGCAACGTCCCGTTTGTTGCCAGCCATGTCCGAACGCCTCTCTGTTTGAGCTTCCGCAGGAGCGCCTCGATCTCGGGGTGCATCAGCGGCTCTCCAAGACCCTGCAGCCTTACCGAACGAAGGTCGGGGAACTGTACGAGAACCTTGCCGAACTCATCCACGGGAAAATCAACTCGAGCGTAGTCCCCGATTACCAGACGACGTGAGCAGAACGCGCAATTGAGATTACACCGTACGGTCGGCTCAATCTGAATATGCCGGGGAAGCGACGGATTGATGTCCTTTCGGAACCGATTGAGCAGAAAATGAAAGGAGGCCTTCTCAAGTTTTGCCGGCACCGAACGCAATGCAGTAACAATGGCCATAGAACGGAAACAACGACGCCTTTCACGGAAAGTCCGGAGCGATCTTGATTTTCAGAAAATACTACATGCAGCCGTTCAGCCCGAAATGCTTCGCCGAAGCCGCCCGCGGCCGCACATCCGGGATACCCCCGACGTCCAAACCGGGGGAGATTCCGTATCACGCTTCCGGAGTACACTGCTCCCGTTCTGCACGCGGGCGCGAAGAGCTGAAGGACATGTATTTTGATGGTGACACTATGAGACTGACTCCGGTTCTCCTGAAAAGTGCAAGACCGCGGCAATGGGTGAAAAATGTCGTGGTATTTGCGGCATTGCTCTTCTCTCGCAACGCGCTTAACCCGCCTCTGCTGCTTCGAAGCCTGGCGGCGTTCGCCGCCTTCTGTGCCCTATCGGGCGCCGTGTATATCTTCAATGACCTCGCCGACCTGCGCCACGATCGACATCATCCGCTCAAACGCCGCCGTCCCATTGCCGCGGGTGAGCTTCCACCCGCCGTCGCCGCCGTCGGCTCGGCCCTGCTGCTCCTGGTAGGTCTTGGGGTCGGCATTGTCGTGGGCGAAGCGTTTTGTGTGGCTGCAATTATGTATGTGTTGCTGCAAATCTTGTATTCTTTGCTGTTCAAGAACCTGATCATCCTTGATGTATTCGCGCTTTCGGCCGGATTTGTACTTCGGGTTGTCGCCGGGGCGCTGGCCATCGAGGTGGCCATTTCTTCGTGGCTCCTCGTATGCACGATTCTCCTTGCACTCTTCCTTGCCTTGAGCAAGCGGCGTCACGAACTCTCCCTGTTGGGCGCAGAGGCCCCGGATCACCGAAAAGTGCTTGAGGAGTACAGCACCTATCTTCTGGACCAGATGATCTCGGTAGTCACCGCGTCGACGGTCGTTGCGTACGCCCTCTATACCATGTCGGAAGTTACGCAGCGCAAGTTCGGCACCCCGTACCTGGTCTTCACGATTCCGTTCGTGATTTACGGCATCTTCAGGTATCTCTATCTGGTGCACAGAAAGAAGGGCGGCGGCAGTCCCGAGGTTACGTTGGTGACCGACATGCCCCTTTTGTTCGACATAGTCGCCTGGGCGGCCGTAGCCGGGGCGATCGTCTACACCGCGGACTGAAACCACCGAAGGAGCGTATGAGCAATAAGAGTACCGTTGCACTGCTGCCCACACGTCCCGCCACGTACCTGCGAGACGTCCGAAAACTGATGAACATCGCGGGATACCGGTCGGTGATTGAACCCCGGGTTGACACCGCACTCAAGATCAACATTAGCTGGCATTTCTTTTTTCCCGCTGCATCGACCACGCCCTGGCAGCTTGACGGGACGATTCGTACGTTGAAGGCCGACGGGTATGATCCGGGGCGAATACACGCCTGCCACAATCGCACCGTCGTAATTGACGCACACCTGGGAGAGCGGGAAAACAAGCAGAAACACGTTACCGATCTTCACGGTCTCCGAAACATACACTTGTACGAACACGAAGAATGGATCAACATCCGCGATGCGGTCGGGGGTCTTTGCGACGATTTTCTCTGCCTCAACGATGTGTATCCAAAGGGATTCATGATACCCCGGCGGTTTCTCGGAGAGAACATCATTCATCTCCCGACCGTCAAGACGCATGTTTTCACGACGATGACCGGTGCGATGAAGAATGCCTTCGGCGGCCTTCTCAACGAGCACCGTCACTGGACGCATCCCGTGATCCACGAGACCCTGGTAGACCTTCTCATGCTGCAGCGCCGAATTCACCGGGGCGTATTCGCGGTCATGGACGGGACGTTTGCCGGCGACGGTCCCGGTCCGCGGTGTATGACACCTCACGTAAAAAATGTTATACTCGCCTCATCGGATCAGGTGGCGATCGACGCGGTGGCGGCATACCTCATGGGCTTCGACCCGCTCGCCGACGTACGGTTCATCCGCCTGGCGCACGAACGCGGACTCGGCCGCGGAGACATCCGTGAGATCGAGGTGCGCGGCGCCCCGGAGCTTCTTGAAAAACGCTGGAATTTTGTCGGCCCCTACAAACGCATGACGTTCGCGTCGCGCATGCAACACCGAATCTACTGGGGAGCGCTCAAGAGGCCGCTGGAATGGTCGTTGAAGACGGTGCTGGCGCCGTGGTCCTACCTGGCCAGCGTGCTGTACCACGATTTCTACTGGTATCCCGCACACCTGGCGCGCCTTGGCGCCGCCTTGCGCAGCGAGTGGGGACGCCTTTTCCATCACTGGGAACGCCTGGCATTGCCGGCCGACGACCTGAAGAGCGCCGGGTGGGACAACCCGGGAGAGCCGCCTCCCGAGCCGTCGGCACGAAGCACGGGCCTGGCGGGAAAAGCCCTGCGCGTGTTGGCGGCAGCGCTGAGGGAAGCACCGGAGTTCAGGAAAAAGAGAAAAGGCGCCGTCAAGGCGTAGCATCGCCCGCAGACACGCTCCGGCAATCTCCGGCAATCCAGCCTTCGGAGGCGCCTACGGCGCCGTATCCAACACGATTCCCGGCTCCGAAACGGACTCCGTATCCGTGGAGTGCGGAGCGGTGCTCTGCTCCTTCAACTCCTCCAGACGCGAAATCATGAGCCTTGACCGTCTGTCGCCCGGGTGAGCCTCCTGAAACTGTCGCATCAATGCCAGAGCACTGTCGTAAAGCCCGCGCTCCTCGTAGCTTCGAGCCAGCCGCACATACGCCTCCCACGAATCGGCCTCAAGCCTGAGCACATCGCGCCACACCTCCGAGGCCTCTTCCTCTTTCCCCAGTTGCGTCAGCGCCTGGGCCATCATCTTCAGGTACTCCGGGTTATCCGGCTCGATTACCAGCGCCTCGCGAGCCCGCCGCTGCGCTTCCTCGAACCTCCCGTGCGAAACGAGAAACTCCTGACGGAGCACGCGGGGACGCCAGTCCCACGGCATGAGCGCCACACACTGGTCCATCTTTGAGACAACCGTCTCCAGTGTTTCGTCGTACTCAGCCCGAACATTCGCTAGCTCTGCGCGGAGAGAATCCGATGAACCCTCCGCGGTGTCGACTACCGCTTGCTCCAGTTCATCGACGCGGTCTTTGAGCTGGAGCAGCGGGCGACGAAGGGTAATGGCGACCTGGATGAAACCGGCGGCATAGTTGGACATGAGCTTGAACGACGTCTCGGTCATCAAGGCCTCGCCGTTGCCCAGACCCCGGAAACTATAAACCTGATCGAGCATGTACAGCGTCTTATCCACGTTCATCCGGTCATGCTCCGGCACTTTCTCCGGCATGAGCCGGTACACCAGCCCCTGCATCTGCAGGTAGGGATCGAGACCCATCTTGTTGTCGTTGGCAACGGTGACCGCAAAATGAATCGGCTTGCGCCACTTGTTCGCATCGACGATATGCAGGACCATCTTGTCTTGAACCCGCAGCGCTCTTCGTTGCTGCCTGCCGGGTACCGTTACCGTTATGCCCGCCCCGCCCATTCGATAATCAAACGGTTCTTCCCAGGGATTCAACTGATGGCCGAGACGGTTTTCGATATCGTCGTCGGAGAACGTGATATACACTTTGGGCTCCAGCTTCTTGAGCTGCTTGATATACCACTTGGTATTGAGAAGGCTCAAGTTGACAATTCGTACATCCCGCCTGATGCCGACCGCTTCCTGCAGGAACCACAAAGGAAACGTATCATTGTCGCCGTTGGTGAAAAGAATCCCGTCCTTCTCACACGACATCAACAGGTTGTATGCGTAGTCGTAGGGCACCCAGTCGTTGGTACGGTTGTTAATGGAATAGTTCTGGAAAAAGGGCAGGGCGGGTGAGACGGCAAGCAGAACCGCGGCGACCGGAGCGATCGTCAAGCGGAGGAATCGATCCCGATGGGTGAAAAGAAAATGAAGCACGCAGCTTGCCGCTATGCCGATCCAAATCCCGTAGAACATAAATCCCGAAGTGAAAAAGTAATCCCGGATTCTGACTTCCCGGTGCACCGTCGGCATCTGACCCCGTTGGTCCGCCGGAATGCGGAGCCACTGCAGGTAATCGCGCCTCTCGGCCCGCGTCCCGTCGGCGAAATTCATGTAAAACACGAGTATGACCGAGCCCATCAGGAACAGCCCGATGAGCATGATGGCCACCTGCCTGTTGCGCTGGTAGAGATAGCCCCAGCCGAACAGCATCAGGAACGTGGGGATGAGATAGATCAGAAGCCGCGTCGTTCCCCCCAGCGCCCCCCAGGTCTGGAAGAGACCGGTATTGCGATCCACCGAAATATCGGGCCCGAAATGAAAAAACTGCGTAAGATGAAACCCCCCGTATCCCATGTGACCGTCGATGCCGAACTGCGTGGTGAGAGCCCCGCGACGGTGGAACATGCGGAGGATGAAATTCTCCGATCCGTACTGCTTGCGCTC
>CAZNDN010000025.1:0-13599 GCA_964571815.1 uncultured Fibrobacterota bacterium | reverse complement strand
CCAAGCCATATCACGACCGCCTTGACAACAATCAGGTACGCGAGCATGGCGGTGAAAGCACCGCACAGCACCGAAATAAGATTGATCCGGTAGGCCACTTCGTTGAAAAACGGCAGAATGATGGTGAAAAACCTTCCCAGCAGCACGTAAAGCGGATTCCCGGGAGGGTGAGGAACGCCGAGGGTGTATGATGCCGCGATATACTCGCCGCAGTCCCAGAAGGAGACGGTGGGTGAAACCGTGGTGAGATACGTGATCAGCGTTGTGAGAAACACCGCCACCGCAATAAACCGGTTATGCTTCGTGTGCATCCTTTGCTCATTCGTTGTTGACTGCATCTGGGCCTCTTTCCTTTCTTTCCGAAGAGTCGTGGTCGAGCTTCTTTCGCACCGAATCGAGAACTCCGTTGACGAACTTGCCGGAATCGCCGGTTCCGTATTTCTTTGCGATCTCTACCGCTTCATCGATTGTCACCCGAAAGGGAACATCGGGAAAAAACCGCAGCTCCGCCACAGCCATACGCAACACATTCCGATCCGTTGCCGCCATCCGCCCGATATCCCAGTTCGCGGCATGCCCGGCAATCAGACGGTCGATCTCATCGATCGCGGCCAGGGTACGGGTCGCCAGCTCCGCGGCATATTTCCGTGTGCGCGTTCCGTACCCGCCCTCGGCGGCCGCGTAAGCGAGGGCGGCTTCGACGTCCCGGTCACCGGTAGCCTCACAGGTGTACAGCGCCTGCAGCGCGAGTTCCCGGGATTGCCTTCTGTGTTTCATTGCCGTCGTGTCCCGGTGCCTTGCGCGGCCGTAGCCGGGCCTATATCCTGGTAAAAAGGTCCGCCATTTCTATGGCCGACAACGCCGCGTCCCACCCTTTGTTGCCGACCCTGGTACCTGCTCGCTCGATTGCCTGCTCAATGGTGTCGGTAGTGATGACACCGAATATCACCGGCACCCCCGATGCAAGACCAACCTGGGCAACCCCTTTTGATACTTCGGCCGCAACGTAGTCGAAATGCGGGGTCGTGCCGCGAATGACGGCGCCGAGGCACACCACCGCATCGTACGCGCCTCCCGCGGCAAGCTTCCGCGCCGCCGAAGGAATCTCAAACGCCCCCGGCACCCACACGGTAGTGATGTTGTCGGATTCCGCATGGTGGCGCTCGAAACAGTCCATGGCCCCCTCGAGCAGCTTGCGCGTGATGAGTTCGTTATAACGGCTCGCCACCACTGCGAATCGCTTGCCGGCGGCATGAAGATATCCTTGCACTACGGTTGACATACGTACCCTCCTTTGAGAAGGTGTCCCAGCTTGGCCCGCTTCGTATCGAGATACCTCGCGTTCTCCTCACGAGGAGAGATTTCAATCGGCACACGCTCCACGATCTCGATTCCATAGCCTTCGAGACCCACTATTTTCCGCGGATTGTTGGTCATCAGCCTGATCTTTCTCGCTCCCAGATCCGCCAGAATCTGGGCCCCGATGCCGTAGTCACGCAAGTCCGGGGCAAACCCGAGCTGCTCGTTGGCCTGCACCGTATCCATTCCCTGCTCCTGCAGCGCGTAGGCCCTTATCTTGTTGACCAGCCCGATTCCGCGCCCCTCCTGCCGAAGGTAGAGGACAACCCCTCCCCGGCGATGTATCTCTCTCATCGCCTGATGCAACTGCTCCCCGCAGTCGCAGCGGCAGGAGCCCAGCAAGTCGCCGGTATAGCACTCGGAGTGTACTCTCACCAGTACCGGCCGGTCAGGATCGATCTCTCCCTTCTGGAGCACGACGTGCGCTATCTTGCTCACACCGTCTTCATAGCACTTGATTGTAAACGTACCGAAAGCGGTCGGCAGCGTCGCAACGGCTTCACACCTTACAAACCGCTCGTGAGCGGTACGATAGCGGATGAGATCGGCCACGGAGAGCATTTTCATATCGTGTTCCGCGGCAAGTCTGCTCAAGTACGGGACATGTGCCCGATCTCCGTCTTCGGCCATCACCGCACACATAACACCCGCCGGCGCAAGTCCCGCGAGTCGGGCAAGGTCCACGGCCGCTTCGGTGTGACCGCTTCTCACCAGAACGCCCCCTTCGCGCGCCCGCACCGGGAAAACATGACCCGGACCGGCAAAATCGCCGGGTCCGGAGGTCGGGTCCACCAGCCTGCGGATTGTATTCGATCGGTCGGCGGCCGAAATTCCCGTCGTTGTTCCCTCCCGTGCCTCAACCGATACCGTGTAGGCCGTGTCACGCCGGGAAGCATTCTCCGACACCATCATCGGAATCCGAAGCATGTCCAGCCGCTCGCCCTCCAGCGCCACACATATCAACCCCCGCGCATGCGTAGCCATGAAATTGATCTTGTCGGGCGTACACGTCTCCGCGGCAAATACCAGGTCGCCTTCACTGCCGCTCCCCTCGTCATCAACGATAACCACGACATTGCCCTGCCGGTAGTCGTCGATGACTTCCTGTACGCGTGATAGGGTTTTCAAAATCCTGCTCGATGAAGGCTGTCAAGGAGTGAGGTCCGCGATGATTTCTCGTTCTCCGGGGCCTCTTGCGCCCCGTCGGTGGCGTCCCGACCTATCTGATGAAAAATATATCTGGCCAGAATATCGCATTCAAGATTTACCCCATGCCCCGGCCCTTTCCGATGCACATTTGTCACGTCCGCCGTGTGCGGAACCAGCGTTACGACAAAGCTGTCCGTCGCGGCCGTCACCACCGTCAGACTGACCCCATCAACTGCTATTGAGCCCTTCTCTGCAATAAACGGACTGAGATGTCCGGGCGCCGAAATCGTCCACAACAGGGCATCCCCCTCCCGCCGCCGGCCCGTTATGCGTCCGACCGCGTCAACGTGTCCCAGAACAATGTGCCCCTCCAGACGATCCGAAAGGCGCATGGCACGCTCCAGGTTCACCTCGGTACCGGGGCGAACACGGTTCAACGTGGTGCGCGAAAGCGTCTCGCGCACGGCCGTGAACTCAATGTCCCCGCCTCGAACCGACTCCACCGTCAAGCAGACCCCGTCCACGGCAATCGAGCTGCCCACTGCCGTATCGTAAGGGCTTTTCAGCGGCGACACCGTAAGCGATACAGCCCTGTTCCCCGGCCGAATCTGCCTGACTGTCCCGATGGACTCAATAAGTCCGGTAAACATATTCAGCCTCCGGTCGGTATGCCGGTGATCATCACCTCGGGTCCCCGTGGTTGGATTTCCATGTTCCTGAGTCGAAGCGCTCGTGAGATCTTTCGTGGCTTCCCGAATTCAAGTGCCGGCGTTCCCGCCCCGAGAATCTTGTTACCCATGAACAGATACAAACGGTTGACCATGCCGTTGTCCAGCAGCACCGAGGCAATTCGGCTTCCTCCCTCGACCAGTATCGACGGAAGCTCCCTTTCACGGGCCATCGCAAGAAACACATGCATACTTCCGACGTAATCTCTCGTCCCCGTATGCCACACTTCAATACCGTCGGAGCGCACCGCATGCCGGCGGTCCGATCCACCGGGAACAACCAGAATCGTCCTCATTCCCGGCCCCACGTTGCCGAGACGGTAGCCGGATGGAATATGCGTGCTGGACGAAAAGACAATACGAGCCGGATTGCACCGGGAACTCCCCGTGCGAACCGTCAGCCGCGGGTTGTCTTTGATCAGCGTGCCGCTTCCCACGGCAACGGCCGCGTGGCTTTTCCTGAGTTCCTGCACCATCCGGCGCGCCCCCACGGAAGTGATCCAACGTGATCCCCCGCGTGTGTCGGCAATGCGCCCGTCCAGGGTCACGGCCAGTTTCAACGTGACCCAGGCTCGCCTCCGGGTTGTTGACCAGAGGTATGCTTCATGTTCCCGCCGAGCCTGCACGGCACCGACCCCCGTGTCAACTCGTATCCCCGCCTTGCGCAGCCTCCGAAACCCCTTCCCGCTTGCATGGGCCGCCGGATCACGGAGGGGCGCAACTACCCGTCCGATTCCGGCCTCGACAATCGCATCGGTGCACGGCGGCGTTCTCCCGAAGTGGCAGCAGGGCTCCAGCGTCACGTACATCGTGGCCCCCCTCGCACGCCCTCCGGCATCTTCCAGCGCAACCCGCTCCGCGTGCGGCCCACCTGTTTCACGTGTTGCCCCCCTGCCGACAATCCTGCCGCTGCGAACAATGACGGCACCGACCGCCGGATTGGGAAAGGTACGCCCTCGCACCCCGCGACTTAGCTTCAGGGCCTCGTCCATGTAAAATTCGTCTTTGCCCCGCCCGATTCCGCTCACGTCTCCCCCTCTCCCCAATGTCTGTCGGCGCAACGGCCCCGGCAGGCACGAAAAATATCACCTGCCGGCCGTATTCTTCAAGCATCCGGACTCTGAACCGCACTGAAGTCAATCGCCACACCGGATGTATTTTATGAATTCGATTCGAAGCAGACGACGGCGATACTGGTGAAGTCCTTGTCCCACACGGCAGTCCGCCGGAGAAGACCCGGCGGGGAGGAGGAGACGGAGCGAAGGATCACCTCTGCTCCCGGTCGGCTCCGCGGGGAAAGAACAATGAGCGAATCCCTTTCCACAAAACAAATCGTGTTCAACGCCGCCGCGCAGGGTGATCCGGCGGCATTCTATTCGCTTTTCGGTAGTCACGTGCAGGGAACCTACCTCGCCATGCGCAGCAGCGGCAAGACCCACGAACAGGTTCTCGAAGTGCTCCTGCCGTTTGTTGCCCGGGCCTACTGCAGCTATGTTGCATCCCCCTCCAGCCTTGCCCCGGAGCAGTGGTTCGAGGAGAAACAAGCCGCGGACCTGCCCGGCCACAACGGAATCTCCGGTGAAGCACTGGATCTTGAAGCGGTATCCGGTGAGGAACTTGACGATGTCGACCGGAAGCTGCAGTATGCTCTGCAGCGTGAATACGGAACACGCGTGAGTCGAACCGCCCACACGCGCGGCCGATGGTGGAAGCGAACCACGAGAAAACGGATGGGGCTGATTGTCGGAATGGGGGCGGTGCTCGTTCTCGCCGCGGCAACAACATCCCTTCATTTGAGTGGACGCGCATTTGAGCTGGCCCTGGTAGGCGCGGAGGGCGCACTTGTTCTGCGGTTCCCCCCCGGCCCCGAAGGCTTTCTTTCCAGAACCTCAGAGCAGCCCGTCTCCTTCAGGGAAGTCGCTGAAAACCCCGTGCCCCCGGTGCCGGACAGCGCCGCAACCGAAGCAGGCTCCGAGGTTAGCAAGTCGCGCGAGTCGAAGATCGCGCGTCCGCGAGTCCGAGATACCGCACCGAAAAAACCGGGCGCGTCACCGAGACGTCCCCGCCGCTCAGCAACCGGGCGTCAAGCATCGCCAAAGCCGACCGGCCGCCCGCCTGCTCAATCCACGACCGCCGCGAGGAAAAAGGCTCCGACGGCCCCCGCCGAAACCGGGCAGCATCAGGTTCGGCAGTCCCCGCCCTCTGCTTCGTCCCCCGCTGCCGACAAACCTTCGGCATCGCCGACCCAATCACCGCCACAGCCGGAGGAGAACCCTTCAGATGTGCCCTCCGACTCGGACGCCGGCTTCTGATTACCGGAGTCCGCCGCATTCCCCGGCATCACCCATCCCACCCGGGATCGAGTGGATGCGGGTTCAACCATCGGGTTCGTAGCGCGAACCCTGGACAAGCCCACTGTCGCGGAAGTAGGCGCGGAGCAAGGATACCGATCCCGCCTTGTCGGCACTCCAGCCCGGTGCAACCAGACCCCGCTCCGGTCGCGCATCGGCCATTATCCGGTGTACGACCTGATCGGGCCGCAGCAGCGAGATGAAACCGGCAACGCGTTGGGCATAGTCTTCGAGAGAAAACGGCTCGATTCGGCCCTGCTCGAACCACCGATGAACCAGCGTTCCTCTCAGAATCATCAGTTGGTGAATCTTGACTCCGGAAACCGGCAGGCGAGACAATCGCCGCGCCGTCTCCATCATCATCGGAGCTGTTTCGCCCCGAAGTCCGAGGATGACGTGCGTCGACGATTCTATCCCCCGGCCCGCAAGCGCTTTCACCGCATCCTCAAACTCCCGGTAGCCGTGCCCCCGATTATGCAGCTTCAGCGTGGCGTCGTGAGATGACTGGAGGCCCAGCTCGACACTGACGTAGGTTCGCTCCGCAAGCTCCGCAAGGTAGTCGAGGATCTCCTCCGGGAGACAGTCCGGACGAGTACCCACTACAATACCAACGACACCCGGAATCGCCGGAAGCGGCTCACAGATACCTCGCAGTCGGCTCGCCGGTCCGTAGGTATTTGAGTAGGGTTGAAGATAGGCCAGACAGCCGACCGCCTTCCGACCCCATCCACGGTGCAGCGCAGCCTCGAGCTGCTCCACCGGCGAGCCGGCGTTGTCGACCGCGGGGCTGAATGCCCGGTTGGCGCAGAAAGCACATCCCTCCCGACCTGTCGTTCCATCAAGGTTGGGGCAGGAGAACCCCGCATTGATCGGCACCTTGCGAACGGCCCCGCCGAAACGCTCTCGGAGGTAGCTCGCATACGAGCGGTAGGGTTGAGGCACGGTCGCGTTCATAGCGGCGATCGGGGACTTCACACAACAAGGGCCGCATTCCCCCCGCCCGCGGAGAACATGCGGCCCGTCGATTTCGAACAGCCCGCCGGAGACTACTCGTTTTCCCGGGCCCTTTTCTTCGCCGCGGCCTTGACGTCGAAGGAAGACGCATCTTCAGACTCTTCATTAAGCCCCTCGAGTTCGCTCGAGACATCATACGGTACGGAGTCAACAGTAACGGTTTTTACCGCCTCTGCTTGATCCTCTCCTCGAAGCTCCCCCTTCAGTCTCTCAATCTCGCTCTTGCCGGCGGTGTGGAAAGTGCTCCTTCCAGTCCCGGGCCCTCCCGATGCGGCACCGGATTCACCTTTTTCCAGCAACTCAATCCTGCCCTCGATCTCCTCCTTCTCAAGGGCATCGTCCACAAACGCCAGGGATTTCCGATACACCTCAAGCGCCTCATCTTTCTTCCCCCGCGACTGAAGCAATTGCCCGAGACTGTTGTAGTATGCCCCTTCATCCGGTTCGAGCTTGATCGCGATTCGGTACTCTTTCTCCGCTTCGTCGAGCGCCTTGTCGTGTGCCCGGAGGATATTGCCCAACTCCCAATGCGCTTCGGCGTTGTTGGGCTCATAAGCCATCGCCTCACGCAGGTAGTATTTCGCTTCGCGAGGCCGGTTCTCACCAACCATGAGCTTTGCCAGGTTGGTGAGCGCAACCGGTTTTGAGCCGTCGATGGATATTACCTGCTCGAACTGGGCTATTGCCCGCTTCGTGTGGCCCTTGTTGGCGTACATCGAAGCAAGGTTCAGCCGCGCTTCCACGTTGGTGGGGTCGAGATTGACCGCCTTGGACAGAGCGTTGATGGCATTCTGCTCCTGGCCGAGCCGTTCGTAGCCTACGCCCATGTTGGCCCACACATCCGAATTACGCGGATCGATCCCCGCGGCCTTCTTGAATTCCTCGACCGCGTTGCCGTAACGCCCCCAGCTCAGGTAGGCGAACGCCAGGTTGAACTGTGCTTCGAAGTTGCCGGGGTTCATCCCGACGACCCTGCGGAATCGGGTGACTGCCTGGTCGTAGGCGCCGTTTCTCAAGAGTTCTCCCCCGGCGCTCATCAGGTCCTCGACAGACTCCGCCACCACAGCATTCACGGTGAGCATGCACAGGATCATGCCCGCCGCCATTGAAAAAACCGTCCTCCTCCTCATGGCAGCACTCCTTGTAAAGGATTGTGGATTGGCGTACATCCACGAATAACCTTCGTGAATGCCTGACTAGGAAAATACAAGTCCTTCCCGGCGTGTGCAAGTTGCATCACCCCCTGAGGCCGGCATCGGGCCCGCGGGAGCGGTGGATCAAATAAAGTATTTTGCATGAATCTCTCGACGGCAAGGCCGAAAAAAACAGAAACGACCACCCCGACAAGGACGGAAAGCTCCTCTATGACACCCGAATCGCCCCCCGACATGGGAATTTACCGGAACCCACTCGCCGATCGATACGCGGGTCGGGAGATGCTCCACATCTTCTCGCCCGATTTCAAATTCGGCACCTGGCGCAAGCTGTGGCTGGCTCTCGCGGAGAGCCAGCAAAGCCTTGGACTGCCGATTTCGGATGAACAACTCGACGAAATGCGGGGCCATCTGACGGACATCGATTACGAGAAAGTCAGACAGATTGAACAACAAACTCGTCACGACGTCATGGCGCACCTGCATGCATTCGCCGAGCTGTGTCCCGCGGCAAAGCCGATCATGCACCTGGGCGCCACCAGCGCCTTCGTTGGCGACAACACCGACCTTGTCCAGATTCGGGAGGCCGGCCAACTGGTGGTCCGCAAGCTTGCCTCCGTCATCGGGCAACTGCGAGACTTCGCGCTCAGCCGACGCGATCTGGCAACCCTTGGCTTCACCCATTTTCAACCGGCCCAACTCACCACGGTCGGGAAACGCGCCTGCCTGTGGCTCATGGACCTTGTCGTCGACTTCGAAGCGGTTGCCGAGTATGTCGATCGGCTTCCCTTTCGCGGAGTAAAGGGAACGACCGGGACGCAGGCAAGCTACCTGAAGCTTTTCGACGGTGACCACGAAAAGGTGAAGGCCCTCGACCGCAAGGTAGCGGACTCCATGGGATTCGGCCATCTGCTGCCGGTGACGGGGCAAACGTACACGCGCAAGCTCGATGCCCGGGCCGGGGCGCTGCTCTCGGGCATAGCACAGTCACTCCACAAACTGGCCAACGACATCCGTCTCCTGCAGCATCTGGGCGAGGTGGAGGAACCGTTCGGGAAAAGCCAGGTGGGCTCCTCGGCAATGGCGTACAAACGCAATCCGATGCGGTCCGAGCGCCTCACCGCACTCGCGCGCTATGTCATCTCCCTTGCCCAGTCCCCGGCCATGACCGCCGCGGAACAGTGGTTTGAGCGCACGCTGGACGATTCGGCAAACAAGCGACTGTCTATTCCCGAGGCATTCCTGGCAATCGACGCTTCCCTCAACCTCGCCCACGACATCTGCGGTGGCCTGGTTGTCTATCCCGAAGTTATCGCCCGGCATGTCAACGACCAGCTCCCGTTCATCGCCACGGAGAATATCCTTATGGAGGCGGTGAAAAGGGGAGGAGATCGACAACGTCTTCATGAAGCGATCCGCCTGCATTCTCAGGAAGCGGCAATGCGGATGAAACGCGAGGGAGCACCCAACGATTTGCTGAAACGAATTGCCGATGATGAACGCTTCGGACTGAGCACCGAGTCCCTCGAAACGCTGATGGACAGGGGACAGTTCGCGGGCCGGGCACCGCGTCAAGTCGACGAGTTCGTGGAAAGTACGGTCAATCCTCTCCTGGAACGGGCGCGCGCCTACGGGAAGGGAACTGTCGACGAAGTAACAGTATGAACCACGGAACCTGTCGCCCATGCGGATAGATTATCATATCCACACTCCTTATTGCGGTCACGCTCAAGGAAAGATCGTCGAGTATATCGAAGAAGCCGTCCGCCGGGGCTTCGACGAAATAGGCTTCGCCGATCACCTCGGCCGCTACTACTTGAGTCGATCACAGAAAAAACGTTACTGGGACTGGGGTATGGACCGGGACGGGCTCGACCGATATTGGAGCGAGCTTTTTGAACTGCGTGAGACGTACTCCAGGGAAATCGCCATTCGAATCGGCCTTGAGGTGGATTACCTTGAAGGGGCCGAGGAGCTGCTGGTTCCGTTGCTTGATGCCCACCCTTTCGATTTTTACCTCGCCTCGGTCCACTCCTTACCGCGCTTCGGATGGCGTCACCTGGCCGAGCTTCCCCAGACACGGGCCGGTGAAATGTTCGAAGCGTATTTCGATATGGTGGGCGCCGCCGCGGAATCGGGCCTGTTTCACTCCTTGTCGCACCTGGATTTCATCTGGCGCTACGTACGATGGCCTCGCTCTCGCGAAGTCGACGTCTTCGCCCTCATCGCCGATACCGTTGCCGGGGCAAAAAAAGCCGATATCGCGATCGAAATGAACTCCAACGGCTTTCTCTGGTCGCAGATTTACAAAGTCCGTCGGGGAGATCCCTTCGAGTTCCTCATGCAGCAAGTCAGGCAGCACGACGTACCGATAACCCTCGGGTCCGACGCTCATGCCCCCCGGCACGTCGGCAAGGCATTCACCCAGCTCGTTCCCTGCCTCAAGAAAAACGGCTTCACCGAAGTCTCGTCATTCAGCGGGTTGAAACGCAGAAGCGTGCATCTTGAGTAGACCGACCCTCTGCTCCGATCCCGGTGAGTCTGCCTCGCCGTGCCGCCCGGCCCCGGAAAGGATTGGAATAGCGCGGATGAAACCCGGCAGGCCCCTTCCCGACAGCATCTTGCAGGACCGAAAACAACACCATCCAGGGTTACCACCGCGTTCGAATACGACACTCTTCAACATGCTCGCCGAGCACCTCGCGCCACTGCCGGAGAGTCTCCATCGAAGGAGGCTCAAGCCTGCTGAATGATGGGTCGAGCAACTCCGCATCGGCGCGAAACGGCTGCACAACCACCAGCGAAACGCCCTCGATCAGCTTCGCGATCTCCCCTATGATCACATCATCGAGAATCCGCGGTGCGGCCGTGATTCTCACTTCGGCATTGCGGCCCATCCGACGGCAGAGTTCCACCGACTGCTCAAGGGAAGCATCGACGTCGATTCCGCCCGCCCCGAGCCATCGCGAATAACCGCGCGGAACAGTCTTCACATCCAGGGCCAGATAGTCCGGGGCAAGCATCTCGATCACTTCCGGCTTCATGCCGTTGGTATCCAGCTTGACACGGTAGCCCAGCTCCCGCATCCGGCGAATCATCCCGGCCAGTTCGCCGCCATGCAGCGTCGGTTCACCGCCGGTGAGTACAACGCCGTCAATCAGCCCCCGGCGGTGTCGAAGAAATCCAACAATGTCTTCCCAGGCATGACATTCCCCCGTCCGGCCGTGGACAACCCCCGGATTGTGGCAAAAAGGGCAGCGCAGGTTGCAGCCGGAGAGGAAAAGCACGGTTGCCACCATCCCCGGATAGTCGATAAGGGAGTTCTTCACCCACCCGACAACTATGGGGCGCTTATCGTCTGACATAGTTCGGCGGGGGTGTTGGCAGGCTCCGGTTGTGACAGTACCTCCCCCGCGGCAGGCGAGGAGGACCCGGATACGTCGACCCGGTACACTCTCCGGTCCCGGTATTCCGACTTCTTCCCCAGGTTCCAGTTTTTGACGGGTCGGTAGTATCCCACAATACGCGAATAAACTTCGGTGTCTTCACCACAGTTGGGACACGAGAAATGCTCACCCTTGAGATAGCCGTGCAGTCTGCACACCGAGAATGTCGGCGAGAGGGTGAAGTAGGGAATATCGAAATTCTCGGCGATCTTGCGTACGAGCTTCCTGGTGCTTGCTACATCGTCAATGGCTTCGCCGATAAAACCGTGGAAGACGGTCCCGCCGGTGTACAGCTTCTGGAGTTCGCGCTGCATCTCCAGTGCCTCGAACATGTCGTCGGTCGTATTCACGGGCAGTTGCGTGCTGTTCGTGTAGTAGGGATTCCCGTCACCGGGGATAGTCATGCGTGAGAATTTCCTGCGGTCGATTTTTGCCAGCCGGTACGAGGTCCCTTCACCGGGTGTAGCCTCAAGATTGTAAAGGTGCCCGGTCTGCTCCTGGTAGGTCACAAGCTTGTCGCGCATATACCCGAGCACTTCGGCGGCAAACTCCCGTGCTTCGGGATCAGAGAGGTCCTTGCCCATAAAATTGAGCGTCGACTCATTCATTCCGATCAGCCCGATAGTCGAGAAGTGGTTGTTCCAGTGCCGGAGGTATCGCTGGGTATAGGGAAACAGCTTCTGGTCCATGAGCCGTGTAATGACCTGGCGTTTCATCTCCAGCGATTCCCTCGCCAGGTCCATGAGGTGACCCAGTTGGCTGAAATAGTCTTCGCGAGTGGAGCAGAGATAGCCGATCCGGGGCAGATTGACCGTAACCACGCCGATGGATCCGGTGAACTCATCGGCCCCGAACAGCCCGCCGCCGCGCTTGCGAAGCTCCCTCCTGTCCAGTTGCAGCCTGCAGCACATCGAGCGAACATCGCCCGGGTTGAGATCGGAATTGATGAAATTCTGAAAATACGGGGTCCCGTACTTCCCCGTGATCTTGAACAGCAAATCAGCGTTCTCACTGTCCCAGTTGAAGTTCTTTGTGAGATTGTACGTTGGAATGGGATAGGCAAAGCCCCGCCCCTCAGCATCCCCCTCCCTGAACACCTCCAGAAAGGCCTTGTTGATCATATCCATTTCGGGCTGATATTCCCCGTAGGTGGAGTCGAGCAACTCACCGCCCACCATCGCCGGCTTGTCTTTCAAGTCTTCGGGAACCACCCAGTCCAGAGTGATATTCGTGAATGGGGCCTGGGAACCCCACCGGGACGGAGTATTCACCCCGAAAATGAACGATTGCACGCACTGCCTGACTTCGGCATAGTTCAGGTTATCGATGCGAACGAACGGCGCAAGGCAGGTGTCGAACGATGAAAAGGCCTGAGCACCGGCCCATTCGTTCTGGAGTATTCCGAGGAAATTAACCATCTGCTGCACCAGGGTGGTCAGATGCCGCGGGGGGCGGGATGAAATCTTGTTCGTGACTCCCCCAAGACCTTCGGCGATGAGTTGTCTCAGAGACCAGCCTGCACAATATCCCGAGAACATGCTCAAATCATGGATATGAATCTCTCCGTTTCGGTGCGCCTCCGAAATCTCGTGTCCATAGATATTCTCGAGCCAGTAGTTGGCGGTGATCGCCCCGCTGTTATGAAGAATCAATCCTCCCAGGGAGTAATTGACGTTGGAGTTCTCGTTTACCCTCCAATCCTGCTGCTTGAGATAGCCGTCCATCGTGTTGGCAATATCCAGCAGGAGATCCTGCGTGTCCCGAAGCCTTCGGTGCTGTTCCCGGTAAAGAATGTATGCTTTTGCAACCCTGGTGTGACCGTTTTCTATGAGTACCTTCTCGACCAGGTCCTGTATTTCCTCAACGGCGGGGATTGAGTTGGAATGAAACTTCTTGCCCACCAGCTCTTCCACCTGTTTGGCCAGTGAAAGGGCCAGACCGAAATCCTTCCCCCCGACCGCCTCGGCGGCCTTGAAGATGGCGTTGGCAATCTTGTAGTTATCGTAGTGGGCAAGCTTTCCGTCCCGTTTCCTGATCGTTGAAATCATGGCGCCGGCGCCCTCCTTACCTTGGATGATGTGCAACGAAGAATCGAATCTACACTATCTGGTATTCCAAAAATAAAACGATACCCGGCCGTGTCAATGCTTCGCGGGTCCTTGCGCCCGCGGAGACGCCAACCCCACTCAAACGAGCCGGAAAGGGAGCTTCTCCGGCGAAGAAGTTCTCGCCGGTCCGGGGAAACAGCCGGAAAGGAGTGTGCGTCACAGATTCCGAAGAAGTATACCATGCCGGCAGAGAAGCGTAGCAGATTCACCAAAGCACAATATTTTGGATACCTTATGCCGCTATTATACTATATGTGTGACATACCTGTCAACAAGGACAAAAGGGGCGC
>CAZNDN010000024.1:30389-38843 GCA_964571815.1 uncultured Fibrobacterota bacterium | reverse complement strand
AATCGAGGCGTACCCCGGTCCCCCGTGAGCCACGACTTTCTCCACTGACTATACTTCCATTCCACATTTCCCATTCCGCATTCCCCATTCCCCACTCCACCTACTCTCCCAGCAGCGGGCCAAAAACTGTCACGCATGACACCGGCACGCAGGGTGGGTAAGGTCACGGTTCAAAGGCTACGAATGGGGGCCGGCGATTTTCTCCTCTCACCGTCGGTAGCCTTCGAGCTTCGCGATTCTGATGAGCTTCTTTACTTCACGTTTGCCGCTGCGGGCGGTGAGTTTCAGGTAGTAGGTACCGTTGGCGAGATGATATCCGTGCCGGCTTCGCCCGTCCCATCCCACTTCACGGTATCCGATCGCATCGCGGAACTTCCAGTGCCGGATCCGCTTGCCGCTGATCGTGTGGATACTGAGCCGCGCCTCGTCGGCCATATCGGTCAGCAGAAACGCGAGTCGGATCCCCTCGCCCGTGTTGTGGGCGTCGGTGAAGGGATTGGGGTGGCAGGCAAGAAACGAGATTCTCAGTTTCTCGCCCGGAAGATAGGCAAAGAACGCGGTTGTGTCGTTGCCGGCGAAGTCTGATGCGCGGACCGACAGTGAATCGATTCGGCGTTTCCCGGGTGGATAAGCGGTAAGACGCACATTGCCGGAACTGTCGGCCTGGTGCGGCCGGGAGCACTCAGTCTCATCAAGCAGCGTCCCGTTGAGCGCCACCTCGACCGAGTGAGCCACAACACCCGAGGGATCGAAGATAGAGATGTCGAATGCCTTGTTTCTGGCTGCGTAGTCAAGAAACGTTATCGGTTGTCCGGCCACCGACACCTGTATGGTCGGCGGCTCGTGGTCCTCGATAGTTGCGGCGGCGAACGGACCCCTGGTTCGTGTGGTGAGGCTCAGTCGGGAAGAATCGGCGTTCTCGCCGGTCCGGACCGGCAGCCATCCTCCCGCCAGGGTGTCGAAGCGCATAAGCACCGGCGTGGCGGCCGAAGGTTTTTCGGCACGGGATTTCGATGTTCCCTCTCCGCCATGAGCTTCGAGCCAACTCCGGGCCGGCTCGAAAGACCAGCGCAGCGAATCACGGGCGCGAAGCTTTCGGCGGAGCGCGATACGGAACGCGGCCACCGAATCTCCGCGGAGGGGAACCCAGGCGCCGCCCGAGGCCCGTGGAGCACGCCGTTGGGGAGGGGTGCCGAAAAGAAACACGGTGTGTCGTCGGGAGAGCCGCGCGGCCGGAGACACCGCGACCCCGCCGCCGGGCGAGAAGAGGGTGTCCGTGACATCTCTGAGACGCGCCCGGCCGACCCGCAGCGTTGCATGCCCGCGATTGTTGGCATAGTCAATCTCCACGGGGTCGCGGGCCGGGTTGACGTAGACCGAAAGCGGCATAACGCCCTGTGTGTCGCTCAGCGCCAGGGCGAACGGCACCGACTCGCCCACCCTCGAAGAATCCTTCCGAACAGCGCCGCCGGCGTGCACCGTGTCGGGCGCCGTGCCCCAGACCGCCCTCACGCCGAAAGGTCCGGCAGCGGCCGCACCGCTGTTGTGGACGGAGAATACCGCTCGAAGCGAATCGTCGGCAAACACGACGCGTACCGAGTCCCGCTCGATACGGAGGTCGCAGAGAGGATACACGGTGAAGGAGTATATCTCCGACATTTCAAAAGCATCGGTTGAGCGAAATCGAATCTTCAGACTCGTCTTGTCCACCCCCTGGAAACGAACGGGAACCGGCGACGAGGTGATCCAGCGGGTGGAATCCAGTGCGGAGATCCCCACGCTTCCGTCCGCCTCAAACTCGCTTTCATCGATAAACGGCGAAGCAACCGCGTACAGGCACCGCATTGCCGGCAGCGCACCGCCCGACGGGGAACTCAGCTCGCCGCTTATTCGCACCGAGTCGCCGAAATGAATTGTGTCAAGCGATGCGGTCACGTTATGCATGACAATCCGGTCCTTGGCAAACGGCACCCATCCGCGAACCTCGGAGCTGTCGTTCCATGCGTAGGCGCGCACCAGGCCGCGGGTAACGACCGCGGAGTCCTTCAGAACCACGTCGTGCCTGAACCGACCCCGGGAGAAGGCGTTAGTCGCTCCGGCGATCTGTTCGGTGCCGGACATCACGCGCACCTTCACCTTCCCTCCGCGGATCGATCCGGTTTTTCCCTTGATCGTAAGGGTATCCCCAGCCGCGAGGGCGGTGCGCGACAGCGCCAGGTCCAGGGTGTCGGGAGGCAGGCGCCAGGGAAGGGCAGGGTCGCCGATCAGATTGTACTGGCGCACCAGTGGGAGGTTGTTGAAGGGATCGAGCACCAGCATGTGGGTTTCGGCGCGCCGGAGCAGTTCGCCGATACTCTCGAAGCTCCCCGCAACGGCGTCTCGCAGCAGCAATGCATTCATCTCGATGTTGCCGTTTCGCGAAGTATACCCGGAGGCGCCGTAGAAACTTACCGCTCCCGCTTCGGAGCTTCGGAGAAATTCCTCTCCCAGCGAGCGGTATTCGGTGCTTTCGAAGAAACCGGTCAGACACGTGAAGCTGAAAACGTGCGGGAGTCGTCCGCCTTCGCCCCACTGATCGTTGTACAGCTTGCCCATGTCGGTGTAGGAGAACAGACGGTTGTCCGACCACACATTGCCGCCGCCGTGACCGTTGAAATTCACCGCGTACACGCCGGTGTTGATCATGTCCGCCAGGTGCTGCGACGCTCCGGTCCGGGTGGTGAAGTACGGTGATGCCGGGTCGGCGTCAATGCGCTCGATGTGCAGTGCATTCCCGACATACGCGGCGCGGACGCGGTTGTTGAACCGGGTGAAAACCGCTTCGCGCCCCCCGGCCAGCAGCAGGTTTTCCCGCCAGAATCCCGGCTCCTCCATGGACAGTACCCGAATCGTCTTCCGTACCATGCGCTGAAGGTCGGCCGAATCCCGGGCGGGGAAGCGTCCGGTGTAGAGGTCGGCGATATGGTCGTCACCGAAGATCTCCGCGAAGTAGCCGTCGTTGGAGCACGGGCCCCAGTTCGAGACGCGGCTCAGGTGCGTAGGAACCACGTTGGAGCTTCGGCCCGCGGCCGTCTTGTCGAAATCGTGCGAAGCGTCGCCGGCCAGAAGAAGGTAGCGCGGGGGGGTATCTCCCGCGCGCTCGCAGACGAAACGCAGCATGCGCCTGATACTTTCGGGATCGCGAAGGCCGTAGCCGAACCGGTTGTAAATGTCCTCAAGCGCGACAATACGTGTGCGAAGCCCCCGGGACCGGTGAAGCTCCGCGAGAGGTTGCAGAAGCCCCTCGAACCGGCGGGGGGTGATCATGACGTAGTCGATATCGGTGCCCCAGTTCCAGGCCGTCCGTATCGTATCCAGTTGCATGAGGGCCGGACGGCGGCGTTTGTCGGTCGACTGCGCGTAGAAGCGTGTAACACGCGGCAGGCTGTCCTGAAACACGAGCGTGAACGTCTCTTTTCTACCGGTCTCCTCCCGGCGAACCGTGAACTCCTCGATAAACCTGGCACCGCCGATATCCCACAGCTCCAGCGACGGGCGGGTGAAGCCCTCGATCTCGAACTGTTTCAGCGCATCGATGTCCTCCGGGTGATTTCTGAAATGAATCGCATTGTCCAGTGCCCGGAAATCCCGGTCGTATGCAATTTCAATCCAGTTTAATGCACTTCGGTCGGCGAACCCCCGGTTGACTGTCACGAATGCGAGTTCGTTTTTGCCGTGCGCGAGCAGCTCGTTGGAGACCGAGGGAAGCGTGAACACGTGCGCCTTCTGCCCGTCCCAGGCCGCGGTCCGGGCGGAGCCGCCCGGCGACTCACCGTTGAGCAGCACCGTCAGCATGTGATCCGTGTCCTGATCGTCCATCGCCGTTATCCCCATCAGCCCGATGCGGATGCGTGCGCGGCCGCGGGCCGCGGGAGAAACCAGCGGGAAGGTGAATTCGGTCAGTTCCTTTTCGCCCATCGTACCCCAGTACCAGTTGTCGACATCCTCGCCGGTATCTTCGGTGACCCGAAGCTCCCGGGGCTGCTCGATACCGCCCAGCCACAGGATTCCGTTGTCCAGCTCGATATGCACGGTGTCTCTGAAATCCCTCGCGGTCGGTTCCACGTCCCGCTGCTCCCGATCGCGATAGCGGCTCCTGTCAAGGCGCAGGCGTCCCGAAGCCTCGGCCACGCGTATCCCCGGCGCACCGTCGTTCCAGGTAAGCCAGTAGACGTTGGCAAACGAGTAGTGCGCATAGTGGTGGTTGCTTCCCCTGAGCATGCGGCCGTAGAACAGAAGCTCGTCGCTCTCGCTCAGTGTATTTCGATGGGATCCGGCAACGTAGAGAGGGATTTCCCGGTCGCGGAGAAACAGACGGTAGCTTCGTGAAGGGATACGGTTGATGGGCACCCCGGCGCGGCGAAGATCCGAGCCTTTCACCACGTAGATACCATCGGCCGCAACTTCCATTTTCACTCCCGATTCACAGGGCGGAGAGGGTGGGGACACCGAGCGCGATTTGGAAAGAGCGGAGAGCAGCGGCACATGAACGACACCATTGTCGATCCGTGCCCGGCCGGTTCCGCGCATGTCGACGCAGGGGGCGCCGTAGTCGACGGTGATTGTTCCGCTTTGAGAGCCGCCGGGGCAGGGTCGAACGCTGAAGGCGATCCACTGAATGTAATCCGCCCCGCGACGGCCGGCGTACTCCGCGGACATTTCGGCCGGCGACCCGCACCGACCGGCCGGCCGGATCCGCACCGCGGGCTCGAGGTCGGGACGGGAGCTGAATCCAAGGAAGTCCGGCAGCATCCGGTCTCCGGCCGCGTCTCGGAAGGCAATCCGGAGGCCGCTGCGCTCGATGTTCACAATCTCGTATTCGACGGCCGCGCATAGTGAAACGAGCACCAGCACCGCCTGCGTTGTGCCCCTGAGAAGCCTAGCGAACATGGAACGCACCGACCCGTATCGAAGAGGGATACTTACCGACGCTGACATCGAGGAAGACGGCCCAGGCATACGAACCCGACGGCAGCGGAGAGAGAGAGTCCGGAAGGCGCATCTCATGGTTTCCGAAATCGTCCAGTCCGCCGAATATATCCCGAAGCGTATCGCTGCGCCACAGCAGGCTGTCCTCGCGGAACAGCTCCATGTAGGTATCGTAGGAATCTCCGAACCCGGCCACACGCCATTGAAACGCCTCAGGCGTGAGTGTATCCCCCTCGTGAGGGTTGACCAGGAAGGGTGGCGCCGCAAGGACGAAACACGCGGCATCCGACGTGTCACCCGGCTCGCCGACCGTATCCGTTGCGAAAATCCGGTAATAGACGTTCTTGTAGGTGCGTTCGGGCGGAGCCTCGACATGCTCGATCGGATCGAAGTAACAGCCCACGTCACGTGGAATACCGTAGACGGCCACGGTGCGTATCGTGTCGGAACTGTCGCGGATTTCACGAAGCACGGTGTAGTTGTCCACCCGGTTGGAATCTTCGGGCGGAGCCTCCCAGCAGAAGCTGATTGCCTCTCGGTATCGTCCCCCGCTGCGAACGGCCGCGGGTTTCATGGAGACGAACCGCGGCGATGCAAGCCGGGGTGGAAGCGGGGGCTCAGGTGTAGGACAGGTTACCGCGGGCAGCAATACCGACACGGCAACCACACCGGCCGTACCTCTCAGTCGTCGCATACAAGGCCCTCGCGGAAAGCCTCCAGGATAAGACATGCGGAAAGACGATCCACCATCTCCTTATTATGCCGTTGTGCGCGTTTGCGTGCCAGAAGAAGCTCCGATGCGCGGCGGGAGGTCAGGGACTCGTCTACGAAATGAACGGGAAGGGAAACGTGCCGGGCAAGCCCCCCGGCAAACTTCCGTACCTCACGGGACATGCGCGTCTCGCGAGCGTCTCGATCCAGAGGAAGTCCCACCACGAGCGCGCCCGGCTTCTCGCTTCGTACAATCCCGGCCAGTGCCGCGTACGCGTCGGGATGCTTCTTCCGATCGACTACGCCGATTCCGCGCGCAAGCGTGCCCGATTCATCCGTTGCGGCAACGCCGATGCGACGGCGACCGTAGTCAATCCCGAGAAGCTTCATCGCGCTCCTTGGACCATTGCATCAGGATGGCAAGCGTTCCCTCGGTGATGTTGCGGCTGTTGGGAAGACGGCCCGCGACAAATCGAAATTTGCCGCGGTTCAGATCGAGCATTCTCCAGACAGCCTGTTTTCCGGAGAGCCCCGGAGCAGCCGCGAACACGATCTCACCTTCGTCGAAATACAGCATGCCGAATGGGCTCTCGCGGTCCACCAGAAGGCAACCCGTTTTCTTGCCGATCTCGATGAACTGGAGGATTTCCAGCAGGCTCTCCGGGCCGATGTCGCCCTCCAGCGCGTGCGCCTCAACGCTCTTGCGAATGATCTTGGTCTTGCGACCGGTAATCACCAGCGGGGTAACCAGCTTGAAGATATCACGGTCGGAGACCGAAAAACCCAGGTACGATGCGTTGAGAATGATCGAGCTTCGCGCTACGGTCGGAGGGTCGGGGACGTTGTAGAAAATAACGAAGCTGTTGGCGGTTGTGACCTTATCGGTCAGCATCCGTTCGAGTTCTCCCTGGACATCACGGGAGAATTCCCAGTCCACACAGATCACGTCGGGAACATAGTGAGTCAGAATGTTGCGCGCCACCTCGATCTGTGTCGCGGTCGTGACATCGAACCCGATTTCGGTGAAGCACTTCTCGAGACTGACCCGGGTACTGGAGAAGGCGTACTCCACCCGTTTGGGTGTGTGGGCGACAAGCAGGCAGGTTTTGGATGACGATGTTTGTGCACGACGTTTTGCTTTCCTTCTCCGCAAAGCGCCGACAACGGCGATTATCAGGGCCGCAAGCAGGCCCGTAAGGACCACCGCGGTTGAGGCAAGGAGCAGCCGCGGACTTCGAAGCAGCTCGGCGATCGGGCCCTCCCGCCGCTGCTGCCCCGGTATCCCTGCGTCCTCCCGCCGGATCCACCCCAGCGTGTCGCCGAACACTATCTTGCACCACGTTTTCCCAGCGGCAACAAGCCGGTAGCGTTCTCCACGAAAGGCCACCCCGAGCACCGGTGAGGAAGTCGACAGAAATCGATGAACGTCGGCCGTATCCAGAACCACAACAAACAGCAGCTCCCGGTTCTCCTCCTCCACGGGGAGCGCCGGCATCGAATCGTTCCGCACAGCTTGCGTATCGGCTTCATCCCCGAGCAGGCGGGCCGACGGGTGCAGCCAGGTTGAATCCTCGACCTGCTCATCCTCGTCTTCCGTTCCCAGCAACCGCGAAAGCAGGCCCTTGTTGCGCTGTGCGGGAGTCCGGGAATGAGGCGATGTGCGTGGTCGCCGCCCGGCGCGGGTCGGGGCGGATGTGGTGGAAGCAGGGGAGTCACTCTTTTGCGCGGTTTCGGTCTTTGAGGGCAGGCGGGACAGGTCCCTCTCCCGAATCCAGCCGATCGTATTCTTGAACGGTATGCCGACCCATGTTCCTCTGCGCTTGACGACGAGGAATTTTTCCCCGCTGAGCGCAAATGCTATCGGCTTCGAATCCGGGTCGGGGCTCGTGCGGACTTCGGCAAAATTGCCCTTGACCGTAACTATCGTACGCGCTCCGGCTCGGGGCGACGGTGGCGGCGGTGATGGTGTGCGCGTCGTTCCCGTGTCGGGCGGCTGCTCGGGCGTGATGTCGAGCACGCGGACGCCCCCGGCTTCGTTTTCATTGATCCATCCGGGCGTACCGCGAAAATCGATCCGACACCAGCCCTCACTTCGCTGAAGAAGCGGGTAGCGGACGCTGCTGAGTGCATAACCCAGCACTGCCGTATTGCGACTTGCACGCCGGTATACCTTCGTATGACGCTCGACCGTGATCCTCGCCCGCGCAGAGGCCTCGGGGCCGCCCGTTTCGCTCTGAGCTCGAGGCGAGCCGCCGGCAAGCAGGAGCACTGCTAAGACGATCAGCGTTCTCGGCCTTGCAAGGTATCGATGTCCGGCTTGTTCCCCCGTGATCATGGGCGTTGCGAGCACCTCCGGGGGAGGCCTAAATCTCCGCGGTTCTCTGCTTCTGGATGAAGGCGAACAGCGCGATGAACGTGCCCAGGATAATTACCAGAAAGACCGCGAATGCGCCGAGGGGAGCACTGCGTGGAGTATCCACGACTTCTCCCGCACGCCTCTCCAGCCATCCCACCTGGTTGTTCACTTTGACCTGGTACCAGGATGTCCCCGCGTAGACCAGTTCAAAATGATCCCCCTTTTTGGCCTGCGTGATGATTTCCGACTGAGGATCGAGAAACTTGTACACCGGCGCAAACGCTTCCTCCACCCGCACGAACTGAGCCGCCGAGACTGATGTCACAATGGCCGAAGCCATGACTGCAAGAAGTGCACACCCCACCCAGACGCGTAGACGCATCCGATACCTCCTCGGAGAAAGGAATTAGATAACCATA
>CAZNDN010000024.1:13625-30289 GCA_964571815.1 uncultured Fibrobacterota bacterium | reverse complement strand
CGTCTCGGGCCTCCCGGAGAAGCAGCCCGTCGTCTTCGAAGGGATCGTGGTCGCGCAGGCACCGGGTGGATCGGCAGGAGACGCCCTGTTGAGAAATCATGGCCGCGAAGCGCTCCGGCCGGGCGATTGCGCAGAGAGCCGAGGGGTTGTGCAGCGGCGGCCTGGCCGCCCGGCGCCCCGTCCCGAGATGAACCCAGCAATCGGGGCGCTGAAACAACAGCGCCGCTTGCAAACGAGGGACACGTTTCAGTACCATCCTACGCCGTCGCTCCATTGCCGCCAGTTCCCCGGGGCTTCCGATCACACAGACAACGCCGGCCCGCTGGAGTGCGGCCGGAGGTTCGCGGAGAAAGCCGGTCGGAAGCAGATGCTCGGGATACTCCGGGGCCGGAGGAAGGCAGACGATGTCCAGGTTCCTGCGGAGTCGCCGGTGCTGAAACCCGTCATCCATCACGAATACCGTTGCCGGCGGGCAGCAACGCCCGATCCGCCGGGCCAGAGAAACGCGGTCGGCCCCGATTCCCATCCACAATCGCGGAAGACGCTGCTTGAGCAGATACGGCTCATCACCGACACGCCTCCAGGAATCCACCCTCTGCTCCGAGGTGATCACGACGGGTTCAGCCCCTCGCCGTCCGTACCCCCGGCTCAACAGGACCACCGTGCAGCCGCCGCGGATCAATCTCTCGGCCACACGTGCCGTCATGGGCGTCTTGCCGGTACCCCCGGCATGGAGTGCGCCGACACAGATCACCGGCCGGGCAGCTTCGGAGGACAAGGCGGGGACGCGATCGTAGGCCAGGTTGCGCAGACCCACCGCATCGCCGTAGCCGGCCGAAAGCAGTCGCGTGAGAGGATTGCGTTTCAGTGGTCTGAGCTTCATTGGACAAGCCGGACTCTCACCCATGCCGGTCAATCGATTCGGGGCGCACCGCGCCTGTCACACGCACGCGCCCGGTCAGATCGGGCTCCGTCAGGATTCGCCGCCACCCCGCATCCGCGAGGATGCCGCACACCGCCTCCGATTGACCATATCCAATTTCAAAATAGAGCCTGCCTTCGGACCGCATGATACCGGGCAACTCTCGTGCAAGCCGGCGGATAAACTCCAGACCGTCGGGGCCGCCGTCCAGCGCCGCCCGTGGTTCGAACAGCCGCACGCCCGGCTCGAGCTGCTCGATCTCCCGCGTCGGTATGTAGGGAGGATTACACACGACACAGTCGAACCGCTCCCCGCCTCGAACGAACCCGGCCAGCTCGCCGCGGACAAGACGGACCGAAGTGCCGCAATTGAGCCGGGCTACCGTCAGAGCCTCCCGGGAGATGTCGGAGGCCGTCAGCGACCATGCCGAACGATGGGCCGCAAGAGAGGCGGCAACGGCCCCCGAGCCCGTCCCGATATCCAGCACTCGTATGCGCCCGTCCGGTTCACGCTTCAGAACAAGCTCCACGAGTATCTCCGTCTCGGGCCTCGGGATCAACACCCGTGGGTCGACGAAAAACTCCCGGTCGTAGAAACAGCAGCGTGAAAGAATGTAGGGCAGAGGCTCCGAGCTGAGCCGCCTCCGGAGGATACCGTCGATACGCGAAGTTTCTTCCCTGGAGAGTTTCCGGTCCGCCCGCAGGTACAGCGCCTCGCGGGAGCAGCTCAGAACGTCGCGGAGAATCGCCTCCGCTTCATACGCCGCACACGGACCGGCCTCATCGCCGAGTTCGCGGGTGATGCGCCGAAGCATTGCGCCCGCGGTTGTCCCGGCTCCGTGCGCCACCGGGTTCGAACGTGTCATCGGAGTCTCAATCGCTCGTTGACATCAGCAAGAACCAGCGCTTCGATAAGCTCGTCCAGGTCCCCGCCCATGATCGATTCGAGCTTGTAGAGCGACAATCCGATCCGGTGATCGGTGACGCGGCCCTGGGGGAAATTATACGTACGGACTTTCTCGCTGCGGTCGCCGCTGCCTACCATGGAACGTCTCCGCGCCGTCTCTTCGTCCTCCTGCTCCCGCAGCTTCATGTCGTAGAGACGCGAGGCAAGGACCTTCACGGCCTTGGCCTTGTTCTTGTGCTGCGATTTCTCGTCCTGGCAGGTGACGGTCAGGCCCGTCGGAATATGCACGATCCGGACCGCCGAGTCGGTGGTATTCACCGATTGACCCCCGGGGCCGCTCGACCGGTAGACGTCAATGCGAAGCTCGGAGGGCTCGATTGCCACCTCAAACTGATCCGCCTCCGGCAGCACCGCCACCGACGCGGCCGATGTGTGAATGCGCCCCTGGCTTTCGGTCCTGGGAATACGCTGCACCCGGTGCACTCCCGACTCGTGCTTCAGGCGCCCGTAGACGGACTGGCCGGATACCGAAAAGATGATCTCCTTGATGCTGCCCAATTCACCGTAGCTTGAACTGAGTACTTCCAGACGCCATTGCTTCGACTCGCAGTAGTGGGCGTACATGCTGTAAAGATCCGCCGCAAATATCCCGGCTTCAACTCCCCCCGTGCCCCACCGTATCTCAACGACCGCGTTCTTGGAATCCGTGGGATCGGGAGGAACAAGCAGCACCTTGACTTTGTCTTCCAGCTCGGGCAGAAGGTGCTCCTGCCCGGCCAGCTCTTCACGGGCAAGCGCCAGCATCTCCGGATCCTGCTCGGTCGCGATCAACTGCCTGGTTTCATCCCGCTGCCGCAGCACGCTGAGATACTTCTTGAATACCGGCATGTTTCTTGCCAGCGCGGCGTACTCCTTTCCCAGCGTCTCCATCCGGGAAGGATCCGCCACCGTCTCCGGTGCCGCCATCTCCTGCTCAAGCTCCCGGAATCGCTGCAGTGCTCCGCGTACTTTCTCGACCATGGAATGTTCCCGACATGGGTGACCCCCCGCCGTCGATACCCCGTTTCAGGAGGATTTCCGGCGGGCGAAGAAATAACCGTTCGGCCCGAAACCAGCTCTTCCCGTATGCCCCCCCCGCACAACCTGATTCATTGATCGTCCGGATCGCCGCCGGGCGAGGGCCTCGGAGAAGAGGTCAATAAAAAAGAGGCGCAGCGGGACCACGGTCCCACCCACGCCCGGGGATTGACTGATTCGATGCTAAGATTCCGGGGTCTTGGCCTTGGCGTAGCGCCTGCGAAACCGGTCAACACGCCCCGCCGAATCGATAAGCTTTTGTTTGCCGGTGTAGAATGGGTGGCATTTGTTGCAGATTTCGATGTGCGCATCACCGACCGTGGATCGTGTCTCGATTACATTGCCGCAGGAGCAGGTGAATTTTGCCGGTGCGTACCTGGGATGGGTTTTTGCTTTCACAATGATTCCTTTTGCAGAGACGGCGTTTCGTTGCGCTTCTCCTCCCGGGCCGCATTCAACCTTCGGAGCGGGCATACTCCCCGTACGCGGTACTCAGGAAGCGCATCTGAAAAACATAATAAATTACATCTGTTGCGCTTCTTTGCGCAATCCGGAGTCCGTTTGCCGCCGCGGCATGTATTTTGAAAACGTAGCTATCCGCCGGCGCAGGGGGGACCGAGACGTCAATGCTTGTTCGAATTCCGACCATGTTGCTGCTTGTTGCGGCTGTCCACGCTCTCCCGGACACCGCCGGGTCGGCCGAGCCGCGCTCCGAAACGAACGCGGATTCCTCGGCGACATCGCCTCCTGAACTCGACCGGATGGTAGTCACCGCTACGCGAACCACGCGGCGTCTCTCCGAAACTCCCGCCTCCGTAGCGATCATCGATTCCCAGCGTATTGTCTCGGCGCCGGCGCGCAGCATCGAAGACCTGCTTCAGTACGAAGCGGGTGTGAAGGTGAAGCGGGTGGTTGGTATCGGGGAAGGTATCCCGTCGGATATTATCATGCGCGGCATCCCCGCATCGTTTGCGGCCACACGCATGCTGGTGCTGGTCGACGGGATTCCCACCAATGCATCGGGGACCCCTTTTCTGATTATCAACGAGGTGCCGATGCTTGCGGTGAAGCGCGTGGAAGTTGTCCGCGGGCCGCAGTCGGCATTGTACGGGGCGAACGCATTCGGCGGTGTCGTCAACATTCTGACACGTGAGGGAGACGGCCCCCCCGGCGCATCGGCCCGGCTGGAGACAAGCTTCCCTTTCACCATGGTCGAGCCCTATGTCCGTCGCGGGCGCGACGAGGGAGTGGGGGAGTGGGCGAAAGAGGCCGCCCGGACCGGACTGTGGAACGTGGAGGCCCAAAGCAGCGCCGGCTCCGAACGGATGGACTACCTGATTGATGTCGGCTATCGGACGGTCGGCAATTATCTTGCCGACAGCGTTGCCCTGGTCAAGAGAGTCAACAAAGAGCGGTATGTCCCCGCCGAGAACTACGACTATACCGACACCCGGATTTTCGGGCGGTTCGGCTATCGAATCTCCGAGCGTACAAAACTCACGATTCATACGCGCTATTTCGACAGCGACCTCGGTTTCGGGCGCACGAGGAACACCGATCCGATACGGGATATCATCACCAGGGGGAGCAAGGTCCTTGTGGGGCCCGAAGTTCAAACCACTGTCGGCGACAACCTCCAGCTCAGGGCTCGCGGCTACTACCGCCGTGTAGGAGGAGAATTCCTGAGCGAGAGCCCCCTGGCCGCCGGCGGCGGTCTTGTGCCGAGCCGGTGGACATCGCATTCCGACGACGGTCAGGTGGAGATCCAGGCGGTGAGGCGTCTGGGGGAGCGCCACGTGCTGACCGGCGGCGCCGATTTCCTCCGTAATGCGATTGCATTCGGAAGGGTGCGGGAGCGGGACGAGGGGAAGTCCGGGCGCGGCGAGCCCGGGTTGCGTGACGGCATAAGCACGGTGGGGGTGTATGTCCAGGATGAGATCTCGCCGGGTGCGCGGTGGCGTGTCGTGCCCGGAGGGCGGGTGGATATTCACTCGGTATTCGGTACGGTGGTCTCGCCGAAACTTGCCGCGATGTTTCGGGCGACCGATGGGCTCACGTTTCGCGCCTCGGGAGGAAGGGCGTTTCGGGCTCCGGCCATGAGCGAGCTGTATATGCCCGACCTTCCTATCAACGCCAACGTCACGCTCGTGTCCAATCCGCGGCTCGAACCCGAGTATATCGTCGCGCTTGATGTCGGAGCGATCCTTACGCCGATCGACAAGGTTCGGCTGGCTTCCGATTTCTTCTACAACCGGATGGAAGAGCTGGTCATCCCGCGCCTGGACCTGTCGGGGTCCCGGGATTCGTCCCGCACGGCGGTGACCCACGGCAACGACACCCGGGCCTGGTCTACCGGGGTCGAAACCGACCTGGAGTGGCACGTAACCGATTGGGCGTCTTCCAAGGTGACCTATACGTGGCAGAAGAGCCGTGACGTTCGCAACGAGGTGCCGCTGGACTACATGGCGCAACACTCAGCATCGGTGATCGTCCGTGCCCGGCGACAGTGGGGTCAATGGCTTATCGAAGGAGAGGTGGCGGAAGCGTTTGTGGGGCGAAGAAGCTATCTGGACTGGCAGGCACCGGTGGATGCGGGCCTGGACACTGCGGCCGCTGAATCGGGACCGGGATGGAACATTTCGTTCAGGCCCGACGGGACAGTGTCGGCAACGCCCCCGCACGTGAAGCTCGATCCCTACTTTCGCACCGACCTCAGCGTCCACCTTACGTGGAAAAGCCGGTACCGGTTCTCGCTTATCGCTCAGAACCTTTTCAACGCGAAGATCGAAGAGAGCGGGGGCACGCTCGCGCCCCGACGGCTGGCCGCGGTCAGGCTCGGAGTCGATTTCTGAGCGCCCGTTCCCCCCTGGAGTTTTCCGGCCTTCACTCCACCTGAAGCAGGGCGCTCCCCCGGCGATCCCGGCCCAGGCCGCGCAGCCTCTTCGCGGCTCTCCGGCTGAGTGCGTAATACCGCTCGTAATAGGGCTCCGGATTTTCCGCCGCGTAGCTCAGGTGGTGTCGTGCCATAACCCGGTCCCCGAGCTGTTCGTGCACCAGGCCGAGTGCGTACCGTACTCCCGGGTCCTTCCACCCGTCAAAATGCCGGTACAGGTTCATGAAACGCACGTACGAAAGGTCGTATTTGCCCTGCGCATAGTACTCCCCGGCAAGATTGAACAGCGCGCGGGGGCCGAGGTCGCTGTCGGGACTCAGTTTTCGCAGGAGATTGAGATTGTAAAACGCCGCGCTGTCGTAGCGGCCGCATACGTAGAATGCCGCGGCCTTGTGCAGGTACAGCGCGACACGATCGCGATTGCGCCGATACCGAATGCGAAACAGCGGGAAATTCAGACAGAACAAATCACCGGAGAAGACCCGGAGCGTGCTCCCCGAATCCCCGGGCATCGAGCCGCCGCTACGCTCGTCGAACAGAAACCGGGACACGGAAAGCGAATCCGCATAGTCCGGTGAGGACACAATCCTCTCCCGCAGGGCCGCGGCCCGAACAGAGTCATGGGCCAGGGCGCATATCGCGGCGATTTCCAGGTCAAGAAGCTCGTGCGAGTGACGATGGCGGGCCCGGGCAAGATGTGTGGCGCGGGCAAAATCTCCCTCTATCATGGCAACGTTTGCGGCCGTGCGAAGGGCCTCCAGGTCGGCCGTATCGTTCGTTGCGATGCTGTCGGCCCCGTCAAGGAGACGCTCGAGTCGGAGGTCGTCGGGATGGTACCGCTGCAGATCCGCGGCCAGCTCACGCAACCGGATCCGCTCACCCGGTGTCCGAGCCCGTCGCAGAAACCGCCGGGTCAATTGAAAAAGCGTGTCGGGAACGGTATCCCCCCGCGCCATTGCGAGTGCTTCGTCGATGAAACAGTCGATATGATGAGCGGCGAGAGCCATTCGACAGATTTCCGCGGCGACGGCAACGCTGTCGGCCCCGAACCGTCGTGCCGTACGAAGTGCGCTGAAAGCCTTGTGCATGAGGGGATGCACGCTGGAGTCACCGCGGGAAACACCGGGAGCAAACCGGAGTGGGGGGTGGCGAAGGTAGTCGGGGTACTTGCGGGGAATTCCCCCCGTAGGACCGCGCCGCGGGTGAGCGGACGATGCCGCCGGTCCGGTCGGCTCCCTCATGGCCTCGTCGAAGTACCTGCGTCCGCGAAGTTCCCAGAGGACGGCCGTATCCGGGTGAAGGCGCTGATAGCAGGATACGAAGTAATCGAAGCGATCGTACTCTCCACGACCGATCAACCACTCCAGCGCCTCGGGGCTGAACGGCCGTTTCTGAGCCGTCTGTTGAGAACCCGCGGCAACCGTCATGCCCAGCAGCAGAAGCCACACCGGCGTACCCGGAAGTCCTCTCAGGGACCACAAATGTGCGATAGTACCGTGCAATCGATGTTACCCGCGGGCCGCGCCCGAAACCGAACCGTCCCGGCAGTGAACGTTCCACCCGGCACGTTTCCGTAGCGGCAGGGTTGTCCGTGGATTATACCACTCACACCGCGGCGCCGCAAGCACCGCATCCATTCTTCCGCCGCGCTCTGCAGCTCTCATGGACGATCAAGCTCGCCGATTTCCATCAACAGAGCACCCGAAACGACACGTTGCCGGCCGTTGAGGTTGACAAGCAGAACCGGACCGAACCCGAACGACCGGGTCGGCTCGAACAGTACCCCGGCCAGAATCGGTACGTTGGGAGCGACGCGTTCATGACTCGTCTTCTCAGTGAATTCACCGCTGTACGCAACCCCGAGTCCGGTGTGAGCGCGAAGCGCGAACCGCCCGATACAGTAATGGAAACCGTACAGAAGACTCAGGTCCGTGTAGTAGTCGGGAGGCGGACAAACCGGGTAGGAACAGAGCTGAATTTCCCGGAACGTGGAAAACCGGATACCGGCAACGTGGCCGATCCACGGGGAGACCGACAATCCGAACTGCGCCCCGACATCCAGGCCCCGTGCGAAGCCCAGCGATGCGTCAACCCAGACGGGCGGCAGGGTGCCGAAACGGCCCGCCTTGATTCTGCGGACGTCCCGCAGTTCTTTCTCGGCGAACGTGTTCGGATCGGAGTACTTTTCCTCCAGTTCCCTCCGGTCTTCGCTCGAAAGCGTGTCGTCCTCCGTGAACTCGGCAGCTTCCCGGCGGGCGTAGCATACCGACACGCAAACCGTCACGATGAAACCGATAACGATACGTGCGGTCGCGGGGCGTATCCGATACGAAACATGCGGAATTCGCGGCATAACCTCAAAAGATACGTTTCGGTTCATACCGGGCGACACCTCACCGGTGCGCTCGCCACGGCGACAGTATTCGAGGGGGCGTTTGACGCGGACCACGTGGCAGTGTTAGAATCTTTCCGGGGCTGCTGTTCGACAGGCTCCGCCGGAGCGTCGTCGCAGGGGTTTCCCGTACCAGCGGCGACCGGGCGAAAGAAGGGGCGAGAAAGTGTATCGACGATGTTCGTACGTCTTCGTGCTGGCTGCGAGCCTCACCTGTCTGAGGTGTACCGTTCCCGGCGACAATGACGCCGCGGCGTGGCGGGTTAATTTTACGGTCCCGCTGCTTCGGGAACGAGTCAACATAGGCGATGCTCTGTCGATTCCCGGCGACGAGATTGACATCAGGGAAGACGGGACCAGGGTGGGGGATACGTTCTCGGTCAATCTTACCGATACGGTCCGCACCGGTTCACGGTACCCACTGTATACGCTCGCCGGCGTACGAGGTTCCGATTCTCTTGGAATCATGCGTCTTCGAGGGGTGCCCGACATTACATTCAAGTATCCCCTGTCCCGCGAGAAAATGCCGGACCCGCTTCCGCGGGCGCTGCCGTACCGCTCGGTGGATACCGTTACCTGCTCCGTGATCGACCACGTCACCTTTCATGAGTCCTCGGAGCCGGTTTTCCTGACACTGGTGAACCGCTCACGCAGTCTTACCCTTCACAATACGGTCGTACGTGTGCGTTCCAACGATACCACATTCGTGCTGCACGGACCGGTTGCGGAGTTCTCGCCGGGCGATTCCGTGAGGATTCCCGCCGATGTTGCCGGCAAGTCCTGTTCGGACAGTTGTATCGCCTCGCTGAGCACGGTCGTCGCACCCGGGACGGTCATCCATCCCGACGATACGATCGTGGCTATCCTGTCGCTCGACGGTCTGGCTGTGGAAGAAGCGTGCTTGGTGGACAGTGCGCTGGAGTGTGTTTTCGATTTCACCGTACCGCTCCCCTTTGCCGAGCCGGATTTCAGACTGGACTATCTGGACATCGGTCACGCGGCACTGGAATTGGAGCTGGAGAACGCGACTCCGATCGAATTCCGGTTCGAGCCGGTGATCGACAACGTCTGGGATCGGAACTACTGCGAAACAAAGGGGATTTCGTCGTTGAAGGAGCTGACCCGACACGCCCCGGACACGGCCTTCTTCAAGGGTGCGATTGCGCCGTTGGCTCTGGCCGGCAGCGTGGATCCGCTCGATCCGCAAACGGGGACGTTTCGGGTCGCGCTGGATGATGCCCGGCTTTTCGGACGGTGGATAGACAGGTTTGCGTTCACGCTGATGCCGGTTCGTGTGAAAGGATACGTGGCTCACCCCGGCAAGCGGATTACCGTGAATCAACACACCGCCGTGGGACTCAATCTACCGCCTCCCTCCCTGCGCATCGACCGTATTGTCGGATCGTACGCGCACGGGAAGGCGATGCCGGGCCCCGAGGAGCGGGTGCCTGTCGACGCGCTGGATTCGGGTGATCTCCTGGATTGCCTCCGGGGCAAGCTGCACCTTGCGCGCACGGAGGTAAGCCTGGACATCTCGTTCAAGATTCCCGATGCAACGCGTTTCGAGAGCATGGAGTGCCGATGCGTGGTCTTTCCGACCAACGCCCCATCTATCCGGGATACACTTCGCTGGAGCATGCACAACATCCACCGCGACACGTCGTACACCAGAGACTTCGAACTCAGCCAACTGGTCAATAAACTTCCCGATTCGGTAGGCTATGTCATGGACTACCGGTTTGCTCCCGACTCCCGGCTTCATTTTGACAGTGGTGTCGTTTCCTGCACGCCCTCGGGGGCTTTCATCGATCTGGAGGCCGAGGCGATCGTCCGTCTGGATCTCTACCTGGCCTGGGGAATCGAGGATACGATCGGCATTAGTCTGGGACACACCGCGGCAGCCGTGCCGGCAACGCTGCCGCGGGTGCGCAATCTCAGCGAGGCGAGACTCTCGGCCTCGTTCACCATGGGGAATTCCTCGGCCCTGAGCGGCACACTCTTCGGCCTGGGTTGCACACGACAACACTATCGGGTACTGGAAGAGCTTGAGGAAAGCAGGATCTGTCCGGCTATTCTGCAATCGGCACAAGAGAGCTGCTTCATTCCCATTACCGGCAGAGAGGGAATCGGTCTGCCCGTTCGAAACGAGACCCTTCGCAACCTGGTTGTGCTGGATGAGGACGATCTTAAAAGGGTCCTCTCGGCCGATTCAGTTTTTTTCAGGTGGAGACTGATCATTCCCCCGGCCGCCACCGATGCTCTGCATGATACGGACCATGTCGATATCGATGCTCTCCTCACGCTGGAGGGGATTCAATCCACGACCGGACTCCTTCGGCCCTGAGCGCGACCGGGCAGCGGGAGGAACGAGAAGCCCGGGACGAACCCCGCGCCGTGTCCGGGCCGTGGCCCTCGCGTGCTCCCTTTGTCTCGTCTGCCCGCGCTTCGTGCTGAGCGCCGACGGGTTTGTCCATGAACTTCGCTCACCGTTTTCGCCGGGAGTGCTGCTGCACGGATCGCGCGGCAACCCGGCACTTCTTGCCGCCGGCACGCACCCGAGGTGGGGCATTCAGGCATTCTCACCGCAAACATCCCTGGGCAACAGCCGCCTGGTCATTCCCGATCCGCTCAGCCTGCTCTTCGGCAGGTCGGGACCCGATAACTGGTTTGCTCACCTGCTGCTTGAGAGTTTTGACCTGTATGGGTCCGATCCCGACGAGGCTTCGCGTCGCATTGCACGGGAGCTTGAAGAGGGAATCGATGTTCGGGCTCATCTGGACCTGCACCTGCTGAGTGCGGCACACCGGTATTCCGGGGTTGCCCTGCCGCGCGGATGGGGCGCATACGTGGAGACGTCAACCGAGGGCTACTTCCATATCCCGGGCGAGCTGCCGACGGTGTTTTTTTCGCCCGACCAGGGCTTGCAGCCCGGGAACACGCTCGAATTTCACGATCTGGACGCGAAAATGACCGTAGCCACCGAACTGGGAGGCGCCTGGGCCCGCGCCGTGAACCTTCGGTGGCTTGCGCAGTGGATCCCCGACATTCGCCTGTCGTGGGGCGTGGGGGGCGCCTGGCGCGTGGGCCACGCGCTGCTGCTGGTGCGGACCGACGAAGGCTCCCTTGTTTTCACCGACAACCACGTGCTGAGTATCACCGGCCGCGGCGAAGTGATCAGCGCGGGAATGGGCATGAACGACGGCTTCTCGTTTGACGGCCCGTTCAGGGAAGGGTTTCCGGTCAACGGCCACGGATTCGATCTCGACGGGGGAGTGGCGGCACGCACCGAATCGGCCGCCATATCCCTGTATCTGCGCGATGTCGGCGCTATGGTGTGGAAGTCGGGGATCATGCGGGCGGGGTATTTCATTGAGGGAGACAGTCTTTCGCTGTGGAAGCTCTCGCGCGATACGTCGGCGGTCACGCTCGAGCACTCCCTGGTGCGTACCGGCAAGGGCCTTGTCCTGCCCCGTATTCCCTGTGCGAATCTGGAAGTCGGTTGGTGCAATCGCTCGCGCAACGGAGACAACACAATCATGCAGTGGCTTTCGGCCTACCGTCTGCTGACCGTCGGCTGCCGCCTGCCCCTTGCCGGCGAACTGGGCCTTCCGGTCAAACCCGCGGTTGCCGCCGCCGTGGAAAACGGGTTCGACGGAGGAGCGTTGCCGCTCCGTGTGATATGGACGGCGGGAAGCTGGGAACGATACTCTTCGGGCATCGAGCTTGAGATTGTGGAAACCGAACTCACCTTTGCGTTGAGATACCGGGCGCTGGGCGATTTTCTGTTCCGGCCCAGGCGGGGAGCGGAAATCGGTGGGACCCTCCACGTGATGTGGGGATTTCCCTGCCCCGAGTGTGAACTCGCGCCGTGACGGCGGCCGGTGCGTGGAAGAGGGGAGTCACGATGAGCTGATGCGGCGGGAAAGCGAATACTACCGGCTCAAGGCCCTTCAGGTGCAGGCCCGCTCCCGGAACAGATCAATAACCGGCCGCTGAGAATCCGGATCACGAAGCACCGTGCCAAACGACGACCGCCCGACGTTCCGACGGATGCACGCCCGGGTGACGGAGGGTCTCAGCCGGGGTGCGCCGAGGAAACGGTGAGCCGGTGGAGAATCAACGGTACGCCTCGACCGACAATACCGACCCGGCCGGAATGCTCGGACAGCCCTCTGAGGCGCCCGGAGAAGATGGTCTGTCCCTGTACCATACACATGACCGTGGAGCCCCGCACCGAAATGCCCAGGCGAACGGTTTGTTCAAACGGATCAAGGGGAAGCTGTCGACGCACCCGCACCCGCGACCGGCCGTCGGCGCCCCGATGCACCACGTGAAGCCCTCGTCGCTCTCCGGTAAGAAGCACGGCCCAGTACTCGGCACCGCGTTTCCGGAAAACAAACCCGTAGTGCGCTTCGTCGGCTCCCCCGCCGGCGGTCACCAGCAAATCCGCCGCAAGGTTGACCAGTTCATAGCGGGTTATCTCTCCCAGGCGCGTCACGGTATCATCCATGACCTGCGCACAGCCGGCGTCGGAGAATCGCCAGGGAGCGGGGGCGGGAGAGTGATCGGCACGATTTCGCCACCACACCGACCGGTAATCAAACTCATCGGTAAACCAGAAGGAGACCAGTGGCCCGGGGCTCAGCGGCCCGGTGCGGGCCGGCCCGAGTTCTACAACACGAAGGCTGTCGAAGCTTGCCTTGCTCTCGACGGAGTACAGGCCCGTGCCGCCGCGGTCGGAGTAGCCCTCCCGCCGGTCGAATACGCACGCGCCGTCCAGAAAGCAGTGGATGCTGTCGCCGCGGACATCGACCCGCAGCACGTGCGAGGAATCGCCGATGTCCCTGTCGAGTGCGCTTTCGGCAAGGATGAACCAGCCGAAGGGGTGACGGGAATGATAGGCCAGTTGAGCCTTGTCCGACTCCTTGTGGATGCGAAACAGATAGAAGCCTTCATCGGTCTCCCGGAAAATGAGCCCCGCCCTGCTGTCGTCGTGCTCGTCGCGAATCCACGTCTTCACACTCACCGAATAGTGTTTCCAGGAACGCTCACCGAGGAAAAGCGCGTGCAGCATCTCGTCGCTTTCGTGCTGATGAACCGCTCCGTCGCGCAGAAACCACGTGCGCTTCGACGTACCTCCGGTGGTCTGCTTCCACGATTCAAACCGTGCCTGATCGTCGAAATCCTCGGCCAGCAGCACCGCCGTTTCGGGCATCGATCCCGCCGGACTCCGTTCGCACGGCCTCCCGCCGTCGCTTTCTCCGGCGATGCGCAGGGGCATGCCGCGATACGGCGTCAGCCCAGGCTCCACCGCTCCGTCACCGAGTATCGCCGTGTCGCTCATCCACGCTTCGTATCCGTCCTTGATAACGTACAGTACCTGGCGGGCCGACGGTACCCGGAACGAGTCAAGGGGGGTGTGGCCGGCGAAAACGCTGTTGCTGAAAACCGAAGCCCCCGGAGGCGTCGACACGATCCGCAGGGTCGAGGAGTCGGGCAGCGGACGGTCGGGATCCAACGTGCGCAGCAATGCCGTGAGAAACGCTACGGGCACCGCGAAATTGACCTGCGAGGGAACGCGGAGGTTGACAATGCCGACCACCGAACCGGACCGGTCAACCAGTGGACCGCCGGAATTGCCCGGATTCACGGGTACGTCGATCTGCACAAGCTGCACCTTGCCCCGGTCATCGTGGCGCAGCGCCGAAACCGTGCCGCGGGAGACGGAGATCTCGGGTCCTCGATGGAGCACCGAGAACGCTTCGCCGTAAGGATAGCCGAACGCCCACACCGGAGTGGTCGCAATCAGGGAGTCCGACGAGCCCCGGGGCAGGGCATCACCGCCGTCATAGTCAATTTTCACGACCGCGAGGTCGTGGTCCTTGTCAACGGCGACCACACGGCCCGGAAGGTCGACCTGCTCGGGAGTACCGCTGTGAATAATCACTCGAAGCGCAGTGAGCGGGGCGGGAAAGGAAATCCCCGAACCGCTTACGACCGGCGCAATCGCGTGGTAGCTGGTGACCACGTGACCTCGATCGGATACCAGAAACCCCGTCGCCGAACTGGAGACGGGCTCCGATGCCACGGCAATCTCCTGCCGCATCTCCAGGTAGACGGTCGATGAGCTAATCCGCTCGACAATTTCGCGGCTCAGCGATTGGGGCCGAATTTGCATCGCAAGGCAGAGGAGAACGGGGACAAGGAGTGCCGGAGCTCGAAACATGCTGAAAACCTCTTCTCATGGGAGGGCGACCGGGCAAGGAGCGCCTGAGTGAAAAATAGTGTCGGACCGTTGTTGGAGGAGCGGGGCGGTGCTCCGAGGGCGGGGGCCGGGGGGTATTCGATGTATTTTCATGGTTGTGTTCATGCGCCAGGCCGCCGGCGTTTTTCCCGGGTGGGTCCCTCCGGGGATTGTGGTGATGGACGGCGGCGTCGGCCGTTGAGAGGAGACTATGGCACAGTCCTTCGTGCAGGTATACACGGGTGAGGGAAAGGGAAAGACGACCGCCGCGCTGGGGCTCGTGCTTCGGGCGCTCGGTGCCGGAATGCGGGTATGTCTGGTTCAGTTCATGAAGAAGCTGGCGACCAGCGAGCTGCAGGCCCTGGAGCATTTCGGCGACAGCGTGACGGTGAAGCGGATGGGGAGGTCGCGGTTTGTTCCGGGCAATCCGGCCGAGGCGGATTGCCGGCGGGCGGCCGAGGCGCTCGCCGTCTCTCGGGAGGCCCTTACGGGCGGCACCTATCGCATGGTAGTGATGGATGAAGCGTGCGTTGCGGCCGATAAGGGGCTTATCAGTACCGAAGAGCTTGTGGATGTGGTGAAGGCACGGCCGCGGAATGTCGAGCTGGTGCTGACCGGGCGCAACGCGCCCCGGGCTCTCGTAGAGGCCGCCGACCTGGTGACCGAAATGAAAGAGATCAAGCACTATTACGGCAGGGGAGTGAAGGCTCGCAAGGGGATTGAGAATTGAGAGAGGGGAGAACCGCCACGCGTACTTATTCGGGCGATGCTCTGACCATCGTGAAAAGCGCGATCGCGGCGGTCGATGCCCAGCGGGCCGTCAGGCGCACGATTACCCGGGATGGAACCCGTCTCGTGGTTCGTCGCGGGGAGGCCGCCGCCGAAACCATCGACCTTGATTCCTTCGAGCGGGTGTTTGTGGTGGGGTGCGGCAAGGCCGGTGCTCCCATGGCCCTGGCAGTCGGTGAGCTGCTCGGCGAGCGGCTTACCGCGGGGGTAGTGGTCGTTAAGGAGGGGCACGGCCGGGCGGATTGGTCGCTGGAGAAGATTTCCCTGGTGCCGGCCGGCCATCCCGAGCCCGACCGGCGCGGCATGCGCGGTGCACAAAAAGTGGCGGCGTTGCTGCGGGGAGCCGGTGAGCGTGACCTCGTGCTGGGGTTGCTTTCCGGGGGCGGTTCGGCCCTGTGGCCGTTGCCGTGCGACGGGATCGCGCTTGAGGATTCAATTGGGTTGACCCGGTTGCTGGTGGCAAGCGGCGCCTCGATAGAACGAATCAACGCCGTGCGCAAGCAACTTTCCCTTTTGAAAGGCGGCCGTGCGGCCCGGCTCGCCGCGCCCGCTCGGTGCCTCGTGGCCGTTATCTCCGACGTGGTCGGGGACAGGCTCGACACGATTGCCTCGGGACCTTTCACGGCGGATCAGAGCACGTGGTACGATTCGTGGGCGGTAATGGAGGAATACGGATTGATCGAGCGGGCCCCCGGCGCGGTGGTGGAGCGCCTGCGACAGGGCGTGATCGGTGCGCTTCCCGAGACGCCGAAGCCGGGGGATACGGCGTTTTCCCGTGTGACGCATGCGGTGTGCGCAACCAACGCCGACGCTCTTCGGGCGGCGGCCGCGGAGGCCGAATCCATGGGCTTCGCCGTTGAGCTTTTCGCGGAATGCATGACCGGCGATGTTGAGCGGCGGGCGCGTGAATTCTGCGCCGGCCTGCTTCGACGGTCGCCGCACCGCGGTGATCGTCCCCTGTGCCTCCTTGCGGGGGGGGAGACCACGATCAGTCTGGGAGATGCCCATGGCCTGGGTGGTCGCAACCAGCATTTTGCCCTGGCGTGCGCTCAGTGGATCCGTGGATACGATCATGTTGCGGTGGTGTCGTGCGGCACCGACGGCAATGACGGCCCGACCGATGCGGCGGGGGGGGTTGTCGACGGTGCCGGTTTCGACCGGGCCGTGCGCGCGGGGCTCGATCCGGTGTCGGCACTGCGGCGCAGAGACGCCTACCACCTGCTGGAGGCTGTCGGCGGGCTGGTCAAAACGGGTCCTACCGCCACCAATGTCATGGACATAGTCGTCGGCATCGCGGGCCCGCCCGCTGATGATCGTCCGACTGCACCGACATCCGAAGGGGGAGGCGGAAAATGACCGTGCAAAAGACCGTGTTGTGCGTGCTGATCTGCCGGGCGCTGATCTCCGCGGGCGAGGTGGCGCCCGAAACCGGGGATGCACA
>CAZNDN010000024.1:8541-13525 GCA_964571815.1 uncultured Fibrobacterota bacterium | reverse complement strand
TCTGCCGGGCGCTGATCTCCGCGGGCGAGGTGGCGCCCGAAACCGGGGATGCACATGTGCTTCGCGTGGGAACCAAAGTGGCTCCGCCGTTCGCGATGAAATCCAGAGAGGGGCAATGGTCGGGAATCAGCATCGACCTCTGGCGCGGTATCGCGGCGCGTATGCACATGAACTATCGTCTGGTAGAGTATGACCTTCAGGCGTTGCTTGACAGCACGGCATCGGGCAGGCTCGATGCCGCGGTAGCGGCCCTCACCGCGACCGCATCTCGAGAAGCCCGCATGGACTTCTCGCATCCCTTCCATACGTCCGGACTTTGCATCGCCGTGCGCTCCAGCGGAGGCGGCTCCTGGTTGAAGGTCGTTCGGAAGCTCTTTACGTTCAGCTTTGTCAGAGCCGTTGCAGGCCTGGCGCTGCTGCTTCTCCTGGTGGGCGTTCTGGCATGGGCGCTCGAGCGTCGGCGCAACCCGGGGCATTTCGGGGGTGGACCGATCCAGGGTATCCTGTCGGGCTTCTGGTGGTCGGCGGTCACCATGACCACGGTCGGCTATGGTGACAAGGCGCCGGTAACGCCGACCGGGCGAATCCTTGCGGTGGTCTGGATGTTTGCCGGGATCATTACCGTATCAACGTTCACCGCCGCCATCACGACCGCGTTGACCGTCACCGAGCTGGATTCGTCGATTGATTCAATCGGAGACCTCCGGCGCGTATCGGTTGGAACGGTCGCCCGCTCCAGCAGCCGGTCGTATCTGGCCGGAGAGGCGGTCGCGCATAGGGAATTCGATTCCCTTGCGGCGGCCTTGAATGCGCTCAATCGAGGTGCCGTTGAAGCAGTCGTTTATGATGCACCGTTGCTGAAATACCTGGTGCATCGCGATTTCCGCGGCTCGATCCGGGTACTGCCGAACATTCTCGTTCGCCAGGACTACGCAATCGCCTTCCCGCCGTCAAGTCCCCTCAAGGAAAAGGTCAACCGGGAGATTCTGAAGGCCGTCACCGATCGAGCGTGGAATCGCTTTCTCAACAGATACCTCGGTCCGTAGGCGAAGTTCACCGTTGCACACGGTTTCATGGAAATCCCCCGGACCGTTCCGCGGCGGGCCGTCTTCACAGACGCGTGGCCGGTGCCGTGCGGGTGAGCGAATCCCGCGGGCAAGATCGGCCGGGAGAGGAACCGGGAACGGACGTACGATTGGGCCGCGGCGGGGTCGTTATTGACAGGAGCATCTTCCCGCATTAATTTGGATGTATGAGCCGGGAGAGAAGGGAGTGCGTTTTCACCGCGGAAGGAGGGGTGTGATGAAGTTTCGGAACGGGATTCGGGACGGTATGGCGAGCGTCGGCGCTGTGGCGTTGTGCCTGGCGCTTACGGGGTGCGGGGTCAGCGAAAAGCAGCTCAATGAGACCGAGGCTCGGCTGACGGCCCTCTCGGAGAGGGGAGTTGCCGACAGCGTGTTGTCGGAGGCAAAGGTACACATCTTCAACGCCCGGACCGCCAATAAGCTGGGAGACGGTGGAAAGGCAAAGAAAGAGGCGGGGGCGGCCGAGACCATTATCGAATCGCAGGAGTCGGCGTTGGCTGCTCGTAACGAAAAACTCAAACCCGTGGTGGGAAGTACGCGTGATGAGCTGAGTTCGCGGAGCGCGGAGCTGACGGGGCTTCAGAAGAAAGCGGCCGACAGCATCCTCGCGATCGCCGATACGCTTATTGCCAGGGCCTGGTACGCCCAGGCACGGGAAGAACTCAGTGTGCTGAAGAGCCTGCTGCCCGGGTTGGTCGAAGCGGAAGAGACGGCCGAGAAGACCCGTGCGCGGGTGCTGGGCACGTGGGTGCGATCCGAAACCGAAGGCAGGGCGCGGCACAGAACACGGTACGTTTTCAAGAGCGACGGAAACTTCACGTGGGTGGAAGAGAAGAAGGGGCAGAGTACCGAATTTCTCAAGGAAGACTGGAAATTCATCTCGAGCGGCTCATTCGCTCTCAAGGGAGATACGGTTCATCTTTTCGTTGAGCGCGAGCAGTGTCCCCGCCAGGTCTATTGGAACTACCGCACGGTCGACGGCAAGCGCAAATGGGTCAAGGAGGAATCGGCGACCTATGATTCGACAATCACCGGTGGTGCCAAGGATCAGTACATGACGTATGAATACATGCGGAAGCACCTGAAGAAGACGTGAGGGCCGGCGATACGATGCGCAAAACGAGGCGCCGGGCGGAGAGTTGCCGTCCGGCGTGTGTTGTGAGGTGAAGGAAACTTTTCGGCGGGACGAAGCGTGCGGGCTACTCTCCCCGCACGAGATCCTCGAACGTCTCCCGCCGGCGTACGACCGAGAACTCTTTGCCCTGTACCATAACTTCACACGGACGCGGTCGTGAGTTGTACTGCGAAGCCATGGTGAAACCGTAGGCCCCGGCGCTGAGTATCGCAATCGCGTCGCCCGGTGCCACGGGCGGCATCTCGCGGGCTTTGGCAAATGTGTCGGAGGTTTCGCACACCGGACCGACAACGTCAACGGGCAAGGTTCCCGGCGATTCGTCCGGACGCCGCAGGGGAACGATCGAGTGGTAGGCCTCGTAGAACGCCGGACGAAACAGATCGTTCATCGCCGCATCGCAGACATAAAACATCTTGTCTTCGGTACCCTTGACATACGTTACCGTGGTCAGCAGGGCTCCGGCATTGCCGACCACGAACCGGCCGGGTTCCACAATGAGCCGCAGGCCCTTGCGCTGGGTGTAGGGCAGGATTAGCCGCGCGAATTGCATGGGCGTGACCGGCTCCTCACGGTGGTACCTGATGCCCAGTCCGCCGCCGATATCCAGGATTCTGATCCGGATACCGTCCGCGGCAAGCGTGTCGATCAGCTCCGAGAGGATCTCCAGCGCCGCGCGATACGGCTCCAGGGAAAGTATGGGTGAGCCCAGATGGACATCGATGCCGATCGGGCTGACATGGGGAAGTTCGGCGGCTTTCCGGTACAACGAATGAGCCCGGGAAAGCGGAACGCCGAATTTCGTTTCCTTCTTTCCGGTGGTGGTGTGACGATGCGTGTGGGCGTCGACGTCGGGATTGATACGGAAAGCGACCGGGGCGATCGTGCGCAATTGACCCGCCGTCTGCTCGATAGCCTCAAGCTCGGGCTCGGATTCGACGTTGAACATGAGTATGTCGCTCTCAAGCCCGTAGCGTATTTCCGCGGCCGTTTTTCCGACCCCGGAGAAGACGATCTTTCGGGGGTCGATCCCCGCGGCCAGCGCCCGGTAGAGTTCTCCGCCCGAGACAATGTCGGCGCCCGTGGATTCCCGAGCCATGATACCGAGAACGGCGCGATTGGAGTTGGATTTCACCGAGAAGCAGACCAGATGATCCACTGCCTCCAGGGAGCCGCGCAGCAGCTCCAGTCGGTTGACGATATGCCGTTCGCTGTATACGTAAGCGGGAGTTCCGCACCGACGAACTACTTCACGGAGCGGCGTTTCCTCACAGCATAATTCACCATCGACGTAGTGAAACGTATCCATTGCGGCCCGAATGTGAAATGAAAACGAAAGGAATCGTGTCGACCGGTGCGACGGTCAGGACCCGAGTCCGTTGACGTGCCTGGCCAGACGGGATTTCGTATGGGCGGCGTTGTTTCGGTGAAGGATCTTGTGCTTCACGCTCTTGTCAACAATCCCGGTCGCGCTGCGCAGCTCCCGCTCCCCGTCTTCCTTTTTCCTGGTGGCCAGTACCTTTTTGACCGCGTTGCGCAAACGGGTCCGGCCGGCACGGTTGCGGGCGTTGGCCCTCGTAGAAGTGCGCATTCTCTTGGCACATGACTTGGTATGCGGCATTGTCCTCTCTCCTCCCGGTTGCGGCGTCCGTTGCCGACGGATCGGGTTACAAAACCTCAAAACAGCTTAAAATAATCTATATTCGGTTGTACTGTCAACCGGGCCGGTTTCTCAGCATCCGGCATGCCGCAATCTTTCGGGTATCGAAAGCCGCACACACTATGGTAGAAGACTCTTTCAGCGAAATCGTCGGCGCCATTCACCTTCATACCTCGTTTTCCGACGGCGGAGTTGCTTTTCCCGAGCTGATCAGCGCGGCCCGGGAAGTCGGGCTGGACTATATCGTGGTCACCGATCACATGAGCCTCGGCGGGAGGCACGCTGGCTGGGAAGGCGTCCATGGCCGGCTCTGTGTCCTGGTGGGCTACGAGCACAACGACACGTCGAACCGCAATCACTACCTTGTCCTGGGCCCCGACAGCGTTGCCCCATCGGAGCTTTCTCCCCAGCAGTATGTGGATTACGTGCGAAACCGCCGCGGAGTGGGATTCATCGCCCACCCCATGGAGCAGCGCAACTACTTCAGCAGCCTTCCGGCCTACCCGTGGACTGCGTGGGAGGTGGATGGGTTCGACGGTATCGAGATCTGGAACCAGATGTCCGACTGGGTCGAGAACCTCAAGTGCCGGCGAAGTGCCTTCAGGATATTCTTCCCCCGAAGGTTCATGTCGGATGTATCGCCCGCCCTCATGCGGAAATGGGACGATTTGAACCGCCGGCGCTATGTCGCGGCCATAGGAGGGGTCGATGCGCATACCCGGTCGTTCAACCTCGGGCTTATTCGATTCACGGTCTTTCCGATCAAGGTTGAACTCAAGGGTATTCGGACGCACCTCTATCTGGAGAATGCGCTTCCGCTCGATTCCTGGAAGACGTCGCGTCACCTGCTCCTGGAGGCTCTTCGGAGGGGAAGAGGCTTTGTCGCGAATTACCGGCGCGGCGATGCGCGCGGTACACGGATCGTTCTGAGGTGCAACGACGGTCGGGTGATACCGCCGGGGTCGCCGGAGGCATCCCTGTCCCCGCCGGCATGCATCGAAGTGCATCTGCCCGAAAAGGGCGAAATCGTGCTCATGCGGAACGGAAAACGTATGGTGGCCCGAACGGGAACCGAGACGCGGTTCGATGTGCACACCGAAGGTGTGT
>CAZNDN010000024.1:0-8441 GCA_964571815.1 uncultured Fibrobacterota bacterium | reverse complement strand
ATGGTGGCCCGAACGGGAACCGAGACGCGGTTCGATGTGCACACCGAAGGTGTGTACAGAGTTGAGGTCCGCAAGAAATCGCATACGTGGATCTACTGCAATCCGTTCGTGCTGGGCTCCTACCCCCTGGAGTAGGAGCCCGGGCGAACCGGCGCCGGCCGTCCCCTTGAGGAGCGGAGTATATTTTACTTTTATTCAAACGGTTAGTCTCGGTTGCCGGCGCCGTGAGCGCCGGATCACATGCTCCGTGTCGGCCGCCGCGGGCGGGGAAAAACGCACCTGCGGTACGTGGGGATGAGGGAGGTGGGTCGAGCACTCCGCTACGGCTGGAGTTACCCCCGTCCCCGGGCACGAAACCATGAAAAGTTGTGTCGGCCGGTTCGACGGTGCGGAGAGAGGCGGGGGGGGGCGCGGAAGCGGTGGAGAGGCTATGCGCAAAGGTCGGACCCTGCATTTCCAGTTGCCTGCTATGAAACAACTCAGGGAGTCCGTGTGAGAAGTTCCGTCACGAGGGTGTTCGACTGTTTTTTTCTGCTCCGAATACCGCTTCTCGCTCCGGTATGGACTATACTCATTCTGGGCTGGGTCACCGGTAATCCACACGCAACTCCGGGGGGATCTCTTACCGGCGATGGAGGGCTCGCGGGACAGATTGGATTGTGGGCGGCGCTCTGTTCGTTTTCGTTGACCGTGGGAGCCATCTACGTCGTCAATCAGATCGCCGATATCGAAAGTGACAGAATCAACCGAAAGCTGTTTCTTCTGCCGTACGGCCTGGTGTCGGTGCGGACCGCCTGGGTGCTGGCTGTCGTATGTTCGGTCCTGGGAATGGCGGGAGCGATGCTGTTCGATGTCACGATGGTGGTTTTGTACGGTGCGAGTCTGCTGCTGGGAATCCTCTATGACCTTCCTCCCGCTCGTCTCAAAGATCGGCCGTGGGGAGGAACGCTCGCCTGTTTTCTGGGCCACGGAACCCTGACGTATCTTGTCGGCTGGTACGCGGCCGAGCATTCCGCTCTTCCCGAAGCGCTTTCGCGGGAGCCGTGGCGGGTGAATCTGTCGTTACTTGCGGACGGGGCCGTGCAGTCGGTTTGCGCCGGTTTTGCCAATGCGGCGGTGTTTGTGACCACGACGATCCCCGATGCGCCGGGGGACAAGGCTATCGGGAAGCGCACGTTTGCGGTTGCGTATGGTGAAAAACCAACCGCCGTTGCCGCTTTCCTGTTCTGTCTCTGTGCGCTCGTGAGTGCTCTGTGGCTTGAGCACAATCGGCTGGTGATGGTTGTCCCCACCGCGGTGAGTTTGCTGTTCTTCGGCTACCTGGTGGTCGCCACCGATCGGACCAATGCGTTCAAGGCATTCAAATGGCCCGTATTTCTCCTTTCGGCGCTGGTTGCCGTATATATACCCGTGTACGTGGCGCTGATCCTGGTGACCTTCTTCGGGAGCAGGCTTTACTATCGCAAGCGTCTCGGAATCGATTACCCGACATTCAGGCCGCATTGAACCCGTTGTATTCCGGAGATGAAAAGACCGGCCGGCAGGGAGCCCACATGCGTGGGGTGACGGGCATTGTCGACGCCTTGTTTTTGACAAGGCCGGTGCTGTGGATTCCCGTCTGGGGTTTTTCCGTTCTGGGTCTTCATCGGCGCGTGACAATGGCCCGGGGGGGCGGCATCACCATACTGTGGAGAGCAACGACCCGGCCGGTTGCCGCGGCGCTGTTTCTTTTTTCCGCGGCCGTGGGGGCCGTGTACGTCCTGAACCAGATTGCCGATCGCGACACCGACTCGCGCAACGAGGGATTCGCGCTGCTGGCGCACGGGAACCTGAGCGGTTTCGGGGCCCGGGTTGCCTTCTGCGTGTGCGCCGCCGTTGCGATTGCGGGGCCGCCGGCGCTTGGTTTTCCGGGTGTGGCCGCGGCCTCTGTGGCTGCTCTGGCCGTAGGAGTTGTCTATAGCTGCCGACCGCTGCGATTAAGCGGAAAACCCGGCGCCGATTTTCTCACCAACGCCGCCGGCTACGCCCTCATCGCCTTCGGAGTGGGGTGGTCGCTGGGGGGACAGGGCTGGGGAGGGGTCAAGCCCTTTGTGGTTGCGGCCGCGCCGTATTTTTTCATGATGTGCGGCGGTTCGATAAGCTCCACTATTCCCGATGTTCCGGGTGATCTCGCGACGGGCAAACGTACCACGGCCGTTGTCCTGGGCCCGGACCGGGCGCATCTTCTGGCCACGGTGTTCGTGGCGGCCGGACTTGCCGCGGCCATGGCTGCCGGCGACCTTCCGGCACTGGTCGGTGCGGCGGCCGCCCTTCCTCTGTACGTGGTCTACGTTTTCCGGAAGACTACCATGCTGCGGGAAGCAACCTACAAGGTGGGGGGAGGCATTCTCATGCTGTGTGCGGCCGTGCTGTACCCGGCACTTGCCGCGGCCGCCGTCGTTGTCACCGTTGCGACAGTGCTCTATTTCCGGCTGCGCCACGGGCTGACGTATCCATCGCTGAGACCCGCGCGCAAGGAGGATTCGTGAGAGGATTCCTTGCGCTCCTGTGTTGCCTTGCACTTGCCCGGCACGGATCGTGCTTCACGATTGACTCGACAACCAAATCCGCCTCGTCCACGGTCATGGATCTTCTCCTGAGCTGCCGGTTCGACACCTCATTCGCCCTGTTGGACTCCCTGGAGGAGGCCGACGAGGAGGATGCGCTCTGGCCGCTTCTGCGACTCAGCGGGATCATTCTCAAAGAACTCGATCACGACAGCGTCGATGAGCCCGCCGCAGCCGGGGCGACATTCGAGCGCGTGAGGGCCGGTGCCGCCGCCGCACTTCAACGCGGAGACAGCTCCTACGGCTACACGATGGAGGGGCTTGCCGGAGGCGCCTATGCCGCCGGCCTCCTTCGCCGGGGGCGATACGCTCCGGGCGTGCGGCAGGGGCTTGCCGCTCTGGATATGCTGCGTACGGCGGAGGAGATCGATCCGGACAATGCCGACGCCGGTCTGCTGCTGGGTATGTACAACTGCGGCAAGGCTGAACTGCGTCGCCGTTTTCGATGGATTCTTTTCTGGTACCCCGGGACAATCGACAAGGGTATCCGACAGTTACGGGACTGCCGGCAAAGTGCCCGGGTGGCGTCGACCGCCGCCGGGTATGCCCTGGCCGAAATTTACATACGTGAAGAGCGGTTTGGCGAAGCCTCGGCGCTGCTGGATACCCTGCGGTCACGGCACCCGTCGGGCCGATTTCTGATCTGGACCGAAGCACGGTACTTCTCGGCCACCGAAGATTTCGATGCCGCCGCCGCGATGTACCGGCGGCTTCACCGGATGTACCGCCGTATTCCGCGTGCTCGACGAAGTGCGGCGGCGACGCTGTATCAGACGGCCGATTGCCTGTGCCGCGCGGGGAAATCCGAACAGGCCGTCGAGGCGTGTCGACGTCTGCTTGCGGCGTATCCGCCGGCGGACGATCCCCGGATGAGGGAAATCGTTCGCGACACCCATTCGCTTTTGAAAGAGGCGCGAGACAATGCTTGTGATTGATACCGGGGTATGCGATCGATGCGGCACCTGTATCGCCGTGTGCCCGCGCGACGCACTTGTGCTGGTGCACGAATTGACCGTTGACCGACAGACGTGCACCTGCTGCGGGGCGTGTGTGAAGATATGTCCGTTTGCCGCCCTGCGAATTGACGCTTGCCGGCGGTGTGAAGGAGAGGTGTGATGTCGGAAGTCAAGGCTCAGGTAGTGGTGGTGGGGGCCGGTCCGGCGGGAGCGATGGCGGCGCGGAAAGCGGCGGAGGGAGGGTGCGATACCGTCCTGCTGGAGCGCAAATCCCGTGTCGGCGTACCGGTACGGTGCGGCGAAGCCGTCGGGCTCAAAGGCGTTTCCCGGACACTTCAGGTGCGACCGGAGTGGATCCTGAGCACAATACGCTCTCTTACCATGATCTCTCCTTCGGGTATCCGTGCCCGGCTGGCAAACGTCCAGGAGGGCTACGTGATCGACCGACGGCGGATGGATGCGGACCTGGTTGCGGACGCCGTTGCGGCGGGTGCGGCGTACTATTCTTCCACGCCGGTCGTCTCGGTTCGTGAGGAGGAGCACGGACGGTACGTGTGTGAAGGGGGGAACAGGGTTTTTCGCGGACGGTGCGTGATTCTGGCCGAAGGTGTCGAATCGCGTCTGGCACGCCGACTCGGGGTTCGAACAAGGCTGGATCCTTGTGATATCGAAACCTGTGCGTTCGCTCGCCTTGCCGCCGCCACCGTCGATCCCGACACGGTCATGCTGTACTTCGGAAGCGACATCGCTCCGGGCGGCTACGGGTGGGTTTTTCCCCGGGGAGACGGTCGTGCCAATGTCGGCGTCGGCGTGCTCGGTTCACGCAGTCGGGCAGGTCTGGCACTCCAGATGCTGCACCGATTCGTCGAAACGCGCCTCGGAGGTGCCGCATTGGAAGAGCTTCACTGCGGCGGTGTGCCGGTGGGACGGTGGCTTTCTCCGCTGGTGAAGGGGGGGGTGATGGTGGTGGGTGATGCGGCGCGGCAGGTGAGTGCTCTGACCGGCGGGGGAATCGCGTACGCGCTGGCAGCCGGAAGCCTCGCGGGTGAGGCCGCCGCAACGGCATTCAAAGGTGGTGCCTTTCGCCAATCCGCTCTCCACGGGTACCGGCGTCGATGGAAGTGGGGGCTGGGCAGGGGGCAGCGACGGTCGCATGCGCTCAAGAGAATCGTGGCGGAGTACGACGACGCGATGCTGGACGGTATTGCGCGGGACCTGGCGGCGGTCGATTCCTCACGGCTCGGCTACGTGGGCTTCGCGCTGAAGGCTTTTCGACGGAGGCCGCTGCATTTGCTCCGGGCGGTTGCACTCTTTCGGTGAATGCCCCCGGAACACGCGGCTTCGGTGCGGCAACCCGGTGCGGCGGCTTTTCAGTATTTTTCCAGGTGATCGAAGGCCGACGCACACGGTGTAACCAGGGTTTTCGGAAGGAGGCGGAGTGGGAGTTGTCAACCGGCTCGGTGCCATCAGGGATCTCCCGACGCTTCCCGTAGTGGTCAATCAGGTGCTGGCCATCACCGGAGGCAACGATGAAGATGCCGCGAGTCTGGCGGAAGTGGTTTCCAGGGACCCTCCGCTTGCGGCACAGGTGCTGCGCATGGCCAATTCCGCCTTCTACGGAAAATCGATCGGCAAGATTTCCTCGGTTCTTCCGGCAATTACGAGGATCGGTTTCAACGAAGTCCGCAACCTTGCCCTGGCCGTTGGTGTGGTGGGGCAGTTCGGGAAGAGCGGGAGGATCCTCGACTACCGGCGGTTCTGGCAGCACAGCCTCTTCGCGGCGCGACTCAGCCGCGAAATAGCGCGGAATTCCGAGAAGCTGCAACACGACCGGGAGGCTGTGCAGAGGGCCTATCTTGCGGGACTGCTTCACGACATAGGAATACTTACCTGCGAACGTTTTTTCGCCGAAGAATTCGACGGAATTCTCCAGTTCGCACTCAACAACGAAATATCCTTTCTCCAGGCCGAACGCTCCCAGCCGGGTGTGGATCGACATGGAAGAGTGGGCGGCGCCCTGCTGGAGTTGTGGAAGCTTCATCCGGCCCTGGTGGCCTCGGTGAGATTCCATCACAACCCGGCCGATGCTCCCGGGCTGTATGCATCGTCGGCGCAGTGTCTCTTCCTTGCCGAGTATATCTTGTGCAACAGCAGTGTGGGATCGTTCGAGGGCCAGATAGAGGGCAATCACCGTCTTGCGGGGGAGGCGCTGGGACTTTCGCCGCGGTTGTGGCCGCAGATGCTCGACAAAGCACAGTGGTACGCCGAGCAGTACGAGAGCCTGCTCACGGGTATTGAAGGTGGAAGCGGTATGGGAGGGGCCCTGCGGGCAGTATAGACGTCGGGCTTTCCGGGGATGCCCGTCAGCGGCGAGCCGAGATATCGAGGCACCGCAGAGAAAACTCAACAGGTACGGTGAAGTTGCAAGCGATGCACGGCCGAAATCTCGATTTCCCCCTCTCCGTCCCCTGCACGGGGCTCCGAAGGCGTGATAGAGCGCCGGTATTCGCGGCCGGCGCGGTCGCGCCGTGGAGTCGGCAAAGCTGGACCGGGTCCGGTTCCCCACTTCTTCCCCTTGCACTTTCGACGAGGAGCCGGCGGATGCGGTGTCGACTGATTGCGGCGCGGGGTGCACCGCCCGCGAAGTCGGCTTCGGTGTCTCTGCCAGCTACGGGCCCGCGGGGAGCACGTGTCCATGGATAGGCTCAGGGTGTCTGTTTCGGAAGACCGCATGTCGGCAAGCGTCTCCGGCATGCTCCCGTCCGGAACGGAGTGGAAGGATGCCCGCGAGGGCCTGATGAAGTCGTTGAGCGATGCCGGGGTCAGGTTCGGCGTGGCGGATGAGCTGATCGATGCCGCCGCGGAGGAGCTGCTGAAGAAGGGGCGGGTCGAATCGACGGTGGTTGCGGTGGGCCGCCATCCGGAGCGCAGAAGAAGTCCGGGTGCGCATTTCACGGTGCCCGTGTACCAGCGGTCGCTGTTCCCGGACGGCTTTGGTGACTACGGCAATACACCCGTGTTGTGGGCCCGCGCAGCGGAATTCCTCACGCAGCCTTCCCTCGTGGAGAAGGGGCGGAAGGTTGGGGCCGTGACCCGGGGGGAACCGCAGAAGGAAGGGGTCGATGTTTTCGGGAAGAGAGTCAGGTTCGCCGAGGGTCATACTCCGAAGCGGGGCGTGCTGCATCTCGAAAGGGGTCTTCGGCGATCAAAGGACTCCGAGGAGGTTTTCGCTGATGCCGCGGGGGTTCTGATACGGGACGGTCTGAGCTGCTACCTGCAGCCTGTATGGCGCAACGGCGCTTTCTCGGCGGAAACGGTTGAGGACGGCATGCGGGCGGTCGTGACCCTCTATCCGGCGGGCCCCGGAGGCAGGAACCCATCGAGGGACGAGTTGCTCGCCGAGCTTGGAAACATGAAGATAGCCGAGGAGAGGATCGATATCGAGGCCGTCGAAAAGGGGCTCGGGGAACTGCTTTCCGTGAAGCGGGGCGCCCTTCATGTCACGGCCGCTTCCGGCGTCGAACCCATGCCGGGCCGAGATGCATGGATTGAGTATCTGGTCGATCTCCGCTTCTCCCATACCCCTCGTATCGGGCCTGGAGGAAGAGCCGATTACTATCACATCCACGCGTTCGAAAAGGTCCGGCGCGGCAGGCAACTTGCGAGATTGCATCCGCCTGAGAAGGGCGTGCCCGGGGTCAATGTGTTTGGTGAAACCGTGGAAGCCCCGCGGGGCAAAGCACTCCGCACCGCACTGGGGAAAAATGTAGGACAATCCCGTGAAGACAAGCGTGTGCTGGTTGCGGAGTGCGACGGTCACGTTTACCTGCATAACGACCGGCTTGTCGTGGAGGAAGTTCTTCGTATCGAGGGAGATCTGGAGTATCACACGGGCAATGTGGAGTACCGGGGCGACGTGGTGGTGACCGGTGATGTTCGAGCCGGGTTTGCGGTATGGGCGGAAGGCAATGTCGAGGTAGGCGGTGCGGTGGAGGACGCCCGGATCGAGGCGGGGGGGCATGTGGTTGTCCACGCCGGCTTCGCGGGGCAGGGAAGGGGCTCCATACGGGCGGGAGGCGATGTCGTGGTCTCTTTCGTGCGCAACCAGCGGATAGTGGCGGGCAACGATATCATGGTCGCCGGAGAGTGCATGGACGCCGGTCTGTCGGCGGGAGGCAATATCCTGGTGGAATCACGGCGCTCCCGGATTGCGGGTGGTGACGCCGTAGCCCGTGACGCTATCCGAACGCGGAATCTCGGCAGCAGCCCGGGCGTTACTACCAGAGTCAAGGCGGGCGTGGCCAGTGACGTGTTGGACAAGATCGACCAGCTTGAACTCAAACGGCAGAAGCTGATTGAAGAAGCGGAGAGTACGGAGAAGACAATCCAGGGTTTTGCCGTCGACGAAGCGGACCGCGGGGGGCTCACGAGTTCGGAGAGCATGGTGCGAACACGGATGTACGATTTGTCCGGCAGGTTGAATGAGAAGCTGGAAGAGGTTTCGGCGGAGCTGGATCGTCTCAAGGCACGAGGCCGTTACCGGGAGGACGGGTACGTTGAGGTGCTTGAGACGGTCCACCCGAATGTGCTCGTGACGGTTGCCGGCTCCACGTTTGCCGTACGCGAGAAGATGCATCGATGCCGGTTCGTTCTTCGGGACGGCGCGATCACGGTTGTCAAAACGGACGCACCCCGGGGGACCAACTAGCCTGCGCTGTGCTTCGGACGGCAGGGCCGCACCGCGGAGTCTTGGAGACAATACATACCGTGTGATTCTCCTGCCCGCCCGGGTGGGTCGGCCAGTGGGCGGATGAGCGGGAATGCACCGGCGGCGTGGAGATTGACGTTGCTCGGAATGCATTTTTTTACAAAGGAAGGG
>CAZNDN010000023.1:18565-39705 GCA_964571815.1 uncultured Fibrobacterota bacterium | reverse complement strand
TTCCGCACATTCAGAACCTGCAGTGGTGGGACGATGCCGGCCTGGAGGAGATCGAGCCGAAGAAATTGTGGTTTTTTCATCCGGTGCGGTTTTTGGAGCATGTGGGGAAGATAGTGGGGAAGCGCTACTACGCCGAGTACAGTGATACATCTCTGATAATCTATACACCTGAAGGCCGGACGACGTACGAAGTAAATGAATATGGTGTTGTGCGGTTTCCGGAATCGGGAAGGGGGATTTCGCGGTACGGCTTGCGCGACACATATACGTACAAGGCCGGTGTAGAAGCGGGCAGATGGGGTGACAATTGGGCTACTCCCGAATTTGCGGCCGCAGTTTATAATGCGGTTCAGGAGTATCTTGATTCTGATCCCGCATTCGAGGACGATGTGCCCCTTTGCTATAACGACTTTTCTGCATATGATCCTTCCCACGACCTGGATCATAGGACACATGATGCCGGCACCGATTTCGATGCCCTTTACATGGATTCTGAAGGGAATCCAATCGCCGATTACACCCAAGCGGACGTGGCAAGAATGGCTGCTTTTGTTGCCATACTGCGACAAAAAGGGTGCACAAGGCTCTACGTCCCAGGCGGAAGTCAGTTCATTGCTGGTACTTCCCACGCTCCTGGCCATGAAGATCACATCCACGCCGGATGGAGACCGTAATACAGCTTTAGAGGAGGTGAACCGCATGAATCAGGCTAGAAGGAGTGCTCGTTCTGTACTGATGTTTTTTGTTTTTTCCTCGTTTGTGCCGCTGTATTCGGGCGACTTGGAAGTTGCCGATATAAAGGTCACCTACCTGGACGACCGTACGGACCCGGATTCTCCCACAACAAGAGTGCTTGAGTCCTTCAAGGACTACCCGTTCTGGTCAAAGCCTGGGGAGGTTGACATTGAGGTTACCCTTCGCAATACGGGATCGGAGAAACTGCGAGCCGATGTCCTTGCGGAGCTATATTTCCTGTTGGGAAGTCGTAAACGAAACTACCCCCAGATCAGGGATGACAACCCGGAATTGCGGGCTCTGACCAGTGAACCTGTCTGGGTGTGGAACAAGACGTTTCAAAAACAGGAAGGACCAAAGTTGCTGTCTCCGGGGAGTGATGTTACAATGACACTCCGAGGCTGCGACATAGAAACAGGGAATTCCTCCTCGCTTTACGGGGTTGTCGCCCTGGGATTCCGGGCGTTCGGGTATGTCTATCCGCGCTCAAAGGATAGGAACCTGGCCAACAATGTAGTGGACTATATTGTTCGGTATGGAGACTAACGTCAAACTCTTTGCAATGGTCTTTCCTCACGCGAGGCTACGTCAATGGAAACCGCGATACCTCAAAAGCCTTCAGGCTGAGCGGCGCCGACACGCGTTTTTCGCTGTACGCAGGCCACCTTCGCTCCCTGGTAGTACAGCACCCCACCAAGTGGAGCACGAAAACCGATCAGTCGATCAACCGGTGGGAGGCGCTGTGGAAGTATCCTTTCGGTCAACCAAAACAGGAAGTCGAGTCCGAGGTTGTCCCGCATATTCGGAACCTGCAGTGGTGGGATGATGCCGGCCTGGAAGGGATCGACCCGAAGAAGTTGTGGTTTTTTCATCCGGTGCGGTTTTTGGAGCATGTAGGCAAAACGAGCACGGAACGCCACTTTCCTCTTTCCTTATTGGTGCTTGAAGAGTTCAGGCGCAATTTTGGCGAAGGCAGATCCGGAGGACGCAAGCACGCTGGGTGCGATCTAATCGGTCCGGTCGGGGCGCAAGTAAGAGCTGTTGCCGACGGAGAAATCCGTGACTATTATGCTTTCTATTGGCAGACGTATGCCATCGTGGTTGACCACGGGGATTTCCTTGTTCGTTACGGAGAAGTACAGCCGCCGGCAACGGGCCACCCGTACGGAGAGCAGGCTCCACCCGAGAGTCTGCGCAAAGGGTTGGCACCCGGGGTTTGTTTAGGAGGGCGGGTTGATGCAGGGCAAACCATAGGGTATGTTGGACAAATGCGGAAGTTTGAATCCGGCGTGTACATTAACCACCATGAAACGATGCTACACTTCGAAATGTACTCCAAAGAAGCTGCCGGTTCCGATCGGAAACTTACAGTGAGGAGTAATCCACCGTTCCAAAGGAGAAGCGACCTTGTTGATCCCACCCCTTTCTTGGAAACACTTCGGCAAAATGGCCAGGAGCACCGTCTCTATGCATATCGCCCTTCTTCTTTTGATGTCGTTGTGGTGTTATAGTTCGGCTGTCGATTCTACCACGAAAACTGCGTTTGAATCTCTTTTGTCAATTGTTGGCGACACAACCATCGTGCATGTGAGTCCCGCAAATGTTGACTCCGTTTTCGGGTGTAAAGACTGCTTCATCGAATCGACGACGAATGCATCCCGGGCCGGGCGACACTTCACTGGACCGCTTTCGGATTTTCAGGGTGGCGAAGCAAGCATTGTGTTTTCCGACAAGTTTTCGCGGGTACGAACAGGGTGGGTAGTGGAGGCGCTGTATATCGAGATTCCGTCAACGGATGCCGCCGCGCTTTTTGAAAGATGCGAGGAAGTGGCGAAAAGCCGAATCCCCCAACACTTGTGGTATGAACAAAACCACCCCAACTGGTCCGCATGGTACATTCAGAAGCGCGGTATGGTAGTAATGATGGTAGTGATGAAAGTTGGGCCGGACAAAAAGAAGGTGTTGCTGGAAGTTGAGGTCAACGAGGGTATGGAAGATCACTTTGAGCCGTGAACGTGATTTGAGTTATCGGCTCATTGAAAGCGATACTAATCTTGAATCTGCAGTTCCGGTCTACAATGCTGCCCGCGTATACTTGGATTTTGATTCTGGATTCGAGGACGACGTGCCCCTTTGTTACAACGACTTCTCTGCATACAAGCCATCACACGATCCTGGTCATGCCACGCACAAAGCCGAAACAGCCTTCGATGCTCTCTACATGGATTCTGAGGGGAATCCGATCGCCGACTATACCAAATCCGGCGTCGCAAGAATGACCGCTTTCGTATCCATACTCCGACGAAAAGGGTGCACAAGGATTTACGTTCCCGGTGGTAGTCAGTTCATCACCGGTACTTCCCACGCGTCCGGACATGAAGATCACATCCACGCTGGATGGAGACCGTAAAGCAGGGTTCGAGGAGGTGAATCGTATGCATGTCCTTACAAGGACTATTTCTGTCGCGCTGATGTTGTTTGGCCTCACCGCGTTCATGCCGGTGTATTCCGGTGACCTCGAAGTAACCAATATCAAGGTCACGTACCTGGACGACCGTACGGATCCGGATGCTCCCACACGAAGAGAGCTTCGGTTTTTCAAAGATGTGACTTTCTGGTCAAAACCGGAAAGCGTTGACGTTGAGGTTTCCATCCGAAATGCCGGTTCCAGGCTTGTGAATGCTGATGTCCATGTTGAACTCTTCCTTCTTCTGAAAGGGGGCAATCTGGAGTATCCGGCTCTCGAGGACGAATCCAAAGAACTCAGAGAGGTGAGCAACAAGCCTGTCTGGGTGTGGAACAGGACCTTCCCGACCTCCGGGGGACCTGCAAGACTAAAACCGGACGAAATGGCAACCAGGGCCATAAAGGGAGTCATGCTGAAGCCGGCACCAATCGGGTTTTCATCTTCGATGTACCGTATCCATGCACTGGCATGCAGGGCAGTCGGCACCGTGTATCCGATTGGGAAAGACAAATTTCTCCGTAACAACGTGCTGGATCATGTGGTTAAGCTTCCCATGTAGTCTAAGATGACGCTGTGGAGGGCTGATCGGCATTTCTCCCGGTGTGTGGGCCTCAATATGGTATAGCGAGGGCTGTCTCGAAGCACTGAATACATACGACTCTGCATTCCTTTCTTTTGGTCCCATTCAGCAGACCGCAGGAAAAGCAGATGGAAAGGGAGAACTCGTTGCAGCACTCAATTTTGTCAAGAACCGGCGAGAAGAACTCTACAGGAGGTATTTCGGTTCGGTGAACCTTGACCCGCAGCAGGTGACACGCGATTCGTTGAACATAGAAAGAGGGTATTTTTCGGTTGGCGGGACCGTAATGGACACTGCGGACATCGGTAAACAAGGGGTCGGACCAGGCAAAACCCCTTTCAAATCAAGTCGTTACCTCAGATCTCCCCTCACTTTAAATCGCTTAACAAGCACTGGTGCTCAAGACAAAGCGTTTACTCAAAAAGCTGAGCGAAAGGTGGGTAGGAAGAGAATTGGCTGCTTCACGGCCCATGTCCCCCACTCGAGGCGGATGACCGGTTTCATCCTCGTGTCCCCGCAAATACGCCGTAGTTTCAAAGCGGCTGTTCCAGGCGCAGTAGCGCACCGACGCACGCAGCCATCCGGTCCGGCCGTTAAGCTAATAAAGTTAGTCCGGTACACATGGTTGCGGGCGCGTCCAAATAACTCAGAGAGGTGAGCAACGAGCCTGGCTGGGCGTGGAACAGGACCCTTCCGGCCTCCGGGGGACCCACAAGATTGAAACCGGACGAAGAAACAACCATTACCATAAAGGGAGTCAAGCCGAAGTCATCACCATTCCAGCGGAAACCGCTTCCCCGCGGTCTTGCGGAGACCGTGATCCACACAGTATTTTGAATTCTCCTTTGAACGGTCTTGAAACCACTCGCTTCGCGAGCGGTGAACCGCTGTGTCGCGTCGAGGCTGCAACCACGGAGGCTCATGCAAACTCGATTCACTGCATACACCGATCAGCCCAATGTGTTCACGGTCGACTCGGCTATTATCTCTGCCGTGTGGGTCGACCGTTGCGGGATTCCCGGCACGGAGGTCGCCTGCGAGGTGCGCACGGCGCTGGTGGGTGAAGGCTCTACGATCCGGCTTGTGGGCAAGACCGAGAACGGAAAAAAGCTCGGCAAGATCAAGGACACGATTTTCCGTAACGTCTACCGGGGCACATTCGTGGTCCCGGACAAAGTCAAACCCGGCGATCTTCTGTTCTTCGAAGTGAACCTGCCCAAACTCGGTATTTCGGCCGAGTCGAATCGCATTCCGGTCAGGCCGCAAATGCAGGTGCGCAGGATGGCCTGGGACCGCACCGAAGTTCATCGGGGGGATATCCTTACGCTTACCTGTGAGCTGGACTCCCCGATCCGCGACAACACCGAGGCTACGGTAATCATCTATGAATACGACCGCGACGGCAACCACGACCCGATTATCAAAATCCCCACCACGGTCATGAAAGGGAAAGTCGAGCTGAAATGGGAATTCGAGTACCATGAAGACACCGATGAGATTCCCACCGATGAAGAGTTGAAAAAATACGGAAAGAGCTACAACCCGCCGGAGTATTTTTTCGTGGTAGTCGTGGAGGGTGTGGCTCTGGGCAAGCAGCAGCAGAGTGGATTGCTGAGATTCAAGGATCGTTTCGAGAAGCAACTGCTGGATTCGTACGGAATGCCGCTTGCGGACCACGATGTGGTTCTGCATTTGCCCGACGGCAGCCGGAAGGATGTCAAGACGGACGACAGGGGAATCGTGCGCCTTGAGGAGACCAATCCCGGACCGGTTCTGGTGCAGGTGAAGACTTCCTCGTAAGAGTCAATGACCATGGGCGACACGATTCAGTATACCGTTACATCCGGAGACTCGCTGTCGGCGATTGCGAAGCGCTACGATGTGCCGGACTGGCAGAGCATCTACTACCACGAGAAGAACGGCTCCTTCCGTCAGAGACGTCCCGACCCCAACCTGATTTACCCCGGTGATGTCGTGCACGTGCCGTCGCCGACGGTCATTGGTGCAAAAACCGGAACGCCGTCCAAGGCGCGTGAGAGCGGGGAGCGTCTGCTTGTCGACGGTCACATGCACATTCAGAGCAACAACTGCTGTCCCTTGCCGGTACAGTGGGGAACGCTTGCGGCGGCGTTCTCAAAAGGCTTCGGAGGCTGGCTTGCCGACCTTCTGGTACCCGGTCCTCCCCGGCATATGCTGAAACGAAAGGACCTCAATGATTTGTCGGTTTCGGCGCTTTCGCGGTTGAAAATCCACCGTTTCGGACAGGTTGGCCGCTTGAGTACTCACCTTATTGGTGGTGTATTCCGCGGGAGGGCCGAAGACACCGATATGGACAAAGAATCCGCCTGGATTGTGATGTCGCAAGAGGAGTGGGATCGGCTCGGGGACGAGACCGCGTCGAAGGTTGCGGGCGAGCGAGCCGGTCTCGGCGAACTCGGCGAGGAAACGTCGGACGACTACGTGGAGGAGTTCGAAAACAACTGCCGATTCTATTACGGCGACAGTCCGCTACTGCGCGTCTCGGTGGCGCTGACCATGGACCTTTCATTCTCCCATTACTGGGGTAAGGCCGGACTGCCGATTTACCTGACGGGAGAAGAAGGTTTCTTTTTTGTCAACGATTTTCTCGCCCTGTTTCTGAGACGTGAGCGCCTTTATTCTCCGGGGACGATAAGCCTAGACGTGGACGAGTCGGTGACCACGCCATATTGTTACCGGCGGGAAGAGGGCATTCGCGTACACGTATTTCCCCGGAAACTGAAGGCCGACCCGGAATATGCGCTTTCGCTACCGGATGAGTTTGAGCTATGCAAGAGCTACACCGGGCGACCGAAGCGCAACGGCGATCGCAGAGGACATTTTTCGGTTCATTTCGAGGGCGATCTTTCCCTGGCCGAACGCCTTGTCCGGAAGTCGTTCGTGCACTGTATCGCTCGCGCTCCCCGGGAGACCGAAGAGACGTTCGAGGACTACGAGCTGCAGTTGTCGCGCACGCGGGCCGCGGCGATCAAGAATCCTTTGAGTTATATTCCCTTCTATCACTACGATCCCAGACGTCACTGCATAAACGGTTCCGATATCGGACGGCTTGCCGGGGAGATCACCGGCAAGCATGCGTTCTTCAGGTATCGCCACGATGCGGGGACCACGATACGGTTCGACGATCTGACGGTCAGGCGGGGCGCGTTGTGGCTGGAGGCCGACGCGCGGATCAATTCGCGCGAATATATTGAGGGACTTCTCCGGGAGCAGCTTCGTTCAAACGAAGACGCCTTGAAAGAGTTGTTTGTTTCCGGCAAGCAGGGTCGGGGGCTGTTCTGGGGGATCAAAATCTATCCACGTCTCGGGTATGCGCCCGAAGACTTCGAGCACTACCCGCAGTTGCGTGAGCTGTACACGTTCTGTTGTGCCGACAAAAAGGTTCCCATCACGACGCATTGTGCTCGCGGCGGCATGGCTGTTGCGGATTATCACTGCTTCGCACGCTACGACCAGAAAGAGGTTCTGCATCATTACCCGCTCGCCGAGACAGCCATGAGATTTGCCGATCGGTTCGCCTCGCCGGAGAATTGGGAGATCGTGCTGAAAAGCCACCCGTCGTTGAAACTCAATCTGGCTCATTTCGGCGGATACGATACGTGGAAGGAATGCCGCGGATTTCGGCGGCGCGAACAGGGACGCGGCGCGCAACGGAAAGTCGAGCGCTACCGCCGGTGGATCAGGAAGATCGCGGAGCTTGTCCGCGACTACGAAAACGTCTACACCGATTTGTCCTATTTTCAGAATCCGGACCCGGGGATATTCGGGTTCGACAGGGACGAGATACTCAAAGACCTGCTCTTTCTCCACGAGATGTTCCCGGATTTGAAAGACCGCCTTATCATGGGCTCGGACTGGTACATGATCGAGCGCGACAAATTCCCGGGGGTAGGCCGGTACTACCGGAAGATGTTTCTGCTGCTTCAGAAGTTCAGCAAAGAGGTTGGCTACGATGCCTGGCACCAGTTTTCGGTAATCAACCCCCTTCGCTTTCTCGGATTGATCGATTCGACGAAGGGGAAGGAGGGGCCTTTTGACATTGATGTGAAGACCGTGAATGAGTTTCTGGTGAAGCTTGATGAGTACAAGGATGACGAAGACTCGCTGAGGCCAGGAAGTGCCAAAGGTGCTGGGAAGCGTGCTCAGGACGTATTGAAGAGCCTTGAAAACTCATGGAACATACCCTCTGCGAACCGCATCAAGAGGGACGGGAAACTTCTCATTCTCTGCGAATCTTCCCGGTAGCGAGAACATGACAAGAATCACTTTCGTAGCGCTTGTTGTGACAAGTATCGGTTGTGCTCCCGCCAGAAAGGAATCTCCTATCGTGAAATCGCCGCCGAAACGGACCATAACCCCTGATCTCCTGGATCTCCCCCGGGCGATTTTTGATGTGACGACACTGCGGAAGAAGGATACCTTTGCGTGCCTGAACCACAAGGCGGAATTCGCGACAGCCTCCTTTGCAAATAGTGCAGTGGAGGTGACAGCGATTGTTCCCGGATTTCCTTGTCGTGGATTGGAGAAATTCTCGTCCGATCAGGAATCACTCTTGTGGGGATTTCGTGGACGAGGCCTTTACAGCGTGAACCTTCTCTCAAAAGACACGGGGCATGTAGTAGTTGCACACAGTGGAAATGCCGTTGTTTTAGGTGCAATTCATGCAGAGACGCCCGAAGGGAAGATCATCGTCTGTGAAGTAATGAGGATGGGGCCCTCGATTGAGAAGTCTCCTCATTGGGCCGTGGGCTACAAGACAGGGGAGGACACGGTTGGGCAGAAATCCAAACTGATCACCGGCTCGCTTCATCCCTTTGGCAGTTCCCTCTTGTGGAAAGAGTTCTTCCGTGACATGACATGCACGTGGCATTTCACCGACCATACACTGAATGACGTTTCGAACAACAACCTTACGAAGAAGCTCTCGGAATCTCAAGTCTTCACAAGCTGGACCCTCCACAGCCTGAACGTTGATTCCAGAATACTTCTGGGCTATAACAACAAGATTCACGCCAAAGCAACGTCGGGAAAGCTTGACGAAGACACCATCTTCTCCGTCCGCTGGTCCCCCGACTTCTCGGACGTCGATATCGAGCCGGTGCTTTTGCAGAAGCCGGAGTATTCCACCTTCAACATCGATTTCTGTTTTTCTCCGGACGGCAAGTGGGTGCGGGGCAATGTGCGGAGGATTACGCACTACCCTGAGAAGACCGCCCCGTGGCAGATCGTGTTTTTTCATGTGGATGAGAAGTATCCGCAGGGGTTGAGCATGCCGATACTGGGAGAGTACTCCAATCCGGAAACGCCCGGCGCGTTTGTGGAGCATTCGCAGTGGGGCCCCGTGTATGTCGAGCGACATCCCAGGTCGTATATGCACCTTCGGGTGTACCGGCTCAGAGAGGGGCTTGAGAAGGTGCTGAAACAGTAGGGCCCCCGAATTGTGGTCGGCAGCGCTCTGGAGGAGTGGTCTCCGGCCGCGGAAAAGGGCTCGGCTCGGGCGTCCCGGGCTGGAAGAAGGCTCGGAAGCCGGGAATGGGCTGATGACATGTAAGTCGGGCCCGGGTCTACCCGGCTTGATGCGCTCCGGGCACCCGGGTCCGGCCGTTAAGCCAATAAAGTTAGTCCGGTACAGTTAATCGGGGGGTATCACGCTCCTTCCGCGCCGTCGCCGTTGTTCTCTTCTTCGGCAATCTCTGCCAACATGCCGTCGACGTATTCCGGGTCGAAATGCTCGCCGCGGTGGGTTCGGAGGATGCGGGGGAGGCAGCGCATGAACGCGGCAACCACCTCGGGGTCAAAGTGGCCGCCCGAGCCGGATTGGATGATCGAAACAACCTTTTCCAGGGGCATGGGCTCCCGCCCCAGCTCCTCCGCCCCGTCATACTTGGGGTAGTCGCGCGGCGACGTCAGTGCGTCGAACACATCGGCCACCGCCATGATCCTGCTCAGCCGCGGGAGGTCATCGCCGGTGAGCCCCTCGGGATATCCGGTCCCGTTGAGTTTTTCGTGGTGAAGCGCGGCTACGTGCGGAACCCGGCGAAGTGAGACGGGGAAGCGGAAGCTCTCCAGAATCGATCGCGTTTTCAGGGGGTGCTTGTTCATCTCCAAGCGTTCCTCGGCCGTGAACGGCCCGTCCTTGAGCAAGACTTTGTCGGGGATGCCGATTTTGCCCATGTCGTGGAGCAGCGCGGCAAATCTCAGCACTTCGAGTTCACTTTTGTCAAGTCCCAGGGTTGTGCCGATCAGGAGGCTGTACTCGGTGACCCGCAGCGAATGACCGGCGGTAAGCGGATGACGTGCGTCGACCATGGCGGCCAGAGTGCGGATCGAGCTGTGAAAGGACAGCCTGAGTTCTTCGTGGAGCAGTGAATTGCGAACAAGCTGGGCCGTGTGGTTGGCTATGGTGGTGATGAGCTGGAGGTCCTTTTCGGTGAATGCATGGGTGTGAGCGGCCGAAGCCAGGATCATGGCGCCCAGCAGGCTTCCCTTGCTGAGGATCGGAACGGCCATGGTCGAGCGAATTCCCTGCGTAATCAGCGACCGCGCATCCTTCAGCCGGTTGTCGGTGGCTGCATCGGTGGAAATGAATCCCGCCTTCTCATCCCGCACCAGCCCCAGAAGGGTGCGGGAGACCACAAACCGCCCGCTTTCGCGGGCGGCCTTGAACGCACGCGGTCGCAACTCCCCCTGCTCGTCGACCAGCAGCACCACTCCCTGGTCGTAGTGCAGCAGCTCGAAGGTACGGTCAAGTATCCTCGTGAGGACTTCGTCGATATCCATCTCAAGCCCGATATCGCGCTGAAGCTCGTAGGTGACACGGAGCTTCTCGTAATCGGCCCGCAGGGCGGCGGTGTCGGTGATCTCGTGCTCCGGGAGGAAGCGGTCTTGTGTTTGCGGGGCAAGCCGGGTTTCGATCGTCCCCTCGGGCTTTCCCCCGCGGACTTCCACCATGTGAACCGCGCTTCCTCGCTCATCCTCGAAAACACATCTGGTCGAGGCAATGGTGATTTCATCGCCGTGAAACAGCCGTTTCCGATCCCGCACGCGCTCTCCGTTTACGTGGGTGCCGTTGCGGCTGCCAAGGTCGGTAAGCACGTAGCTTCCCGCCGGTGTCAGGAAGATTCGGCAGTGACGGGCCGAGACCATACGATCGTCGAGCGTAACCGAGTTTGCCCCGGAGCGCCCGATCGAGCAGTTCTCCGACAGGCTGTGCCGGATTGTCTTACCGTCGGAATAGATGCACAGTTGTGCCACGGATGATGTCCTTCGTGTCACATTGCCGGTGTTGCAGCCTTCGGGGCCGGGAAGCGGCACACCTCTCTTATGGTATCATGGGGGCGCGGGACATACAAGCGGTTCACCGATCCGGATTGTCGGGAATGCATTGCCGGGTTGAGAAATCGGTTGCATGGAGGCAGCGGCACGGACAGTCGGATTCCGTTTCCCGGGGCCGGGGTGAACCGTTTGAGCCTCCACAGTGCTATTATTGGCTCCGTGAAGGCAGGAAGAATGATGCCGAAGTCGATTTCCTGACAAGCGCCGGACCGACGGTAGTTCCGGTTGAAGTGAAGGCGGGGGCGGGCGGGTCGTTGCGATCGCTCCACCAGTTCGCCGCTCTCCGCGGTTCGCCGATAGCGGTTCGATTCGACCTCAACCAGCCGTCATGTACCACATCGCGGTACACGACGATCACACCGCGGGGGAAGAAAGAAGCCGTGGTCACCCTGCTGTCACTTCCACTCTACATGGCCGGAAGGATTCGTGAGATTACTTCCCGGCACCTTTCTTCCGGCGGATAATCGCAGGCGTGTCTGTGCTGCTGTTCCCGGGGGACAAGGGCTCAATAACAACCCCCCGTGGATGGTGAGCGGCGCTAATCGGGAGCAGCGACAACCCTCAAGCCTGCCGCAACGTATATTACATCAAAGCATTTCATAGCCCGGAGAAGGTGTCCATACCTCATACCGGGTATCCAGGACCGCTCTCCGGTGATTATGTACAGGCCCCCGTCAGGTTGTACCGAGTACTTCCTTACCCCCCTCCTGATCATTTCTATCCGTACGCAGCGAGTCAACAACTACAACTGAAGGGGTGCACCATGTTGCGCTCCTGGAAGGACGTGAACGATGGGGTTTTCTGTGTTCAACCTGGCCGGCACTATTCTGGAAGGTGTTCGGGCCGCGGGGTATTCCACACCAACCGACATTCAACGCAAGGCAATTCCAGAGGCCTTGCAGGGCAACGATATCGTGGGGTGCGCTCCCACGGGAACGGGAAAGACAGCCGCCTTTGTACTGCCCATTCTTCATCGGCTTCACCAGCCCCGCCCGTCCGGCCGGTCTCGTGGACGCCCCCGGGCGCTGATTCTGGCCCCGACGCGCGAGCTGACCCAGCAGATAGCCGAGTCCGTCGACGTCTACGGGTCGGGCACCCGGTGTTCGGGAGTCGCCGTCTACGGCGGAGTTGATATCGGCAGCCAGATACGCCGGCTCAGGCGTGGTGCGGATGTCGTCGCCGCGACACCGGGGCGGTTGCTTGATCATTGCTGTCGCAAGACGATCGACCTGTCCGGTGTCGAAATACTGGTGCTCGATGAGGCTGACAGGATGTACGACATGGGATTTATCAAGGACGTGCGCAAGATTATTCGACACGTGCCGGCGCGTCGCCAGACGCTCGTTTTTTCCGCGACCATGCCGGGAGAGATTCGTTCCCTGATTGCTGAGGTACAGCGGGAGCCGCGCATGATACAAATCGGCGCGCCCGCTGCACCGCCCCATGCGGTTGAGCAGAGGTTCTACTCCATAGCACAGAAGCGAAAGTCACCTCTGCTGGAGCATATTCTGGTCAATGAGCCTGTTTCGACGGTCCTGGTTTTTTCCCGAACCAAGCATGGCGCCGACAGGATCGTTCGGCGTCTCGAGCGCAAAGGTATCAGCACCACCGCTTTGCATTCCAATCGGAGTCAATCACAGCGGCGCCGCGCCCTGGACGGCTTCAAGCGGGGACGGTACAAAGTACTCGTCGCCACGGATATTGCGTCGAGGGGAATCGATGTCAGTGGGATTTCTCACGTTATCAACTTCGATACGCCGTCGTTCGCGGAAGACTACGTACATCGGGTGGGAAGAACGGGGCGCTGTGATGAAAAAGGTGTCGCCATTACGTTCGTGGCCCGTGATGAACGCAAACATCTGCGGAGAATCGAAGGGCTTGTTGGGAAGCGCTGTGCCGCGGCGGAGTATCCGGGTTTTGACAGCGGGATAGAGCCCGAGGTAACCGAGGCCGTTGAGACAACGCCACTGTACGGAACACGAGGTAAGGCCGGCCGCCCTTCGGGCCCTGCTCGAAGAAACCCGTTTGAGCGACGACGGTTCTCCTCCGGCAGGCTGTCGCGGAGGCTCGCGAGGTAGTCCGGTAATCTGCGCGAGGCTTGCTCTGCAGGGGAAGCCTCGACGGTTCCGGTCGCGGGCGACTGTGGCAGACCGACTCGCCGCCGGCAGAAGGCGCGTGGTTGTACTTTGGTTCGTGGTCCCCCCCCGATCAGTGGCGGCGCGACGGGGGCTTTCAGAGCGACCCGACCAGTTCGCGGAACCTTTCCGGATCAGCACATCCCGGCCTGATATGACCGGAATTCCAACGTTCTCCACGCACCCCGTTGCGCTCTCTCCGCGCAATCTGGTATTTTACCAAGTTTAGCCACAGGAGGGGTACCGCGCACGCGCCGAAGCAGGGGGGTTCCTGCTCAAAGATGCGATCTGGTGCTCCCCGTGCTCTTTGACATTGCCGGATGTGTGAAACCCGAAATAATGGAGAGGTGCCTGAGTGGTTGAAAGGGGCGGTCTCGAAAACCGTTGTGGTCGTAAGGCCACCCTGGGTTCGAATCCCAGCCTCTCCGCCATTTTGATTTCGGATTGCGGATTTCGGATTTCGGATTGGAAGATTTGTTAGTGAAGGTGGGGGGCTGATTTCGGATAGACCAGTTCCGCCAATCGGGTGGGGAAAGAAAGTGATCGGGCAGGAGTGAATGTGGGATGCGGATTCAAGTAGTCACGATAGCTCATTGCGTCGACTGTCAGCCCTTGCGGATCTCTGAGTTCGCGTAAGTGAGGAGGTTAAAGGCTTCGTAATCTCAGGTGAAAGCAGTGAGAGCCTTCGTCACAGGGAGCATCACTCTGACTTGTGTTTCATGTGGAAGCTGCAGTGTTGTTCCCCGGCACAACGGAATGGTTCCTGGAAATCGTGCAATGCATTGCTCCAGAATCGCAGTAGAGATGGTCCTCTTCTACCAGGTCCGCAATCTACAATCCGCATTTCGCAATCGTTGGAGAGGTGTCCGAGTTGGCCGAAGGAGCACGCCTGGAAAGCGTGTGTACCCCAGCGGTACCCTGGGTTCGAATCCCAGCCTCTCCGCCATTTTGATTTCGGATTTCGGATTGCAGATTGAAAGAGCAATGAGTGGTGCCGGCCGTGTGATTTGGGATTGTTCGCTACGCTCACCGAGTGCGGATTTGGAGAGCACGGATTCATGCTGGTTATGGATTTCGAATTACGAAAAGCGGTTTGGAGGATACGGATTTCATGACTCCTGATGACATGAAGAAACGTACTCGTGTTTTTGCACTTGAGGTGATTATGTTGGCTGAGAGCCTTCCCAACACTTCGTTTGGACGTATCGTGCAGAACCAGCTTATTCGCTGCGGGACTTCCGTTGCCTCCAACTACCGGGCGGCGTGTCGGGCCAAGTCCCGACGGGATTTCCTGTCAAAAATGGGGACTGTTGAAGAGGAAACGGATGAAAGCGCCTTTTGGATTGAACTCCTGGTACTGAAAGGCACCGTATCGAAAGAACGGGTGCAGAGTTTGCTGACGGAGGCTGATGAAATTCTCTCAATTGTTGTTTCCTCGGTTAAAACAGCTCGCCTTTAGCTCGTGCTTGAACGATTGAAGAACCGCGGCACGCGATGGTAGGCTAACCGAGTATTCATGAGCCCCTGTACCTACGCAACGATGCTGAATCCGCAATCGAGAATCGACAATCGTGACAATATTGAATTACCAATCCGCAATCCGCAATCGAGAATCGACAATCGTGACAATATTGAATTACCAATCCGCAATCCGCAATCGAAAATCGACAATCATGACAACATTGAATTACCAATCCGCAATCCGCAATCGAAAATCGACAATCGTAAGGGGCCGGGCCCTGCGCAACTGAGGACTGTGAACCCCGCCAGGCCCGGAAGGGAGCAACGGTAAGCAGACACCCCGTGTGCCGCAGGTTTACTTGGCCCCGTTTTTTTGATCGCGGATTTCGGATTCCGGATCGCGGTTTGTGAAGCTGGTCATGGGTCTCGGATTGCGGATTGAGGGAATTCAGTTGGGTTGGTTTGGGATTCGGAATCACCCCACTCGCTCACCGAGAGTCGATTGCTCGATCGGGATCGGCAAGCGGCTCGATTATCGGCATGTGGTACTGAGGGAACAACGGGTGCGCCGGCGGTGGGAATAGGGATGCAGGCTTCTCTGTGGACAATGCACGAGGAGACGCGGCAGGTCAGGGTCGAGGCAGCAGCCCGGAGGGATCCGCGGCATAAATGCGGTCCGCCACCGCGCCATGCGGAGATGTTATTTTATCCTTGTCGGGCGGAAACAAAATACCGTCTCAATATTGTCGGCATCGCATACTTACAGGCGGTAGTCAACATTCGGCAAAGCTCAACCACACAATCCGGCAACTGAATCCCGTGCCCAATCCGCAATCCAAAATCCACAATCCGCAATCACCATGAGTTATCTCGTCTTCGCACGCAAATGGCGTCCGCTGAGTTTCGACGATGTTGTCGGGCAGGAGCATGTTACCGTCACGCTCAGGAAGGCGATCGAGAAGCAACGGGTGGCTCATGCCTACATTTTCAGCGGCACGCGGGGCGTGGGGAAGACCACCACGGCCCGTATTCTGGCCCGCGCGCTCAACTGCGAGAACGGACCGACGCCGGAGCCGTGCGGCAAATGCGATTCCTGCAAAGCCATCATTTCCGGCTCCTCGTTCGATGTTCTCGAGATCGACGGGGCCTCCAACAATAAGGTCGACGACATACGGGAACTCAGGGACAATATCGGCTACACTCCCATGGGCGGACGCTACCGGGTGTTTGTTATCGATGAAGTCCACATGCTGACATCGCAGGCGTTTAACGCGCTGCTGAAGACCCTCGAAGAACCTCCGCCGAGTGTGATTTTTATCTTCGCCACGACCGAGCCGCACAAGATACCGGAGACCATTCATTCACGATGTCAGCGTTACGATTTCCGGCGAATATCCACCGAGCAAATTCTTCAGCGGCTGGAGAAGATCTGCACCGAAGAGGGTATTTCTTTTGACCGGGCCGGGCTGATGCCGGTGGCGCGGAAAGCCGATGGGAGCATGCGCGACGGGTTGAGCCTGCTTGACCAGGTACACTCCTATTGCCAGGAGACGATCGGCGAAAAGGAAGTACGGTCGGTCCTGGGGCTTGTGGACGCCGATGTGTATCAGGGGATTATCGACGCGGTCTTGAACAGGGATCCGGCCGGGGTGCTCGGCGCGCTGGAGGAGGTGCTCACCCGCGGCTTTGATCTACATGAATTCCTGACCGGCCTGGTTGAACATCTGCGCAACCTTCTCTTCGCTCGCATACCGGGGGTGTTCGAGAACCCTCGTTCCGGGCTTAACGCGGAAAACGCCGAGCTGTATAAGGAACAGGCGGCGCGGCTCAGTGAAGGCACCTTGCTGCGCATGACCGAGATCCTCCGGCGAACCGAACACGATCTCAAGTGGAGTTCCTTCCCGCGGTTCCTTGTGGAAGTAGCCCTCCTCAAACTGGTGTTCCTCGACGACTCGGTCGCGGTTGAAGACATTCTGCGCGGGCTCAAGCAGGCTCAAGGGGCACCATCAGGGCCCGCACCGGAACACTCGGAAGCGCAAAAAAAAAAAGACGTAGCACGCCCGGCTGATTCGTCTCAGGCAGGCATGGAGGCCGAAGAGGCCCATGCCGCGTCTTCCGCGGACTCTTCCACTGGGGACGAGTCATTCGAAGATCGTGCCGCCGATCAAGCTCCGCCGGTTGACCTTGCGAAGGCCTGGCCGGAGTTTCTCGATGTTCTTCTGCGGGACAGCCCTAATCTGGGTTCGTTTCTTTCCTCAGCCGATGTCGTCTCCACCACAGAGCAGACAGTCGAACTGCGTTTCCCTCCGTCGTTCAAGTTCCAGTTCACCAGCGTCACCAGCAAGGAGCATCGTGCCCTCATAACCCGGAAACTGCATGAATTCGCGGGAAGAGAGGTGGAGCTTCATATTACTTTGGAACAGAAAACCAGGGAATCGGAAGGCCGGACGCCTCAGACACACCCGGATACCGTGTCACGGGCTATCGACGACGACATACGGCAGGAGCCGATCATTGCCGGCGTCCTGGAGGAGTTTGATGGAGAAGTTGTGCAGTAGCAAACGAAAGGCGGTGCCATGGCAAAGAGTATGAACAAGCTGATGAAGCAGGCGCAGAAGATGCAGGCGCAGATGATGAAGGCGCAGGAAGAGTTGGCGCAGAAGACGGTGGAGGGAACTGCCGGCGGCGGCATGGTGAAGGTTGTCATGAACGGATCGAATGAGGTGGTTTCGGTGTCGATCAATCCCGAGGTAGTGGATCCCGATGATGTTGAGATGCTGGAAGACCTGGTGGTTGCCGCGATCAAGAACGCGCAGGAGCAGGTGAAGGAGCTTTCCGACGCAACGATGGGCAGCATGACGGGCGGGTTGAACATACCGGGGATGGGTTGAGATGATCGAGTCGATTCAGCGGCTGGTCGATGCGTTCAGTCGCCTGCCGACAATCGGTACGAAGAGCGCCTGGCGCCTCACCCTTCATCTGCTCGAACGACCCGGAGAAGAGACCGAGGAGCTTGCAAGCTGTCTTCGTGCGGTGAAGGAGCGGGTCACGGTATGCGGGGAATGCTGCAATTACGCGGAGTCGGAACTGTGTGAAATCTGCTCCTCACCCTCCCGGGACCGCACAACCATCTGTGTCGTGGAACGGGCGGTCGATGTCTTCACTATTGAGAATGCTGGTCGGTATCGCGGACTTTATCACGTGCTGGGCGGCGTGCTTTCACCGCTCAACGGGGTCACCGCCGATAAGCTTCATATCGGCAAACTCATGAATCGAGTCGAAAACCACCGCCCTGCCGAGATTATCCTTGGTCTGGGCGGAAGCGCCGAGGCCGAAACGACTTCGCTGTACATCGCACGTCTGCTCGGCGGGCGACCGGTCAAGGTTACGCGGCTTGCGCGTGGGCTGCCGGCGGGACTGGAGCTGGAATACGTAGACCGCATCACCCTGGTGCAGGCGCTCAACGAACGAACCGATATTCGCTATGGGGAGGATTCCGATGAAAACTAAGGCCGGACGTCTGTTTCGCCGAGCCCTCTCCTCGCTGATGTTCCTGGGGTACGCACCGATTGCTCCCGGTACGGTCGGCTCGGCGGTTGCGGTCGCGTGTATGTATCTTCTGTGGAAGAAAACCCCCCTGATCTTTGCCCCTCCGCTCCATGCATTCCAATGGGTCGGTATGGTGGCGGTCGCCGCAATCGCCATTCTCGCGTGCAGGCGAATCAACGAAGTGTTCGACGATCACGATCCGCCGCAGGTGGTTATCGACGAGTTCGCGGGCCAGGTGCTTACCTTTTTCATGGTTCCCCTTTCCATTCGTACCCTGATCCTGGGTTTCTTCCTGTTCCGGTTCTTTGATATTGTCAAGCCCTATCCGGTATACAAAGCCGAGGAGATCGAAGAGGGTGTGGGGGTGGCCATGGACGATATTATCGCGGGGGTGTATGCCAATGTCTCCATGTTCGTCATCCTCTGGAGTTACGAGTGGATCAGGGGTCTTCTGAATGCCTGAGTCTCACCAGGCTGATCTGCACGCCCGTGCCGCCGACTGTGCCGAACTGTTGAGCAAGGAGCGAATGACCCTCTCTGTGGCTGAATCGTGCACCGGCGGCCTGATCGGTGCGGTCCTCACCTCGATTCCCGGCTCATCGGCCTGGTTTCAGGGTGGCGTTATTGCATACGCCAATGCGGTCAAGCGGGATGTACTCGGGGTGCCGGAAGCTACTCTTGAGAAGGACGGAGCAGTGAGCGCCGCATGCGCCCGTGCCCTGGCACGGGGAGTCCGGGATCTGTTGAAGACCCGTGCGGCGGTTTCCGTGACCGGTATCGCGGGTCCCGGAGGTGGAACCGAGACAAAGCCGGTGGGGCTGGTGTTTATCGGGGTCCTGGTTCGGGAGCGTTGCGAGGTCATGGAATATCGATTCGCCGGAGATCGGGATGTAGTTCGCAACGATGCCTGTCGTGCATCACTTGATCTTCTTGGAACAGTACTCCGGAGCGGGGGGGGAACGCAAGCCCGACTCGGCCTGAGCGTTCTCAGCCGCGGTCGACATACCGCGTAGGATCGGACACACCGGCTTCGGCAAACCCGCGGGCCCTGATTCTGCAACTGTCGCATTCGCCGCACGCCAGCCCCCGGGCATCGGGATCGTAGCAACTGTGCGTGATGGAGTAGTTGAGGCCCAGACGTGTCCCCGTTCGGATAATATCGGCCTTGCTCATGCGGGCCAGGGGGGTGTGTATGGTCAGACGCTTTCCTTGCAGACCCGCTCTCGTACCCAGGTCGGCCATCCTCTGAAACGCTTCGATATACGCCGGGCGGCAATCGGGATACCCCGAGTAGTCTACGGCGTTGACCCCGATGAAGATGTCGGATGAATTCAGCGTTTCCGCCCATGCCAGCGCAAAACTCAGGAAGATAGTATTACGCGCCGGAACGTACGTATTGGGCACTCCGCCGAGCGGGCCGTCCGGGCGATTCCTGGGCACCCGGCAATCCGATGTCAGTGAGCTGCCGCCGAAGGCGCGAAGATCGATGTCGACTACCTGGTGTTGAGCAGCATTCAACGCCCGCGCCACACGCTCGGCAGCCTGCAGTTCCACGTAGTGCCGCTGACCGTAACGAAAACTCATGGCATGAAGACGGTAGCCGGCTTCGGCGGCAAGTGCCGCGCAGGTCGCCGAATCCAGTCCGCCACTGAGCAGTACTACCGCTTTCTTCGCCATCGAACAGCTCCCGTGTGTTTTCGAGGAAACCGCATTCACCGTCCCTTACACACCGCGCATGTGGGGCGACCAGATATACTTGTGCAACTGCAGAGTAAGTCGTACCCGTATGCCGGCTCGCAGGATCCACTCCGCCAGGATTCGAGGTGCCGGCGAATCGAAAACCGGGGCAAACAGCACGGTGCACCTGTCTCGCAAACCGTGCGAGGCAACAAACTCAACCGCCCAGTCGAAATCCATCCGATCGCCGATCACGAACTTGCATTCATCCGCCGGCCGGAGCCGGTCGATGTTCGCGGGATCGTGCCTGCCGGCCATGCCGCTTCCCGGACACTTGATATCCATGATCCGTATACATCCGGCCGGGAGCTTCGAAATATCCTGCGTCCCATTCGTCTCCACCAGCACCCGGTAGCCGTCATCGAGAAGCCCCGCACACAATGACGGCGTATCGGACTGCAGAAGCGGTTCGCCGCCGGTGATCTCCACAAGTTCCGGCGTTCGTGACCGGACATTGCGCACAATGTCCTCAAGGGCTGCGCACCGTCCTTCTTCCCGCGCGTAGGCCGTATCGCAGTAGGTGCAGTCGAGGTTGCACCCGGCAAGGCGCACGAAGGTGCAGGGGAGGCCGGCGCAGGTTGACTCGCCCTGAATACTGGTGAAAATCTCGCATACCTGGAGCACGCGTCCTACTCCATGTATGTCGCCGAATTGCCGGGCGTCTCGCAAACCTCAACCCGGTGCATACTGACGGTCGATTCGGGGAGACGCTCCGCAAGCATACGGTAGATATGGCGGGCCAACTGTTCCGATGAAGGCGATATACCCAGGGGCTCGAGAACCTCGTTGAGATCCCGGTGATCCAGCACGGCAAGCACATCGTGCAGCAACCCGCGCAACTTCCGGAAATCGATACCTACGCCGGCCCGATCAAGCTCCATGCATCGTACCGTCACCGTCACCAGCCAGTTGTGGCCGTGGATTCGCTCGCAGGGACCTTCGTAGTTCCGCAAATGATGCGCAGCCGAGAAACTCTCCTGAGTCGTGATTTCAAACACGCGAAATGCTCCTGTCGCCAAAGAGTAGAGAAAATCAAAAAATACATGAAGAGCCCCCCGGACCGTGAAGAGGGGGGAAGAGCGACTACGGGGCACGCGAAAGA
>CAZNDN010000023.1:0-18465 GCA_964571815.1 uncultured Fibrobacterota bacterium | reverse complement strand
CGCGAATTAGAAGAGGCACGAGCGACTACGAAACACGCGAAAGACGCGAATTAGAAGAGGCACGAGCGACTACGAAACACGCGAAAGACGCGAATTAGAGGAGGCACGAGCGACTACGAGGCACGCGAAAGACGCGAAACAAAGGAGGCACGAGCGACTACGAGGCACGCGAAAGGCGCGAAGAACGGAGGGCACGAGCGAGCGTGGGTTCGAGAGTTCGAAGACGCTATCGATTGGGATCCAGCGCATCCCGGAGGCCGTCACCCACGAAATTGAATGCCATGACCGAGAGAAAGATGAATACGCCGGGGATAAGAATCCAGGGGTGGTAGCGGATATCCGAGACATTCATGGCGGCACCCAGAAGATTGCCCCAACTGGCGTGAGGGTCCTGGATCCCCAGGCCGATCAGACTCAATGCGGATTCTCCCAGAATGTATCCCGGAATCGAAAGCGTCATGGCAACGATAGCGTAGGAGAAGGTCTGGGGCAGCACGTGGGCGGTGATGATTCGCAGGTCGCGTGCTCCCAAAGCCTGGGCCGACCGTACGAAATCACGTTTGCTGATCGAAAGAGACATTCCGCGTATGACCCGGGCAAAGCCGGCCCAACTGATGAGGCTCATGATAACCACGATCAGGAAGTAGATCTGTACGGAAGAAAGCGTGATCGGAAAGGCACTTCGAAGCGCCAGCATGAGGAAGAATCCCGGCACCAGCATGAAGCACTCCGCAAACCGCATCAGGACCCAGTCCAACCGTCCGCCGTAGTACCCCGAAATACCGCCCACCAGAAAGCCGAGGAAAAACGTGATTGCTACGCCAAAAAAGCCTATGGTCAGGGAGACGCGCGAACCGTATACGATGCGGGAGAAAAGGTCCCTTCCCACCGAGTCTCCTCCCAGCAGATACACACGGCACTTGTCCGGATTCCCCTCAACCCCGAACAGGTGGCGCTTTATGGGAATGAATCCCCAGAGCCTCACCGGATCTCCCCTGGCAAACAGTGTCAGGTAGCAGGCTCTGGTGGTGTCTTCGACATACACCCGTTCGTAGAATCGATTGAACTCGTATCGGAAAGGGTACACGAACGGACGCAGGGAAAAAGTACCCTCGTGAACGAAATGGATACGGCTGGGTGGAACGTAGGAGTTTTCGCGCAATCCGTTGTCGTAGTGGTAGGGCGCAATGAACTCAGCCATAATCATCATGACGTACAGCACAGCCAGAATAGCCGCCCCCCCTACCGCAAGCGGGTGTGCGGTGAGCTTGCCGACAACGCGCGTTCGTCCGCGGGCTTTCATCGAGCCCTTACCCTCGGATCCACGACTACAAGGAGGATGTCCGCCACCAGGTTTCCCAGTATGAGCATCACGCCCCCCATGAGCATGCTGCCCATGACCAGGAACGTATCCTGCGCGCGGACCGCTGCCAGCATCAGACTCCCCAGGCCGGGCCAGTTGACGATGATCTCCAGAAGGGCCGCGCCGCTGAGCAGCGTGGAAAACTCAAACCCGAAGAGCGTGATCAACGGGTTGACCGCGTTGCGAAGTGCGTGTTTGTAAATCACCTGATGCTCGGGCAGTCCCTTGGCGCGTGCCGTGGTCACATACTGCTTGCGAAACTCCTCCAGCATGTTTCCGCGGCTGATCCGCTGAAGGCCGGCGAGGGCACCGACGGTCAGTACGATCACCGGAAGCACCAGGTGAGCGGCGCGGTCGGCGAGCTTGCCGTACCAGGGGAGCCGTTCGTAACCGGCCGATACCATGCCGCCGATCGGAATGCCCGATATGAGCGGGAGTTCGCCGGCGGCGTACACCAGGTACATCAGTACGAGCGCCAGGAAGAAGTTGGGCAGGGACATGCCGAAGTAGGAAATGACCGACAGAATACGGTCCCCCCAGGAGTACTGGTGCACCGCCGCGTAGATGCCCAGTGGTATGGCAACCGCCCAGGTGAGCAGGATGGTAAAAAGCGACAGGGTCATCGTGTTCAAAAAACGCTCGGCGATTACGCTGCTTACGGGCGCTTCGCGTGAGAAGGAGTAGCCAAGGTCGAGCCGGACCAGTCTGGTCAGCCAGTAGCCGTATTGCACGATGGCCGGCTTATCGAAATGGTATTTCTTTTCGATTCGTTCCACGGTCTCGGAAGATATTCGCGGATCGAAACGGTACTTGGCAAGAATATCGCCCGGCGCCAGGTCGATAAACAGGAAAGTGATAAGCGACATCAGCAGCAGTTGCGGCACCGATATCACCAGTCGTCTGAGTATCTCGTCACGCATGCGATCCGTCCGGCCGAAAAAAACAACGCCGCCGCGGTCTCCGGCTTCCCGCGCGGTTGGAGGCGCAAGCCGGCGGGCCGGCGCCGGGCATCAGTTCGCCGAACCCTCCGCGAGGTAGATGCGTTCCAGGTTGTGCAGCAGCCCGCCGTTCAGCGAGGGGTTGACATTGGCGAACTTGTCGGAAATGCACAGGATTCTCTCGGGCAGCACGGTGTAAATCAGCGGGAGCTTGTCCGCCGCGATTCGCTGCCACTCGGCGTAAATCTCTTTTCGCTTCTCCCTGTCAAGCTCCTTGACTCCCGCGTCGAACAGACTGTCGATACGCGCCTCCCACTCGGTGGAGGGGCTGTCCTGCCGCGGAAACCACATGTGAAGCGTGCCCGAGGAGTGCCACACGTTTTTGCCGAAATGAGGTTCGGGTCCGCCGGTAAGCCCCAGCAGCACTGCGTCCCACTGAAAGGGAGGATTGTCGATCCTCTGAATGAGACTGTTGAATTCCATCTGCTGAAAGTGAACCTTGAACCCCAGCCGCTCCAGATCCTTGCGGATGATCTCGGCGATTTTCAGTCGGACGTTGTTGCCGCTGTTGGTAACAAAGGAGAACTCGACCGGATTGCCCTCACTATCCTCCACGACCCCGTCGTCGTCCCGATCCTCAAACCCTTCCCCGGCAAGAAGCCGCTTCGCCTTCTCCGTATCGTACTCGTGTTTCGGCACATCAGGGTTGTAGAAAAATCCTTCGGAGGGGGTCATGGGAGACCACTGGGGATAGCCCAGTCCGTTCATCACGATACGGATCATGCTCTGCTTATCGAGCGCATGGGCCACGGCCTTGCGGAACACCACGTTGCGAAACCATGCGAGTTTCTCCGGCGGCACGCAGGGCTTGCCGGCCTGCCTGCCGGTGCCCGTATTCTGATTGAAGAAAAGAAAGCTGCTTCCGGTAGCCGGCCCGAGGCGGTAGACCGTATAGCCTCCGCGCTCCTCGTCTTTTTTCAGCGAAGGATAGTCCTCTCCCTTGGCGCCGAGATAGTCGATTTCGCCCCGTTTGAAGCGCAAGACCTCCGCGTTCTGGTCCGACACGATCAGGTAGACGACACGGTCCAGGTACGGGAGCCGCCGACCGTCTTCGTCGTGACGCCAGTACAGCGGATTGCGGCGAAACACGACTTTCTGGGAGGAGAGGTACGACTGGAGCAGAAACGGTCCGGTTCCCACCATCCGGGCCGGATCCGTCTTGATCCCCAGTTGATTTGAATAGCTGCCGTCTTCGACGAATGGATGATATGCATGCCGGGGAAGAATCTCCTGGGACATGGCCCGGAGAAACGGGGCGAAGGGTACGGGCAGCGTGAAGCGCACGGTAAGGCTGTCGAGGGCTTTGACCTCGATATGCTTTCCCTCGATTGTGAACATGTCACGGGCCGAATTCGGATTGATTTCGTCGTTGTAAATCAGGTCATTGAACGTGAACTCGACATCGTAGGCACTGAACGGCACGCTGTCGGACCATACCACGCCGGGCCGGATATGGAACGTCCACGTCAGCCCGTCGTCGGAAACATCCCAACGTTCGGCCAGGTTTGCCTCCGGCATCCTGGTTACTCCGTTGATCCGCAGCAGCCCTTCGTACATGTATGCGGTGAACTCGCTGGTGGTGGTCTCGGTCGACGTAATGGGATTGAATGATTTGGGATCCGAAAATGAAGAGAGGATGATTTCGCCGCCGTGGGACCCGATAGCCGGCTGAAACTGTTTGGCCTTCGCCTGCAGTGCCATGTAGTCGACGCCGCCGGCTTCTCCGGCCGGCCCTTCACGATCCACCTTCCCGCATCCCGACATCACCACAAGCCATATCCCGAAGATTACCACCAGTGCCCGCATCAGCCGGCTCCTTTCCATCTCGTGAGAAAGCAAGAAACAGATTCAAAAACTACAACAAAACTGAAAGCGCCTTCAAGCAACCGTCGTCTCCGGCAGCCATCTTCCCATGAACTCCTCGCTCGTCCCGAACCGTTCGACTTCAGACGCTTCATCGGCGCTCCACACGTCGGGGCCGCCCGGCTCGATCCCGAGGATTTCGGCGAAGCCCCGGCTCAGGCAGGCTTCGACCCTGTCCTTTTCCAGCTCCGGTTTCAAATCCCGGATACAGGTACACTTGCGGTGAAGCAGCTCGCGCTGCAGTTGCCGTTGTCGCCGAGGGATATTGAGCAGCGACGGCAGTTCGCGGAATGCCCCGCCGAACGGGAGAGAACCGTGTTGCAGGACAGCCTTATCGGTCCTCTTCTGTGCCGAGCCGGCAAGTTTCTTTCCGCCGGCCATAAGCTCTTCGCGGTTTGACGCCAGGAAACACGGGAGCTTGATTTCCCTGCGCACTTCGGCGGAGTCCAGCACCGTATCGTGAGCCTCCACAACGATGTCGCACCGGGCAAGTCCGGCTGTGAGACACCGGGAGATCACCTGGTACGTCTCGGCGATGGTCGTGCCCATTCCGGGTGAACCGACCGGAAAGATACAACTGTAAGTGATATCGTCGTCGTGCAGCACGGCTCTTCCGCCGGTGGGTCGCCTGATGCACGCGACGCCTCGCCGACGCAACGCTTCATGGTCCACCGTCGCATCGACATCCTGCATGAACCCCAGCGAGAGGGCGGGCGGGTGCCATCGGTACAGACGCAGGAATACGGATTGTTCTTCGACGCACCGGCTCATGAGCCGGAGGTCGGCCGCCATATTGAACCACGCCGGTCGCCCGGGGTCGCGGATAATGCGAAGAGAAAGGGGCACGATTCTCCCTTGAAGGTGCTCGGCTCACTCGGATGGGTTCGAAATGCAGAGACCCATACATCGAAGAAAATATGCTTTGCAGCCCGTTGAGGGCTGTACTCGATCCGGTTTGCACCTCGGCGGGAGAGTATTTTTTATCGCCGTTGTCGGCGAACGAACCGGCGCGTACCCTGCCGTGCAGACTTCGGGAGGTTATCTTGAAACAGCTTGCTATCGGTATCGATCTGGGCGGCACCAACCTCAAGGGCATTGTTATGGAGCCCGGAGGCCGGCACCGGCACCTGACGCGGGTGCCCACCGAAGCGGAAAAGGGAGGCAAAAGGGTTCTTGAGAATTTGCTTGCCCTGATCGGGGTCCTGATCGAGAAGGAAGGGGGGAGCGAGGCGATCCGGGGCGTGGGTATCGGTACTCCCGGTTTCGTCGATCGGCGGGGTGTTATGGTCGGCGGTGCGGCCAACCTGCCGGGTTGGGTCGGCACACGTCTTTTCGAGCCAATACGTGAGCGCTATGGACTTCGTGCGGCAGCCGCCAACGATGTCACGGTTGCGGCACTTGGTGAAGCGCGGTTCGGAGCGGGACGCGACGTGCGGAACATGGTGTTGATGGCCCTGGGAACGGGTATCGGCGGGGGCGTGGTGATCGACGGTCGTGTGTACAACGGTACACACGGGATGGCGGCGGAGCTGGGGCATATCACGGTGGATGTGAATGGACTCCAATGCAACTGCGGAGCGCGGGGATGCGTGGAGCAGTATGCGTCGGCCCCCGGGATCGTGAGGGTGGCGAGGCTGGAAGCCGAGTCGTACGCCGGCACGACACACAGCGAACTGCTTACGTTGGTCAGGGACAATGCTCACGGATTCGACTCGAAGACGGTTTACGATCATGTCGCACGGGGGGATCCGTTTGCACTGCACGTGAATGAAGTCGTATGCGGGAAGCTGGGGGTGGCCGTGGGGATCGTCCTCAACTGTTTTGCCCCCGATCGTCTGATACTTGGCGGCGGTGTGATGAAGGCGGGGCGGGTAATCATCGATACGGTGTCCCGGTATACGCCGCGATACTGCTGGCCGGAGATCCGGCGGCGGTGTGAGATTCATTGTGCACAACTCGGCGAGGATGCCGGCGTGTTGGGATGCGGCGCACTGGTTTTCGACGCGTTGACGGAGGAGGGGGATGAGCGCTCCCGGGAAGCGGATCGTTGAACTTCGTAAGAAGATCAGGGATTTGGACGCGGCCTATTACGGTCGCGGCGAGTCGCTGATTCCGGATCGGGAGTACGACAAGCTCTATGCGGAGCTGCGGCAACTGGAACATGACCATCCCCAACTGATTACACCCGATTCGCCGACCCGCCGCGTGGGAAACGACCTGACCAGGGGCTTTGCCAAGGCCCGTCACACCGTACCCATGATGAGTATCGACAACACCTATTCACCGGAGGAAGTGCGTGCCTGGACCGCCAGGATGCGACGGTTGCTTCCCGACGAGAATGTCACGTTCGGCGCCGAGCTTAAGATCGACGGCGTGGCCGTCGCGCTGACGTACGAGAATGGACGCCTGGTCCGGGCGGTAACGCGGGGCGACGGTGTAGTGGGAGACGACATCACGGTGAACGCCCGCACGATTCGGTCTATTCCTCTGAGTGTTGCCGACGGAGAGTCTTTCGAAGTACGCGGAGAGATATTCATGACGTTTGAGCGATTTCGGGCGCTCAATGCGCGAATCGTTGAGGACGGGGGCAGGGCGCTGCAGAATCCGCGGAACACCACGGCCGGCACGGTCAAACTTCAGGACCCCCGTGAAGTGGACCGCCGGGGGTTGAGCTTTGCGGCGTATGCGTTGCTTTCGGAACACGACCGGACTTCGCACCTGGACAGTCTCGATCGCATGGAATCCCTGGGCATACCGGTGGTGGTTCATTCGGGTTCCCTCGGCAACGATGAAGATTTGGATGAGTTTTTCGGGGAGTGGGAGCGTCGACGCCGGGATTTGCCGTTCCCGGTTGACGGAGTTGTGGTGAAGGTAGAGAATCTGGAGCAGCAGCGGCGGCTGGGAAGCACGGCCAGGAGCCCGCGATGGGCAATTGCTTACAAGTATGCCCCCGAGATCGCGGCAACGCGCGTGGAGAGTGTCGATGCTCAGGTGGGGAGAACCGGAGTGATCACGCCGGTGGCCCGCCTTGAGCCGGTATCGCTTGCCGGCACGACGATTCGCAACGCGACGCTGCACAACTACGATGAAATCGCGAGGCTCGATGTGCGGGTGGGGGATTTCGTTGAAATCGAAAAGGGGGGCGAGATTATCCCCAAGGTCCTGAGAGTGCTTCCCGAGAGAAGGTTGTCGGATTCCGCTCCGGTAAGCCCGCCGACCGTCTGTCCTTCGTGTTCCTCCCGGGTGGAGCGGATTGAAGGTGAAGTTGCGCTTCGATGTTTCAATGTTTCATGCCCGGCCCAACTGCTTGCATCGCTGAACCATTTTGTCTCCCGCACGGCGATGAATATCGAGCAGCTCGGTCCGGCGCTGATCCGACAGCTTGTCGAGAAGGGAGCCGTGAACAACCCGGCCGACCTCTTTGCGCTTTCCCGCGAGCAGCTTGCATCGCTTGAACGCATGGGTGAGAAAAGTGCGCGGAATATACTCGATGCTCTGGAGAAGGCGAAGGCCAACCCTCTCGACAAGCTGATTCACGGTCTGGGGATTCGCATGGTGGGAGCCCGCGCGGCCAAACGGCTGGCGGCGGAAGTGGAAGATATCGCGGAGCTGTATGACAAAAGCGCGGGTGAGCTGGAGGTTCTGGAGACGATCGGCCCGGCGATGGCACAGAGCATTCGCATTTTCTTCAATCGAAGCGAGAACCGGGATATGATCGAGCGCATGCGCCGACTCGGACTCAACCTCCGCAGCGAGAAAAGTCAGCCCGGCGAGCGTCCGTTGGAAGGTACGACCTTTGTGCTCACCGGAACGCTTCAGGGGATGACTCGTGAGCAGGCCACCGAGGAAATCGAAAAGCGCGGCGGCAAGGTCTCGACAAGCGTGAGCAAAAAGACCTCTTACGTGGTGGCCGGAGAGAAACCGGGCTCCAAATACGACAAGGCAGTCCGGTTTGGGGTGAAGATTTTGCATGAGCAGGAGCTAATGGGATTGCTGGGATCCCCGGCCGCGGGCTGAGCAGAGTACTCCGTGCAAGGGCAGGCGGTTCAAACCCGCGGCCAAATAACAAGTCGCCTGAAACGAATGTATAATAGAGGGTAAAGGTAGCACCCGACCACGACCGGCGGAAGCGGGACGAGCAAGATTGAGCGAAAGCAGGGTGTGGGGAGCAGTCCTCCGGGGACGGGATTTGCGGAGTGTCGTAACGGGTGTTATTTTGAGTGTGCCTTATGCTGAAGTGCTCGACTGTCGAAGGCGGTGATGTGGTCGAGCGTAGGACGGGAACAGGCAGTATTTGAACGTATCGGGGGCAACCCATGCAGGAAGATGTTCAAGCGGTAATCGACGAGATTCGGCCTATGCTTCAGGCCGACGGAGGCGACATCGAGCTTGTTGAAGTGAAGGACGGCGGTGTCGTGAAGGTGCGGCTGCAGGGTGCATGCCGCGGATGTCCGGGGGCGGTTTTCACGCTGAAAAGTGGTGTGGAGCGCATCTTGAAGGAGCGAATTCCGCAGGTGACAACGGTTGAGAATGTAGGCTGAAGGTCATGCTATGACACTCAGGACGGCACGGCGAAGGGCGGCGTCGGGGCGGGATACGAACGAGTCCGCGTGGCGGAGTGCGTGGACGAAGGCCACCTTTCTGGCTTTCTGCCTGGTAAGCTACCTTCTTTTTGTTGCGGCAGGAGGAGCTGTTTTTTACCTGGTGGCACCCCGACTCATGCAGTTCGGGGAGCGGGGAGTGTGGATCGCCGCCGCCATCCTGTTCGCATCGCTGGGCCTTGTCGGAATCGGCCTGCTGCTGATTACTTTGACCTCACTTACCGGCATCGATCTGCTTTACCCGCACAACAAGCCGTCGGTAACGGTCAAATTTCTCTTTCCCATTGCCGCGACGCTCAGTCAGCTTGTCGGCGTAAGCCGCAACAGGCTGCGAACTTCGTTCGTGAAGGTCAACAATGCGCTGACCAAGGCTCAGCGGAAGAGGATTCGGGGAGAGAGGGTGCTGGTGCTGCTTCCCCACTGCCTTCAGATCGACGTGTGCAACCGCAAGATTACACACAATATCGGCAATTGCGTCCAGTGTGGACGATGTCCGGTGGGCGGCTTGGTGGCGCTGGGCAAGCGGCACGGCCTGAAGCTTGAGGTTGTCAACGGCGGGACGCTTGCGCGGAGAAAGGTCAAAACGTTTCGGCCCGACGGGATCGTAGCCGTCGCGTGCGAGCGGGATCTTACGCTGGGAATTCAGGACGTCTATCCCATCCCCGTCTACGGAGTCATCAATGACCGTCCGAACGGTCCCTGTTTCAACACCTCGGTGGACATGGAGCTTGTCGAAGAGGCAATCCGTTTCTTCCGTGACTGTTCCCTGCCTTCACGTCCCGAAAATCTCGGGCGCGAAATCCCCTCCGGGCCTTCGGGCCTGGAAACGCGTCAATCCCGGGGCAGAGAGAAGAGCTATTCCGGGGTTTCGTAGTCGATTTCGTAGCTGTATCCCTGCTCGGTGAGAAACAGTTGCCGTTTCATGGCAAATTCCAGCTCGCGGGTTTCCCTCGTAACAATTGAATAGAACACGGCCTGTTCCCCGCTGCGTTTGGGCCGAAGGATACGACCCAGGCGTTGTGCCTCCTCCTGCCGCGATCCGAAGGTCCCGGATATCTGTATCGCCACGTTGGCGTCGGGCAGGTCCACGGCGAAGTTGCCCACACGGGAGAGTACGAGCCGCGTGATACGGCCCTCGCGGAATTCCCGGTACAGGCGTGTGCGCTCGGCGTTGCGCGTGGCTCCCGTAATGAGGGGACAGTTGAGGGCGTTCGCGTACTCCTGAAGCTGTGAGAGATACTGTCCCATGATCAGCACACGGTCGTCGGCGTGCTCCCGGACCAGGCGGTCAACTACGGGCAGTTTGTTCCTGTTTTCGTAGGCCAGTCGGATCTGACGGTGGGGGGAAAGGGAGAGATACGTAAATTTGTCCGCCGGTGGAAGGTCGATTCTGATTTCGATGCACCGGGCGGTCGCGATCCACCCCTGCCGTTCCAGCTCTTTCCACGGAACGTCGTATTTCTTCGGACCGATCAGCGAGAACACATCGTGCTCATGCCCGTCCTCGCGCACCAGCGTGGCGGTCAAACCGAGCCGTCGCCGCGCCTGGATCTCTGCGGTCAGTTTGAATACCGGCGCGGGAAGCAGATGGACTTCATCATAGATAATCAGGCCCCAGTTTTCCGAGTTGAAAACGCCGAAATGAACCAGTTGCTCTTTCTTTTTCTTTCGGTAGGTCAGTATCTGGTATGTCGCCAGGGTAACGGGTTTCACTACTTTTGATTCGCCGCTGTACTCGCCGATGTCCTCTTCGGAGAGGTCTGTCTTGTCGAGGAGTTCTTCTTTCCACTGCCGGGCGGCAACGATATTGGTGACCAGTACGAGCGTGCGTCGTTTCAGCAGCGCCATCGCACAGATACCCACGATCGTTTTCCCCGCCCCGCAGGGCAGGACCACGACCCCGCTACCGCCGGGAGTGTCACTGCCGCCCAGGAAGCTCTCCGCGGCTTGTTTCTGGTACGAACGGATCGAGAACGGGGATCCGTCCCGTGTCCGCGGTCGCACCGTGATCTCCAGCGGCGCTCCGTCGACATATCCCGCCCGGTCTTCGATCGGGTAGCCTTCGGTGATGAACGCCTGTTTCAGCACACCACGGTTCCCGGGGGGTACGCTGATAGTGTTGTCGTCCACCGCCGGTCCCACCAGCGGGCTGATCCGGGGGTGCATGACGAGTCTCTGCAGCCGTTGTGCGTCCTCGGAATACAGCAGCAGGTTCCCGTCGTCGCCGGTGAGCACATAGCGGCCGTATCGCCCCATGATTTCACGTACGTCACGGGTGACATTGGCGGGCACTTCGTATCGGGAGAACCGCTTCAGTCTGTCGATTACCTCATCGGGTGCGATGCCCAGCGAAGCGGCGTTCCAGAGCGAGAGGGCCGTAATGAGATAGGTATGGATATGCTCGGGGCTCTTTTCGAGGTGGGCAAACGGTCCGACGGCGTCACGTGCCTGCTCGAAAAGGGGGTTGTCGACCTCCAGCAGGAGCGTGTTGTCGCTCTGAACGATCAGGGGATTGGGTGAGTCCATGAATCCGGCGAACCCGCTCAGTCGCCGGCAACCGGGCGGGAAAGGCGGGAATTCCGAGCTGTGATCTCGTGTTGCATAGTCCGGTTGTCGGCCCGTGTGTCCCGTGGTGGAACACATCCGGCCAGGTACACAAAATAATATCGGGTTGCTTTGACTTCGCACCCTTCCCTGACGTAGATTACTGTGGTTTCACGAATGGGTAGTGTCTCCGCCACCGGTCGTTTTCGGGTGGCATTTTTGTTTTCGGGGGTCATGTATGCCGGGCACGGTGATAGCGGGAGCCCAGTGGGGCGACGAAGGCAAGGCGAAGGTGATAGACTATTTGACCGAGCGCTCCGATGTGATCGTTCGGCATCAGGGTGGAGCCAACGCGGGCCACACGGTGATTGCCCGCGGCACGAAGTTCATCTTCCACCTGGTGCCGTCGGGCATAATGTATCCCGACAAAGTATGTGTCGTTGGAAACGGCGTTGTCCTCGATGCGGAGCAATTTCTTCGTGAGGTTGATGAGCTGTCCGAAGAAGGGATTGACGCCGCGGACAGGCTTTTTGTCTCCGATCAGGCTCATCTGGTCCTTCCGTACCATTCCCTCCAGGACAAGACCTCGGAGGCCGGGGCAGCCGGGAATCGAATCGGTACGACGGGGCGGGGGATCGGGCCCGCGTATGCCGACAAGGCGCTGCGCACGGGGCTGCGAGTGGGAGAGTTGCACAACTGGGACAGGTTCGTGGAGAGGCTTTCGGCAAATTTCGAGGCAAAGCGCGTGCTGATCGAAAAGGTCTACGAGGTGGAGTTCGACCTGAAGCTTGGCGACATTGTGGAGAGGTATCGGGGGGTTCGTGACCGCATGGAGCCGTTCGTGCGGGATACATGCAAGATGATCTACGATGCGTGGGGGGAGGGGAAACGTTTGCTGTTTGAAGGCGCGCAGGGGACATTTCTGGATATCGACCACGGCACCTACCCTTTCGTGACCTCATCCAACACCGTATCAGGCTCAGCCTGTGCCGGCTCGGGCATCGGTCCCACCGCGATTGATGATGTAGTCGGGATCGTGAAGACCTATACCACGCGTGTGGGCAACGGTCCATTTCCGACCGAGCTTGACGATGCGACCGGCGAATTGCTCCGTCGTCGCGGCGCCGAATTCGGGGCCACAACCGGCAGGCCGCGAAGGTGCGGGTGGTTTGATACGGTCATGATTCGCAAAGCTGTCCGTCTCAACGGTCTCACGAGGCTGGCTTTCACGAAGCTTGATGTGCTCGATGAACTCGACGAGATAAAGGTATGCACACACTACGAGATTGACGGGCGGAAGACGGAGGATTTTCCCAGCGATCCATCGCTGCTCTCGCGCGTTTCCCCGGTCTATGAGACACTGCCCGGATGGAAGCAGGACCTGAAAGAATGCGTTCGATTCTCGGATTTGCCGGAAAACGCCGTGAAGTATATTAATCGGATGAGAGAGTTGTGCTGCGCTGTTCCGGCGCTTATCGTGTCGGTTGGTCCCCGGCGACGGCAAACGATCGAAGTCGAGCCGTTGTAGCGCGAGGGTTGCTCGTATGATTCAGTGTGAAGTAGGGAATGTTGCGTTCTCAAACGCGGGGTTCGTGGTTTTCCTTCAGGAAAACGAAGGAAAGCGCGTGCTTCCCATTTTCGTGGGGATTCTCGAAGCGAAGTCGATTGCGAGTCGGCTCAACAACGAAACCTTTCCCCGTCCGCTTACCCACGATCTTCTCAAGAACGTGGTCGAGCATCTGGGGTATCGGGTGTCCCGGGTCGAGGTGTGCGACCTGATCGACAACACCTTCTACGGCAAGCTTTTCCTTGAGCAGGACAACAAGTCCCTGGAGATAGACTCACGGCCCAGCGATGCCATCGCGCTGGCGCTTCGTTTCTCGGCGCCGATCTTCGTGGCGGAGAAGGTTATGGACGAGGCGGGGCAGGTGATGGAGGAGCCGAAGGAAGAGGTTCCCGAGCAACTGAAACAGGAGGCGGAAAAGAAAGAACTGCCGCTGATGGAACAGCTCAAGCTGGACCTCAAGAAGGCCATTGAAGAGGAACGGTACGAAGACGCTGCGAAAATCAGAGATCGTATCAACGAGGAGACGAAGAAGAGCGATGCAAACTGAGCGTGTTTGTCGCCTCGATCCGCCATTGTTCCCGGTCTCACCGTGAACGCTCCGCCGCGGGCATGCCGGCGTCGAACGGGAGGCAGAACCATTATCTCATACCTCGGACGTATCGCCCTTGTGTGTCTCAGCCTGACGGCGGGCGCGTGCAGTCAAGGAGCACGGGACAGGGAAGCACTTCCTCCTCCCGACACATCGGGTGACGTATCGGTGGAGCAGGCTCTCGTGCGCAGGAGATCGGTGCGTTCGTTCTCCGACAGCACGCTTTCACGAAAGCAGACAGGTCAAATCCTTTTCGCCGCTCAGGGTGTTACTCAGCCCGGCACCGGCTATCGTACGGCCCCCTCGGCGGGGGCGACCTATCCTCTGGAGACCTATGCTTTCACTCCCGAGGGGGTGTACAAGTACGCTCCGGCCGAGCACGCGATCGAGCTTGTCAAGAATCGTGACCTTCGGAAAGAACTCAGCGCGGCGGCTCTCGGCCAACGCTTCGTGCGCAACGCTCCCCTGGTCGTGGTAGTTACCGCCGTGAACAGGCGCACCACGCAACGGTACGGAGGCAGAGGGGTGCGCTACGTGCATATTGAAGCGGGACACGCGGCCCAGAACATTCACCTGCAGGCGGTGGCTCTGGGGTTGGGGTCGGCGCCGGTGGGGGCTTTCGACGACGACGAAGTCCGCGAAGTTCTCGACTGCAAGGGCGAGGAGCCGCTCTATATCGTTCCCGTGGGGTTCCCCGCGAAATAACCCGGTAACAGCAGCAACGAAAGTTCGAACACCATGCGCAGAACCCAAAGTGCGGGAGCGGTTGTGGTCGGCCCGCGGGGTATGATTCTGGTGGTGAACCAGCACGGGGATTCCTGGTCCCTGCCCAAGGGACATATCGAGAAGGGGGAGGACGGTGTGGCCGCCGCCCGGCGGGAGATTGACGAAGAGGCGGGGGTGGACCGATTGCGGTATGTCGACACGCTCGGATCGTACGAACGTTTTCGGATCGGTCTGGGCGGCGGAGAAGATCGGAGCGAACTGAAATCGATCAAGATGTATCTCTTCACTACCGACCTGCACGCGTTGCAGCCGAAAGACCCCAAAATTCCCGAAGCGCGGTGGGTGGACAAAGAGGAAGTCGCGGAGTTGTTGACGCATCCCCGCGACAAGGAGTTCTTCCGCTCGGTGCTCAACCGCCTGTGACGAGAGTCCTTGAAGGTATCTTCCACGGTTCGACAAGCCGGTTCCCGGATGCTGAATACCCCGGGCTGGTATATCCCGCCCCCGCGGGATAGCGCCACTGCGGCGCGACGGTGGCCCCGCTTCGTCAAGCCCCTGCGAGACTGCACATCCGGGTTCCAGATGCCATGTACTGGACAACTCACCCCACTGCTCGCTGCCCCTCTGCCTTCTGCCCTTCTGCCCCTCTGCCCCTCTGATTCTGCCCCTCCGGCAAGGTTCCCAACCTACTTGCCGAACATTTTGCGAATACCCCGGCCCATGTCCTGGAACACGTTCGAGATCACGCGTCCGTAGAGGCGTTCCTCGAGTTCGACCGAAGGGTGGAGGAAGGGGCCGCGGACGATGCAGGAGAATGTGGCGCGTCCCCGGTCGTCTTTCTCCAGCGATCTGCGAACCAGGCTGGTGAGATTTTTGCTGAAATCCGCATCGAGCACGGCATCGAGTTCCTGCGAGAACCTGCCGTCGAAACCGATCCATCCCGCGGCCGTGAAGCTCATGGGGTGCCCTTTCCCCACGAGTTCATCGACATGCACCGTGCCGGAATCCAGGCGCAGAGAACCGGTTACTTCGGTGAATTTCAGGTCGGACAAACCCGGCATGAACATGACCACAACTACTTCCTTCTGCACGGGCAACTCTGACGCCGTGACGTCGGAGAGGGCAAACTCCCCGTGTCCTTTCAGAGAATCGAGCAGGGGCCGGCATCCTGCCAGCTCCACGGAGAAGTCGGCACGTGCCAGGAGCTTTCCCCGGCGCCCCGGTGTAGCGGCGTAGAGCGCGCCGAGATCAAGTCCTTTGATACGAATCCAGGCGGTGTCGATTCCGACATCGGTGATACGTACTTCGGCGCTGCCCTGCGATGAGCCTCCCCAGAGGCGTCCCCGGTCCAGAGAAAGGCTGAGAGTCTCCCGGTCGACATGGAAGCTGAGACGGACGTTCTCGGCAACGCCTTCTTCTCCCCACTTCAGGCCGTCGAGTTCGGCATGTCCCCGGGCATGAAAAGGAAGTGTCGCTCCGAGGCTGCACCGTGCCCGGAGCCCGCGTGCCCGGAGAGCAGGGCCTCGACCGGTGATACTCAGGGTGCCGTTGTCGAAGGCGGCATCCTTGACCAATGGCCGGAGATCGGGTGGTGGTGAAGTTGATTCCGTTCGGCCCGGACTGTCGGAAGCCGATTCCGCGGCGCGCGGGGACGAGGTCTGGAAAGCCCCGGCGATTTTTCTCCAACCGAGAACAGCGGGAAGAACGCGTATTGCCAGACGAACCCGGGGAAAGACCAGAGAGGCGCGGGTTGAATCGAAATCGCGGTGGAGCGCAAGACTGTCAACGCGAATGCCCTTCCACAGGCGGGCGTGGACCCCCCGGGCCCGGGCATGCATCCCGGTGGTTTCTTCGATGGTCCCCAGGACCATACGGGTGAGGCCGGGTGAGGAAACCGGCACCTGTCCAAGCCACGCGACCGCCAGCAGGGCTGTTGCCGCGGCCGCCGGCAGCCACCACCGCGATCTGAGCATATTTCGACGCTTTCTGCCTTGCTTCGCCATTTTTCCGACTTTCGGTTCTCACAACACGTGAACGCCCAGAGTAATAAATTATCTTTTAATCCTCCGTTTTTCAACATTTGCCCGTGCCGGCCGTCCCGTCGACCAGGCGGCGGGGGGCGCTCCGAACACATGTCATCGTCGGAAACCCGCACTACCATTCTCCTTGTCTCACTGGATGTCGCATTCAGGTCTGAGATGCACCGGCTGACCGGGGAAGGCGCGTATCGTGTTCTTGAGGCTCGATCGCATCCCGACGCGGTTTCGATGATGGACCACGAAGAGATCGATATTGTGTTTATCGATTTCGAGAAGATCGTTCGTGGAGAAATGGACCTGGTCAGTTACGCGCGCACGCGGCTGCCGCAGGCCGAGATCGTGATACTGGCGATGGTAACGCAGCTCGACGAAGCGACGGCGGCGCTTCGAAACGGCGCATCATTCTACCTGGTCAAACCGATCAAGCCCGACGATCTGGGGACTATTCTGGAGAAGACGGCTCGCCGCATGGATCGGCGCCGGGAGCATCTGGCCCTTGAGCAGCAGGTGCTTTCCGACCTTATGGCCGGGAACCCGGCCATGCAGAAGGTTCTCAAATTGACCACAAAAATCGCACCCACCTCTTCCACGGTCCTCATCGGCGGGGAAAGCGGGACGGGGAAAGAGTTTTTCGCACGGGTGATCCACCGCATGTCGGGGCGGATCGACGGGCGTTTTGTGGCCATGAACTGCGGTTCGGTTCCGGACACGCTTTTTGAGAGTGAATTGTTCGGTCACCGGAAGGGCGCATTCACCGGGGCCGACCGTGACAAGCCGGGGCTGGTCGAAGAAGCGAACCTGGGGACGTTGTTCCTCGATGAGGTCGGGGAGTTGAGTCCCATGGCCCAGGTAAAGCTTCTGCGTTTCCTGCAGGAGCGGACGTTCCGCCGGATCGGGGAGAATACCCTTCGGAGCGTCAATGTGCGCATCGTGGCCGCAACGAACAAGGAGTTGACCGAGAAGATCAGGCACGGTTCGTTCAGGGAAGATCTTTTCTATCGCCTCAACGTCTTCTATCTCTTTCTTCCGCCGCTGCGGGAGCGGAAGGAGACTATCCCCAGTCTTCTGAAGCTTTTCGTGCATCGCTGCAACCGCATGCTCGGTAAGCGGGTGGAGAAGATAGCCAGGTCGGCTGAAATCGTACTGGCGAATTACGACTATCCGGGCAATGTCCGGGAGCTTGAAAACATTGTCGAGCATGCGGTGGTGCTTGCCGAAGGCGGCGAGATCACGGAGAATGATCTGCCCGAGTTCATGTTCGGCAACCGGCTTCTGCTCACGGGACCGTCCACTGAAGCGACAAAGGATGACGGTGAGATTCCGACGCTCAAGGAAATGGAACGGCGGCATATTGTCCGTGCGCTGGCGCTGGTGGACAACAATTATACCCGGGCCGCCGAAAAACTGGGCGTCTCGCGTTCGACGCTCTGGCGGAAGCTCAAAGAACACGATATCGGCAAACAGGGTAGTTCCGCGGACGGAAGCGGCCGGCGGGTTACATGAAGATCAGGGTTTACTACGAAGACACCGACTGCGGCGGCATGGTTTATTATGCCAACTACCTTCGCTATATGGAGCGCAGCCGAACCGAATACCTCCGCGAGCGCGGCGTCAGCCTCGCCGAGCTTCAGCGGGAGGGCATCGTATTCGTCGTGGTTCACGCCGATATTACCTATCGCGCGGCGGCGCGCTACGAGGACCTGCTCGATGTGAAGTCGTACGTGATGGAGCGGACCTCGGTGTCGGTAACCTTCCACACCACGATTGTCGATGAGCGGGGGCGGCTGCTGGTGAAGGGTGATGTGAAACTCGCCTGCGCAGGGCCGCGCGGACGAGCCGTTCGGATACCGCCGGCGGTAGCCGGGAAGTTGGATGTCGTGGCGCAACGGTCGGAATCGGGCGGCGACTAGCCCGGGACAGCAATCGCGGCTGAGACTACCTCGTTTCCAGGAAAGAACGCCGCCGCTCTGCCTTCTGGTCTTAGTCCTTTGATCCTTGACCTTTGTACTTCGCCTTGAACGGGACCTCGGGGTGTTCTCTGGGTTGGGGCATTGCTACAGACATGCCGGCCCTACGGGCCTCAGGATACCGCGAGACAAGCAACTGGAGCGCGCACCGAGTCCGCTCACCCTGAGCACAGTCGAAGGGTGCACCTTCGTCTCGTTTTCACACGCG
>CAZNDN010000022.1:0-40312 GCA_964571815.1 uncultured Fibrobacterota bacterium | reverse complement strand
AGCGTGTCGAAGAGAATCAGGCTGTCGGATACTATACGCGCGGGCTCCGAGGCAACGAGGCAGACAGCGGCATCAAGAGGCGCCCCCGCGCCCGTCCCCGCGGCGCGAACGGCAGGCCCCGTGGTATCGGAGGCGGACAGGGCGTTGAATCGAATTGTGTCCGCCCGCAGTTCCGCTTCTTCCCCCTCGGATAGCATGACGGTTGCCTTGTAGCGAAAGAGGTACCCTCCCGGAGCGAGCGCGCTGTCCAGTCGAAGGACCGACCGTCGAGAACCACCGATATCGATCAGGGAGTCGACGCCGTACACCGTCGCGGGCGTGTCCAGGGAAACCACGATCCACTCCGAAGGATTGGAGTGCATGATACCGGTCGTATCCCGGCTCCAGGTGGTTTGGACCAGGTCGGGGCCCAGGGCTGAGACCGAGTTCAGGCGCAGCGAAGAGGTGTCGAGTGAAGAGGGATAGAGGTGAACAAGTGCGGCCTTGTTGCCGACCGATATTCCGGGCGTGGACGCAGTGAAGACCTTCTCCCGTCCCGGCTGCAAGCGGTTGTCGTTGTTGCCGTCGTTGAAGGCAAAGAGACGGAAGGTATCCGTGCGTACGTGCTCGAACATGAATGCGCCGGTGCTGTCGGTTTGCACCAGGTAGTCGGGAGTGTCGAGGTAGACTGAGTCGTGCCGGCGCGTCGGAGAAACGGCAAGGAGCGCAACTTTGGCTTGAATCGCGGAACCGTCGGGTTCGATAACACAGCCCTTCAATTGCCCGCTGTCCAGGCGTGCCCCGGTGGAAAAGACGATGTGATACGGTGCGGCGAGAGGGTTGTTCCGGAGGTCACGCAGCGACCGCTGGATCTCGACGTGGTACGTTGTCGATTCCGCGAACTCGTTTCGGGGGTCTATTCGCAGAGTTTTCCCGCGCACCGTGATTTCAACTCCTCCCGGAGGGAGAGGGTGCACCGCGACGCCGGTCTGTGCGGTTCGGGGGTCGATCCACTCGTTGAACACGCAGACGATTTCGCGGCCGACCGGGTGACCGGTGGTACCGTAGGCGGGCCGGGAGAGTTCCACCGAAGGCGGAGTCTCGTCCGGGGGACCGCCCGACGGGGCAACCTGATGGGCGCAGTGGGGGAGGAGCACAAGCGCACCGAGTACCGCGACGCAGCGTAAGCAAGGGTACGGAACCGCGGCGAACCTCTCGAGAAGTATTTTGGCGGTGAGTTTCATTGTGGAGGGGCAAAAATACATTCATATCCCTCGCCGTCGTACGAAGTCGTCAACAGGATCCGCTGGTTGCGTCGGCCGGGGATCACAATCGGCCCTGTAATCCGGGCGGGAGGAGGCAAAGTTCGTGAACCGGCTCGATTTCACCATTCCCACGCTGGGAGAGCCCAGACGACAGTCCCCCTTGGGTCTTTCGAAGCGGCTCGACGATTACATTGCCAACTACGTTGCCGACGATCAGTGTGTACTCTACACTATCGAAACTTCGGCGTCGTGCACGGCTATTCAGTGCGGCAAGGACAATCTGGTCCAGAGAGCGGGACCGAGGGAGTTGATCTATTTCGACCCCGCCAAAGTGCACGCGGCCGTGGTTACCTGCGGTGGATTGTGCCCCGGGCTCAACGATGTGATCCGGGCGGTAGTGATGACGCTCTGGCACGATTACGGAGTGCGGAGAATAAGCGGTGTACGCAATGGCTACGTGGGTTTTCTTCCCGAATACGGGCTTGCCCCGAAGCAGTTGACTCCCGACGAAGTGATGGGCATTCACCGGATGGGGGGCACGGTGCTGGGCTCCTCGCGCGGGGGCGGTATGCGTACCGCCGAGATCGTGGATTGTCTGGAACAAATGAACGTGAACATGCTTTTTGTGATTGGCGGCGACGGCTCGCAGCGCGGTGCGCTGGCCATCAGCAGGGAAGCGGCAACACGGGGCTACCGAATCTCCGTTGTGGGCGTCCCCAAGACCATCGACAATGACCTGAGCTTTGTCCAGCGTTCGTTCGGCTTTGACACGGCGGTAGCGGAAGCGGTCCGCGCGGTTTCGGCGGCGCACGTGGAAGCCTCCGATGCGATCAACGGAGTGGGGCTGGTGAAGGTAATGGGACGGGAGTCGGGCTTCATCGCCGCCCATACGGCCCTGTCGATGAGCGATGTCAACTACGTATTGATTCCCGAAGTCCCCTTCGACCTCGAAGGGGAGAGTGGTCTGCTTGCTCATCTCAAAGAGCGCCTGCACCGTCGAAGGCATGCGGTGATTCTTGTTGCCGAAGGAGCGGGGCAGGAACTCATGGAGCCGCTGCGGCAGACGGACGCATCGGGCAACCGCAGGCTGGGCAATATCGGCGAATTGCTGAAGGACAGGATTGCCGCCTGTTTTGCCGCCGAGAACATTCCGGTTACGATCAAATATATCGACCCCAGCTATATCATCCGGAGTGCTCCGGCCAATCCCGGCGACTCCCTGTATTGCACTCGTCTGGGCGCCAACGCCGCACATGCCGCAATGGCAGGCAAGACGGAAGTCCTGATCGGCCTGGTCAACGGCCACTTCGTGCACATCCCTATCCCGCCGGCCGTCTCCCGACGAAACACGGTTGACCCCGAAAGCTCGTTGTGGCGGGATGTGGTAGGAACGACGGGGCAGCCGCCGCTGATGAAGAACCTTCAGGAGTGATCGAGGGAATGCCTGATTGCGGGGGAGGCGGAATGCCGCCGTCCCAGGAACGAATGAGCATGCCGATTCGTCCCCACCGGATTTTGAGCGGCAACAGGAAGAACGGGACGTCTTTGTCAAGAGAGAAATAGAGAATGAACGCCTTTGCCTTCACGAACCTTCGATTGAGGTATCCCCAGAATCGTGAGTCGGTTGAGTTGTCCCGATTGTCCCCCATCATGAAGTAGTTGTCGTTTTTCACAACGTAGCGTTGGATCCGCTCGTCCCCCAGGTACAGAAGCTTGCGCACTTCAACCGCCGCGTCCGGTCTCTCCTGCTTCAGACGCCGGCGGATCATTTCGATTTCGTACGCGATCCGCGTCCAGTTGTCTTCGCCTTCGAAGTCAAAGCTTCGTACGAACCCGCCGTCGAGGTAGAATTGATATTCCGCTCGCACCCTTTTCAGAGGGTGCTCCTGCAGCACGAGCTGTTTGAGAAAATGGAACTCCCTGACCTCCAGGGTGTCGGCACGGATCGTATCTCCCCTCGCCGGTATACGAAGAGGCTTGAAATCCATGAGCCGGGTGTTGAAAGGAAGACCGGCTACCGGGACTCTGCCTCCCCTGATATGCCGGCCCCGCGGCGGCAGTATCGCTTCCTTTCCGTCAACATACAGGTTCTTACCCTCGATCCTGACAGTCTGCCCCGGACCCGCGACACAACGCTTGATATAATCCTTGCGGTCGGTTCCCGGATACTTGAAAATGACTACATCGCCCGGCCTGGGATCGGCCAGGGCGGGAAATTTGGCAAACGTACCGAACGTGTCGAAAGGCAGCAGTGGGGCTCCGTACACGAATTTGAGCCCGAGCAGGAAATCACCCACCAGAAGACTCTTCTCCATTGAGCCCGTCGGGATTCGAAATGCCTGAATCACATACACAATCGCAATCAGGGCCATTGCCAGCGCGGAAACCATATCTCTGCCGAAGTGCAGCAGCCCCGATGTCTCCGATCGTCTGCCGCCTTTGTCGACTTCTCTGGATGCGGCCAAAGCGTTCCTCCCTTACCGACGGAAAAACTCAAGCACACTTTCATGAACGGCGCCGTTGGACATGACCACCGTTCCCTCGTGGATGGATTCGGTACCGTTGATATCGGTCATTCGCCCTCCCGCTTCACGCACAATACAGGCGGGAGCGGCGCAATCCCAGGGCTTGTCCAGCAGGCTGATACACACTTCGAGCCTGCCGGAAGCCACGGATGCGTACGAATAGGAATCCATGAACCCGTAAGCATAGTCCAGTTTGCCCAGAAGACGCCGCAAGCCTGAGGCGTTTGTATCATTCTCATCCCAGACGGGACCCAGTGCGCTTCCCATGCTGAGGCGCAGGTCGCTCTCCGAGGATACCCTGATAGGTCTGGCATTGAGAAAGGCACCGCTGCCTCGGGCCGCCCAGTAGGTTTCCGAAAGCGCCGGCAGATGGATAACACCGACCACCGGTTGCCCGTCGTCCTCAAGGGCTATGAGTGTTCCGTACGTCCGTATACCCCTCACGTACGGCCGTGTGCCGTCGAGAGGATCCACTATCCATCGCCGGCCGTTTTCTCCACTCACCTCGCCCGATTCTTCTCCCAGCAGGCCGTCACGCGGGAATCGCCTGGATATGTTAGACATAATGAGTTCTTCGCAACGGCGGTCAACTTCGGTGACCGGCGAACGGTCGTATTTGCGGTCCATGGCGCCCATCGGTTTTTGCCGATGCTTGATCTGCAGTTCACCGGCCTTGTGCGCGGCTCGTCGGGCAATATCCAACTCGTTGGAATAGGACATCGGAAGGGACTCGAGAGGGTTACGGAATATCGAAGAATGATCGGTTTTGCGGTTCGTTGTCACGAACCGCCGGATATGCTCCAAAACGAAAACAAAAAAAATACATCGTGCCCCATTGGCTAATTAAGCGAAGAAACCGGCGCGATGAGGGCGCCGGACCGATCGTGTTCCAGGGGTGGAAAAGAGTGCCGCACCGATTATGCCCCCGGATCGAAGAACCGGCTGTCTTGCCCGCGTGCGTTCGAAGGCGTATAATTAATCGTATATTGAAGAGAACAGAGTATATTGAAGAGAACCGAGGGAAAGCGCGATCAGTGCACAACCCGGTATCGACCGCGATGAGCGAGGGGTACGGGCGGGAAACGGTCAGTGCCCCGTACTCAAACTTTGTTCACCGGGCTCAGGCACGGAATAATCGGCCGCGACCGGCGGGACCAGGGACAACGACTGTGGTGAAATCGAACAGGTGTTTTTTCATTCCCGGAGGCTTTGGCGGGAGGCGCCTCCGGAGACCCATCGCGGTCGCCGGAACGGTTGCACTGGTTCTGTCGGGCATTCACGCCGTTGCGGCGGCGGGAGGACCCACAGTTGACACGCTCAGTGTCGAGTCGGTGAGCCCCGGTCGCGCGCCGCAGGTCGAGGAGAAACGTCTTCTGTACACTCTCGATCTTACCTTCAGTACGCTCCCCGGCCGCTACTGGGTCTATTTCGACCGTATCGATACCGCGTTGGTTGTCGAACTCTACGACACGCATCTTCGAGCGTCTCTCCCGCGGAGACAATTGGGAAGTGAACCTTTTGTGGATCTGCAGGTTGTGAACACTTCGTCGATGAAGTCGATCACCGGCCGGCAGGCGCGTTTGTTGATTCCGCTCGACGATGTCTGGCACTACAAAGCCGAGAAAGTCGGCCAACGAACACTCCGCGTGATTCTCTGGAAGCCTCTTGAGGCATCGCCTCCCCCGGCAAAAAACCCGATGGAGCCCTACGTAGCCTATGGCGCCGTTGCCGTGGCGACGAGCTTGTTCACCATTGCGATTATCGCGGTGAGTGGCCGACAATTACCATGAGTGCGAACACCGAAGGGGGGGGCATATCGTGATGGTATCGACCACGGAACGGTCTTCCGGCGGGGTCGTGAAGCCTACCGTGCGCTCCCCGCGAGCCGGAGAGAGCGCGCGGGAGAAAGAACGCCTCACTTGTAAGGAAATTCATCCCACGCCCGGTTAACCGCTTCGCCGAACTCCTTCTCGAACCGCGCCCGTGGAAACCGTTCGGCGTTGCGGCGGATCCGCCACGGATCGAAACGGTCTTCATTGTGCAGGAACCGCTTGATTGCATCGATCATACTGGGCACGTCCTGCTTGTAGAAGAAGATTCCCGTTTCGTTCTCGACAACGGTTTCCAGCGCTCCGCCCCGCCCGTAGGCAATGACCGGTGTACCCGAGGCCTGGGCCTCAACATTGACAATCCCGAAGTCTTCTTCGGCGGAGAACACGAATGCCCGCGCTTTGCGCACATATTCATCCATTGTGTCGGTGGGCAGATGACCCAGCAGCGTTATATTCTTTCCGGCACTACGACGAAGAGATTCCCGGGCGGGACCCTCACCAATGATCAACAGCGGCAGCTTCAACTCGTTGAATGCCTTCACAATCAGGTCGATACGCTTGTAGGGAACCAGGCGCGATACGGTAATGAAGTAGTTGTCACGCTTGTCGCCGACCGTGAACCTTTCAACGTCGACCGGCGGGTAGACCACGCGCGCGCTCCGGTTGTAACATTTCCAGATTCGATGGGCGATGTAGTACGAATTGGCGATGAATTTGTTGACTCTGATGGAAGTAAGCTGGTCCCACATTCGAATGTAATGAAATATCATCCTCACCAGGAAACTCGCCGCGCCCCGGGAAAGACCCGAGGTCTCCAGATACTGGAACGTCAGGTCCCACACGTATCGCATGGGTGTGTGGCAGTAGCAGATGTGGAGCTGGTCCGAGGAACTCAAGGCCCCTTTGGCTACCGCATAGGAGGAAGAGATAATGAGCTTGTAGTCGCGGAGGTCGAACTGTTCGACGGCCATGGGGTAGAGGGGCAGGTACATCCGGTGTTTCTTCCGCGCAAGAGGCATGCGTTGGAGCAGGGATGTCTTCACGGTGGTGTGTTCCCAGGGGGTGCCGGCCATTTCCCGGGGATCGTAGAAGAGAGTGTGAATGTCTCCCGGGAAGAGCGTGTAGATGGATTTCAGCACGCTCTCGGCGCCGGCCACGGTCACGAGCCATTCGTGGATCAGGGCGGTTGAGGGATAGGCACCGGCACTCATATCGCTTATTATATCATCAACTCCCCTCTTTCTTCCACTTCCCCCGGGCGGAGCACCCGGCCGGGGAGCGGCGAGGCGGCCCCGGAGTGGAAAGGATGTATTTTTCAGATTCAGTACCAGGTTTGCCTTCCCTTTTCCCTGAACCCGAGGGACACATCATGTTTCGACCCGAAATCAAGGTAGTGGATTGCACGATTCGTGACGGTGGTCTGATGAATGACTCACGTTTTTCGCTCGACACGGTTCGTTCGGTATACCGGGCCCTGTGTGAAGCGGGCGTGGATTACATTGAGCTGGGGTATCGCAACAGCACACAGCATTTCTCGCGTGAGAAGTATGGTCCATGGCGTTTCTGCGACGACGATATGTTGCGCAAGGCCGTCGAAGGCGTTGAAACGTCGACAAAGCTTGCGATCATGCAGGATGCGCACAAGGCTGTGGCGGAGGATATTCTTCCCCGTTCCGAGAGCGTGGTCGACCTCATCCGGGTGGCAACCTACGTGAAGGATATCGACAAGGCCATTCACCTTGCCAACACGGCCGTGGACAAAGGGTATCAGGCTACGATCAATATTATGGCCATTTCCCACGCGCTCGATCGTGAGCTGGACGAAGCGCTGCAGCAGATCGAGGAGGAATCCCGCGTCATCGCCTGCTATATCGTCGACAGCTTCGGGTCCCTCTACAGCGAGGATATCGATTTCCTTGTCGAGAAGTATCAGAAGCATCTCAAGACCAGGGAAGTGGGAATTCACTGCCATAACCAGCAGCAGCTCGCTTACGCCAATACGATCGAGGGGATCATCAAGAATGCCAACTATGTCGACGGCACTCTCTACGGATTGGGCCGGGCGGCCGGCAATTGTCCGCTCGAACTGCTTATGGGGTTCCTGAAGAACCCCAAGTTCGATATCCGTCCGGTGCTGGAAGTCATCGGCAGCACGATTCTTCCCATGCGCAGCGAGATGACCTGGGGCTATTCCATACCGTATATGCTCTCCGGCATGCTCAACCTTCATCCCCGGGACGCCATGAAACAAATGGACCTTCCGGAGGACGATCCGGCGAAGTACGACTTTCGGGCATTCTACGAACAGCTCTCCGAGGAGGCCGACGCCTGAGGGACGCCCTGTCGCGCACCACGGGCTTCGGCACTATCTCCTTCGACGGTACGTGGGATGTGCTTCCCTCCCCACGGGGTAGCTTCCAAGAAAGCGGTAGAATGCCGTTATTTCCTGCAGATGATTGAGGGCGTTGCTTTGTGATTTCCACGCCGAAGAGCCCTCGAAATCGAGGTAGAAAAGGTACTGAAACCCTCCTTTGCGGAACGGTCGGGACTCGATCTTGAGCAGGTTGATGTCGCGAAGCGCGAAGACGCTGAGCGATTTGAAGAGTGCGCCCGGAATGTTTTTCGTGGAGAAGATTATCGAGGTTTTCATGCGCTTTCCGGGGGGGGTCCGGCGGTTGGCCGCTCTTGAGAGAACCAGGAAACGGGTCGTATTGTGAGGGTTGTCGGTAATGTCCCTGGCGGCGATATCCATGTCGTAGTCTATTGCGGCCTGCATGGAGGCTATGGCGGCGGCGTCACGCAACCCTTCCTCCCTGATCTTCCGAACGGCGGCGGCTGTGTTTGAGACCGGAATCTGCTGCACGTCGGTAAGCCGGGAGAGATATTGCCGACACTGGGCAAAGGCCTGTGGGTGAGAGAAGACACGACGAATTGTCTTTCGCGAGACACCCTTGTTGGTAATCAGGAAGTGCGAGACGCGGAGGTAGAGTTCCCCGACGATGTAGCAGGTGTTCTCCAGCATCATGTCGTAGTTGTGATGGATGCTTCCCGCCATGGAATTTTCGATCGGCACGATTCCGTAAGGGGCCTTCCCGCCGGTAACCGCCGTAAAAACATCGCTGAACTGCGGAACCGATACGGGGCGTTGCTTCTTTCCGAAGTACTCGACCGCGGCAAGTTCCGAGAATGCGCCTCGTTCTCCCTGGAATACGACGGGCATGTCAGGGTAGCCTCCTTACCGCCACCAGGCGGTTTCTGAAATATCGTGAGTCAAGATTGCTGTACGTGACGCCGACGGAACGACTTGCATGGGCGAAGCGGCGCCCGCCCACGTAGATTCCCACATGGTTGACGGTACCGCGCACACCGGTTCTGAAGAAGACCAGGTCGCCGGGGCGCATGCGCGAAGTCGGCACGGGAGAACCGACGGTGCGCTGGAGTCTGCTGGTTCGGGGAATCCCGGGGAAGCCGAGTTCGTGCAGCACGGCAAGCACGAATCCCGAGCAGTCCATCCCCCGCTTGCTCGTTCCGCCATGGCGATAGGGAATGCCGATATAGGGATCGATGATCGAGCGCAGAGCCTGCTCAACCGATCGGGGCTGATCCGCGGGGGTGTCGGCCGGTGCGGGCGCATTCCGCGCCGGGGGTTGTTCGGTGATGTGTCTTTCGACTCGCCCGGAGCCGACGCCCTCACCCGGCCTCACGTAGCGAACCCGGGGCGTGAGGCATCCGCCGCAGAAAATCGCTACGACAACGCCGAGAAACTCCGTCCGTCTACTCACTTCTTTTACCATCGGAAAGGCGGCGGAAGCGTTCGCTTCCGTATCGAATAGGGGCACGTATCAGTCGATTTCATTGCGGTGTCCGTGAAACCGCCGAAGTCTGCAGGGCGAAGCCCAGCCGCAGAAGCAACTCTTCCCGCCATCGGGGGGCCATGAATTGCACGCCCACGGGCAGCCCGCCGTCCGGTGCACAGGGAACGGTAAGCGCCGGGATACCGGCCAGGTTCGCCGATACCGTATAGATATCGGTGAGATACATCTGCAGCGGGTCGTCGTTCTTTTCTCCCAGGCGGAAGGCCGGCGCCGGCGTGACCGGCGACACCACGGCATCGCACAACCCGAAAGCATCGTCGAAATCACGGCTTATCAGGGTCCGCACTTTGGCTGCCTTGAGGTAGTAAGCATCGTAGTAGCCCGCGCTGAGCACATAGGTACCCAGCATGATTCTCCGTTTGACTTCCGCTCCGAATCCCTGTTCCCTGGTCAATCGGTACATTTCTCCCAGGTCCTTCGCCCCGGGTGCCCGATACCCGTACTTGACCCCGTCGTACCGTGCCAGATTCGAAGAAGCTTCGGCGGTGCAGATGATATAGTACGCAGCCACGGCGTACTGCAGATGGGGCAGAGAGACATCCACCGCTTCGGCTCCGCGCCTGGTCAGCTCTTCCACGGCCCGCTCCACCGCACCACGTACATCATCCCCCAGCCCGTCACCGAAATACTCTTTCGGCACACCGAGTTTCAGCCCCCGGATGTCTCCATCGTAGATCCCCGCGTCGTGCCGGAACGCCCGGCCGGCGCACGTGGAGTCACGCCCGTCGGGAATCGAGATGACCGACAGCAGCAGTCCGGCATCACGCACATCCAGGGTAACGGGACCGATCTGATCGAGTGAGGAGGCAAACGCAACCAGACCGTAGCGCGATACCCTGCCGTAGGTGGGTTTCAGTCCAACGACACCGCAGTGACTGCACGGCTGCCGGATCGAGCCGCCGGTGTCGGAGCCGAGCGCCGCCGGTACACACCCCGAGGATACCACGGCTGCACTTCCGCCGCTTGAGCCCCCCGCGATTCGCGAGTGGTCGCGAGGATTCTTCGTCGCACCGAAACAGGATGCTTCGGTGCTGGAGCCCATAGCGAATTCATCCAGGTTGGTCTTTCCGACAATCACGGCACCGGCTCGGTTGAGCGCCTCGACCACGGTAGCGTCGTACGGTGGAACAAAATGCTCCAGCATTCTGGAGGCGCATGTCGTCTCCACACCCTCCGTGCACATGTTGTCTTTTATTGCCAGAGGAACGCCGAACAGAGGGCGTTTTCGCTTCTCCGAAGGGCTCAGGTGCTGGAGTTCCTCGGCCCGGCGCAGAGCCCGCTGCGGCTGCACCGACACAAATCCGTTGACTTCGCCGTCCCGCTGCTCGATACGCCGGAGCGAAGTGCGCACCAGCTCTACGCATGAGCGTTTTCCCTCAACAAGTTGAGGGACCAGCTCACAAAGGGATTCGTCCCGCGGGTTCATTCGTCGTCCGATTTCCTTTCCGCCCCGCCGGGAAGCCGGAAAAGCTCCGGCGGAAGCCTCACTCTACTACCGTGCCGCTCTCTCCGGAGAAACGTTTGCGTATGTCTGAAGAGGATACATTGAAAGACTCTCTACCGCCGGGCTTCTACTTGTACCATCGGAGGATGTACAGGCTGACAAAAACGCCGATAACCGAGAGAAGACTGAATTTTACCTGAAACCCGAACTGAAATCGGATTGCGCTCAGGTCAATCAGCGCCGCATCGGGATAACCGAATCCGAAGCTGATGAAATTGAAGGTGAAGAAGTCTTTGACGACATTGTCTCCAGGGATCAGTCCGATGAGCGTGTTGAGATAGGACCCGATGAGTATACCCAGGATAATGACCAGCAACAGGGTGGAGGCTTTCTTTTCTTTGGGCACGATTGCCATCCGCATTCCCTCGCTTCCGTGGTTGGTGGTGCAGAGGAGGGGGTTCGAGGAAGAAAATAGTACGCGTCCAGACCCCTGCAAAAGCCCGGTAACAGAAATGGGCTTTGGATCGGCGGCAAGCCCGGCTCGCCGAGAAGTCAGGCGTTTGACGGGTCTTCTTTCAGGCGCAGTGTGGCTGTGTGCATTTCGCTGTCGCGCACGTAACCAACCGCAATTTCGTCACCAACGAAATAGTCCGAAAAGAACCCTTCGAGGTCGGCCGACGATTGAATCCGCCTCGTGCCCATACGCACGATCACGTCGCCTTCCCGCAGCCCGGCCTTGTCTCCGGGGCTTCCCTGCTCAACGGCGGCGACCACCACGCCCGCGGTCCCGCCGTACCCAAGCGAGAGAGCCAACGAGCGGGAAAGGTTGCGCACCTTTATTCCGGTCCACACCTGCCGTCGCTTCCCGAATTTCTTCAGTTCCCGCACGACCCGGCGAGCGCGATTGGCGGGAATGGCAAAGCCGATCCCGACCGATCCCCTCTGAATTTCACTGCCCGTGTAGATGAAGGCGTTGATCCCGATAACTTCGCCCGCGGCGGTAAGCAAGGGTCCGCCGGAGTTGCCCGGGTTGATCGCCGCATCCGTCTGTATCATGCCCTGATAAAACGAGCCCTCGCTCTTGGCGAAATTGCGGTCCAGCGCGCTGATGACTCCCACGGTGACCGACGGGTGAGCGTCGTTGATGAAATACCCGAACGGATTGCCTATTGCAATGGCCCACTCGCCGATCAGCAGCTTGTCGGAATTGCCCAGTTCAACGGCCCGGTACGTTCCCTTCTTCACCCGGAGCAGGGCCAGATCGGTCTCAGGATCCGTCCCGGAAATAGTGCCCTCCAACTCCCGACCGTCGGGGAAATTCACATATACCGTACGGGCGTTTTGTACGACATGGTAGTTGGTCAGCACCAGCCCGTCTTCTTCGATGATGATTCCCGATCCGATTTTTTCCACCTGGCGATAGCGAGGCATGAGTTCGGGACGGAGAAAGAAATCGAAGAAATCGCTGGCGTAAAGCGGAGAACGAACAACCTGCAGTTGCGTGACCACGATACCGACAACGCTGGGGGCGACCATCCGTGTGGCACGCACGATAGCGCTGGTTCGGCAGGCTTCAAGTTGTTCCCGAATCGATTCGTCGTCGGCCGTAACCTCAGGGGCCGCGGGAAGGACCGGCATCTCGGAAGCCGTCGGCTGCCGTCGAAAATGGTCCCGGTACACGCGGCGTACCACCTCGGCGCCGATAACGCCCCCCAGGACCATCCCGACAAGCAGAGACAGAACGTAAAGTGTGGCCTTTCCTCCGGAAGTTCGAGTCATGCTATCTCCGGGTATGTCACACACTCCAGCGTGAGCCCGCGCGGCGGAGCCGTTTCCCCTGCTTCGCCGCGGCACCGGGCCTCGACAAGCTCCTCGATGTTCCGTTGTATTCTTCCACGCCCGATATCGACCAGGGTTCCCACGATAGATCTCACCATTTTATAGACGAACCGGTCGGCCTCGATCGTGAGAAAATACATTTCCCGGTGTCTGTGCAGAGACGCCTCGTATACCGTGCACACCATATTGTCGGTTGAGGTATTCGCGGAGCAGAACGTCGTGAAATCGTGCCGACCCGCCAGTGCCGCCGCATTTCGCCGTACCCGGTTCCAGTTGACCGGCAACGTGACACACCAGGCGCGGTTTCGCGAAAGCGGAGTCTTCTTCAGGACAATCCGGTACACGTATCGACGCCGCAGGGCGCTGTAGCGGGCATGAAACGACGGGGAAACTTCTTTGAGATCAAAGACGGCAATATCCGGCGGGAGCACGGCGTTGACCGCATACACGGTACCGGCGGGGTCAAGTTCGCATGGCGCGTCGACATGGGCTCCCTGGGCCCGCGCGTGCACACCGGCATCGGTGCGTCCGGCTCCCGTGACGGGACAGCTACTTCGAGTAACGGTTGAAAATGCCCGCTGGAGGTGGTCCTGGATCGTTGGGGCGTTTTTCTGCGACTGCCACCCCGCATACCGGCCGCCGTCGTACTCGACCCTGAAGAAATACCGCCGTGTGCGGCGTACCGTGCTACCCTGTCCGGTCAAGTCTGCCCGCCCTGAGTATCTTGAAGCAGAGGAATTGAAGCGATTCGCGCGACACATGCACCTGCCCCGTCTTGGCCCCGACATCGTACCGACAAAGCAGTCGGAAGACGTATGCCAGATCCTCGTTGGTGAAGTCGCGCGCCTGATCGATAAGCCCGGGCTTGATCAACATGGGATACACCCGGTTTCCCTGTCCCGGCTGCATGATCCCGGCCGCGATACCGATCTCCAGACCCAGCCGTCCCTGGCCCTCCCGGTCCCGTCGCTTGACTGCCTCAAGAAAACCTTTCATTTGCTCGGGAGACGAGCGGGCGAAGTGCCTGATGCGAAAGAGTGCCCAGAAATGCCTGAAGATCGCCGGAATGCAGGCGGGCAGGTAGGAAGCGCTCGAGCACAATGCATCGATCAGCTCAAGAACCCGCGCGGCGTCCCGTCGCCCCAGTGCCTGCGCCAGCTCCCGTGGAGCCGGAGGCCTGCCGGAGGCTACGTAGGCGTCGATCGCCTCGGCCGTGATCGGCTTGCCCTCGGGAAGATTGAGGTCGGCTTTCGACAGCTCCGATCGAAGGTTCGCGGGATCGGTGCCGATCAGGTCGATAAGATACTCCGCATTGTCCCGGGAAATGCGTCTTCCGAGAATTTGCGGGACGTTGCCGGCCAGCCACGCCGGCATTTCGTAGTCTCTGGGTTTGGGGAACTTCCGCAGTTGATAGGTTCGGGGATCCTTCTTCGCCCGTCGGGCAAAGCCTTTTGTCCAGTTCTTAAACGCCGTCGCGGCCGCGCGGGCCCGTTTCCCCTCCCCCCCCTCTTCTGCTTCGATGAGGAGAAAGACGTCGGGGGCGGGGTTGTTTAGAACGGCCGATATCTCCTTGATGTTTTCATCGAGTTGTTGCGCGTGACGAACGTGGAAAACCCGGGCGTCGTCGAACAGCGAAGGGGTAAGGAATCTCTGGAGGAATTCTCCCAGGGACTCGCGGGAGGCGTCGAACACCTCTTCGCCCACATTGCTGAAGCGTTCGCGCACCGTCCGACGCAGCTTCTCCCGGCTCGCTTCACGACCGATAGTGTCATCACCGATCAGAAGCGTGAACGTGGGAGGAGGGGTCGTTTTCGGGTCGCTCATGGAAGGAACGCCTCCGGTTGGGAGTGGGTGTGCTCGAGTGTATCGGCAAAGGCCTTAACCAGGCGCCGGCGTGTCTCCGGAGCTTCGTCCAGGAGGCGTTCGATGTGGTCCGCCAGGGCGGCGGCATCTTCGGCAACGAATCCCATACCGGAGCGCATCAGCAGGGAACAGCATTCATGTTGCGTGTGAAAATCGGGCCCGAAAAGAACAGGGATGCCGAATTGTGCCGCTTCCCAGACATTGTGTCCTCCCACACTGACGAAGGTACCCCCGACAAGGGCAATGTCGGCAATGGAGTAGAGATCGTCGAGTATGCCGAATTTTTCGATCAGGCAGGTGGTCCAGGCCTCCTCAGTGACGGCGTCGGTGAGGTGCAGCGTGTCGGAGGGGAGTTGGTGGAGTATGGCGGGCACCGCATGGAAATGCCGGGGGACCACGATGCACTTGACGGCCCGTCCCGCCTTCTTCAGGAGACCAAGAGCCTCCATCACCACGTTTGCCTCCCCGGGGTGGATACACCCGGCGGTCAGTACCGCCTGAGAACCGTTGAGGTTGATTCTGCTTCGCAGCGACCCACGGATCCCGGGCGACACCGGCGTGATACGTACCAGCCTCTTGAGATTACCGGTCACCCGAACTGCGTCGGCGGAAGCCCCCAGGTGCCGGAACCGCCCGGCATACTGTTCGTTCTGCACGAGCACCGGGTTGAGATAACGCACCAGCGGGGAGAACACAACACGGAGCCGGCGGTATGAACTGAACGAGGAGCGCTCTATCCGGCCGTTGAGCACGCCGACCGGAACGTTTCGTCGAATACAGGACAACAGCAGCGACGGCCAGAGTTCAAGTTCCATGAGCCAGACTCGTGATATTCCGAAACGGTCCACTATTCCGCCCATAAGCCGCACGGTGTCAAACGGCAGGTAGCCGACCGATACGACTTCTTCCGTGGCATGGTCCCGCAGGTAACGCACGGCGCTTCGCGTCGTGGCCGTAAGGAGGTAGCGGTGCGGCTGAGGACGCATACGAAACAGGGACACGTATTTGAGCACCAGCCTCGACTCACCCAGCGAGGCGGCGTGAATCCAGGTGACCTCTCCCGAGACCCCGGCGCCGGCGGGCCGGGGAGGCAGTCCACGGCGATCGGCGATATCCCAGTTGTTGCGCGGCCTCACCAGGGCGACCACGGGCAGCACCAGGGCGCACAACTCCATGAGTGTGCTGTAAAGCAGGATCATTGGTTTGTACAGCAGCGCGGCCGGTGAGGGAAATATTCGCACATTCATGGCGCGTCCGGGGCGAGGGTCACCCGGTTCTTGCCGCTTTTCTTGGATGTATACAGCGCCCTGTCGGCCTCCGCAACAACCAGGTCTCTACCCCGCGGCCGGGTCCCCTTGTACTCCGCGATACCCAGGCTCGCGGTGAACCGGATTCGCTGCCCTTCATGCACACAGGGGACGTCGGCAATTGAAGCGCGTACGCGCTCGGCCAGGATCGCGGCACCTTCGAGATTCGTGTCCGCAAGGATCAATACGAATTCCTCGCCGCCGTAACGTGCAAGAAGGTCTCCCCGCCGGATCATGGCGGCGATACGGCTCGTGAGGTCTTTCAGTACGGTATCGCCCGCGGGATGACCGAACGTATCGTTGATTCCCTTGAACCCATCTACATCGATCATTGCCACGCAAAAAGAGGTCTTCCTGCGGTCGGCCCGCGCGATTTCTCTGTCGAGCGTTTCGAAAAACAAACGGCGGTTCGCGGCGCCCGTCAACCCGTCGGTCTTGGCAATCATCTGGGCCCGGATATCCACGTATGCATGTTCCACGATGGAGGAAATTACCGACGAGTAGACATACATGAACTGGTTCTCTTCGCTCTCGGGATCGTATTGCGTTTCGCTGAAGACAACCAGCGAGCCGATCGTTGCTCCCCCGGCCATCATCGGCACGGCGTTCGGTACGGCGGCGCTGAGGTCGGTTCGTTGTCGACCCGGTCCTTTCAGCACGCTCAGCGGGATGTCTCCCCGGCTGAAATGCTTGCGATCCATCATGGGAAACGCTTCGTTCCATTGCGAAAGCAGGAGTTCGCGCACCTCGTGTTCGTCCAGACTCCCCCGGCGGGGCATGACGTACAGCTCGGAGAAATCGAGGAAGTGTATGCCGAGTGCGCAGCAGAGCGTGCCCACGCGCCTGCTCAGCTCGCCCAGGATAATTTCAATAAGTTCAGGAACTTCCAGCGTAAGAAGAAGCCGTCTGGAGAAGTTGAACAGACTGGAGAGATCGCGGATATGATCGGCAATGTCCGGGGAAATACTCCGCGAGTGGCGCATGAGCGCAAGGCTCTTGAGATGGAACCCGCGGGTTGCGGCGGCGCGCTCGATCTGTTGCGTGAACTCATCGAGGGAGAGCGGCTTTACCATGTAGGCGCTTGCGCCGAGATTGACCGCCGTGGCCGCGGTCTCCAGCGAGGCATATCCGGTAACCATGAGAGCTTCGACGAACCGATCCTTACGCTTCGCCGCGCGCAGGATATCGATTCCGCTCATATCGGGAAGTTTCAGGTCGAGCACGAGAACATCGTAGGCGGTCTCCCGTATCGCCTGAAGGGCCTCTTTCCCGGTGGTACGCACGTGTACCTCGAACCGACCGTCAAGGGCTTCGGTGAGAAAATCACACAGCGTCTTTTCGTCGTCAACGATCAGTACGCGATGCCCCATCGACGGCACCGCATCGGGCTCATTGTTTATCATCCAGATAGAACTCCCGGCTGAAAACTTCCGCCGTCACCGGTGTCGTGTCCGATCCGCGCCGTCCCGCCGGCGGGATCTTCGTCCCGGTCTGTTCCACACGCCAAGAAAATAGTAATTCCCTGCCTCGAAGGGGTGCACTGTCCATGGGGGGCTCCCTGTCCGGTGGAAATCCGCTCCGGAGAGGGGTGAATTGACATGGTACTCACGCTGACCTATTTTAATAGACTTCGGGAGGGGGAAAGCATTCAGTTTCGGCGGGAGAGGTGTCCCGCCGCGGAAAAGGACAGATAACGTGGTAAGGATCTCCGTGCTGAGGGCCGCGATTGTTATGGCGGTCATTGCCTTTTTTTCGTGCAGCCGGTCACCCCTGGATCCGTCCACCGAACTCGGTGACCGGGTCGTTACGGACTATGACCGCGACGCGCTCGATTTCGGGGAAAATTTCTCGATTGTTATCGACAGTCTTGCGGTCGACTCCGTTTTCAGCTTCAGCTACGATATGTCCGGGATCCTCGCGGGAAGGACGGATAGTCTTAAGGAGGATTCGGCCGATATTGCCGAGGACCTGTTCCGGGACACTTACTCGGGTCTTCACCGGTCTGTGGACAGCCTGAGCGCGGGCGAGCGGGGAGGCGAATACGCCGTAGCCTACCTCGAATTCGACCTGGAATCCATCAGGAGCAGCAAAGAAGACCACAAGAAGCTGGACTATTGCCTCGACAGCCTCCGAAAGGTAGTATTGCGGATCCCCGTGAACCCCGCGTCGATCGAGGAAACAGGGAAGCAGTCCGGTTCGGGATCGTCGGCTGATTCAACGTGGAGCGCCGAATGGGCGAGATTTCATCTCCTGGCCGGCGAGCCGAAATCCCGCGGCGAACGGGTCGATACAACGGGCTGGACCGAACTTTCTCTGCGGTATCGCGAGGGGAAAGCCGAACTTGAGGCAACGATGGATACGGCCTGGGTACGGTCTCTGAACGATTCACTGAAGTCATTCCTCGATTCCGCCTACGACAAGGAACATCTGAGACGGGCATTCGCAATCGCCGTCGACAGCGGCCTCGTCCGTTTGCCCCTGAACGCTCGGAAGAAGCCGCGGTTGATTCTCTCTTTCAATTCGGACACCACTTTGATTTCCAGCGACGACGCGAATGCGGGAGGATGCAGGAACAGATCCTACACCGATTCCCTTTCGTACGCCCATGCAGACTATTCCGGGTTCATGGTGAACGGAGAAGCAACGGGCGTGGATAAGGCGCCCACCTCCTCCTGGATATCACGAAGCATTGCCGTGTTCGAGGTGGATCTTGATCCGTTTTACGAGATCGTCGACCGCAAGAACGTGGGATTTGCCCTGTCGGCGCACTTGAGAATCGGCGTCAGGCGCGGCAGGATCGACTACGAACGGGATTCTCTGCCTTTTGTCTTCTCGTTCCAGGACCAGGTGGACCTCCGTGAATCGCTGCCGAAGTCGGAATTCGAGCCCGGCGTGTTCGTTCCACGAAGGGGAGGGCAGTTCGAAATTCCGGTGACCGACTATATTAACGAGCTTCTTGAGCGCGGATATCGGGGGCCGGCATTCCTCCTGATTGGCCTGCTCAGCGAGGAAGCGGTGTGGGGCAGCATCAGATGGAACGATCCGAAAAAAATGAAATTCGAGGCGCTTGTGGTACCCTCGGCCGGTGGTGGATTATGAACAGGTGGGCGTACGGAGACTGTTTTCGGCTGCGGCCCGGATTTGCGGCGGCAATACTCGCATGTGCGGTCCTGTGGGCGCAGACACATGCGAATTCTTTGCTGAGTCTCAACTATCCCCTGGGCCTGCCGCTTGCGGTTCAGTCGGGGATGGGTCTCTCCATGGGCGGAGCTTCGTGCGGGGTGGCCGACGGCAATCACGTGATGATGGGAAATCCGGCCAATCTGGGAACGATCCGGAGAACGGCGTTTTCCTCACTGGTATCTGCCGATTTCACTTCGATTTCGGAGAACGGGAAGCGGAGTACCGATCTTACGGTGGTTCCCCGGCAGTTCACCCTTGGTTTCCCCGTGGGTGTTCTCGGAGCCGCGGCAGTGGCAATGGAACGCGGGAGCCTTGTAGAAATCAAGTACCGGGGCCGGCGTCGGGTGGGGAGGGGGTTTCCCGGGACGCGGCAAGCACCCGCCACCCTTGATTCGGTTGGGCTTGCGCTGTCGGATGAAGGCGGGATCACGAGCTGGCAGGGCGGCTGGGGACGTTCGGTGGGAAAGCGGTTCAGCGTTGGATTGGCTTACGAACGACTCTACTTCAGTCACGATCACACCTACTTCCGGACGGCGTACGGTACTCATTTCGAAGTGGGAAACGGGCTTTCGTATGAAGAAGAGCTTCGGGACAGCGTGTCGCGGACCTTGCGGGGAAACGGAATCAGGGGCGGTGTCATGTTTCGCTGGAACAAAGCGACGATTGGTCTTTCGGGCAAATATGTCCTGCGGGCCGATCTTGTGTCTGAGCGGCGAGTGTATTCCGATCGGGAAACCGTCGAAAGCGGGGTGAGCCGAGAGCCAGTCACTCTTCCGCCGTCGGTGCGGGGGGGAGGTTCGTACACGTTTTCGCAACGATTACTGGTGGCCGCCGACATGGAAGTGACGGTCTGGGATCGTTTTGACGGCGGCGGACTCCTGCGTGAGCCCGATATGTCCTATGCGCTCTCCGCGGGAGGAGGCCTTCAGTTCATTCCCGCTCCGGATCTTCTTTCCCCTCAGTACCGGGAAACTATCCGGTATCGGACGGGGGGGAGTTTCGCGCAGTTGCCTTTTCGTGACAACAGGGAGGCTCGGGTGCATGTCGGGCTCGGGCTGCCTCTGAAAGGCCACGGGCTTCTGGATGTCGTGATAAGTGCGGGACGGCGGTGGGACGATCGCTACGAGGACTATTCGGAGGATCTTCTCGGCCTTTCGGTCGGGGTCAACGGGGGACGAAGGTGGAGCAGCTCTTCGAGTGAGAGCTATGATTGAAAAAAAAGCTTTGGTGAATGCCTGGGTGAGACCCACTCTTCTTCCGGGGGTGTGAAAATGGCTGGTACCAAGAAGACGAAGAAGGCGGCCGGGAGGAAGGCTGCCGCGGCGAAGGCGAAGGGCGGACAGAAGAAACGGGCCGTGAAGACGACGGCAAGGAAGGCGGGGAAGAAGGCGGGAAAAAAGGGAAAGCCGGCACCCAGGGGGACAGCGTCGGCCAAGGTTGCCCGGAAGAAAACCGGGAAAACTTCCCGCACAACGGTGGTGAAGAAAAAGATCGTCAAGAAAAAGAGTGCTTCGGCCGGAACGGTGAAAAAGGGTATCGATAAGACCGCGGGAAAGGCTCCGGCAAAGAAGAAAAGCGCAAAGAAGAAAGCGGCGCCGGTGGGCACACGAGCTGCGAAGCCGGTGAAGAAAATCGCGAAGAGCGCGGTAAAGAAGGAAGCCGTGAAGAAGAAATCGGCGCGGGTCGGCACGCCTTCCCCGTCCGAAGCGGCGGGAACGAGCGGCGCAAAGACCGCGGTGAAGAAGGCGCCGGTGAAGAAGGCGACCACGCCGGCGACGGGGAAGTCCGTGAAGAAGAAAGAGGTGGAGGCAGGAAAGTCCCCGAAACCGTTAAAGGCAGCGGAGAATCAGGCGCCGAAGAAGGGCGATGCTGTGAAGAAGGCGCCGACGACCGAATCACGGAAAGCACACGTATCGAAGAAGCAGACGAATGTGCCCCGCCCGGCGCATACCGCTGCGTCGGGGGAAAGACAAGGAGAGTCGTCCGACGGCCGGCACGAAATTCCCAGAACCTACAACATGACCTACATGCGTGCGATAGCGCGCGATCCCGAGTGCATTTTCGTGTACTGGGAGATTGCTTCGGGGCGAAAGAAGGAACTGGCACGTCGACTGAGCCAGAACGTGCTTCAGAACGCAAAGTATATGCTGCGTCTTCTGGACGTTACCGATGTGCACTATGACGGGATGAATGCGTGGCGATGCATTGACACGGAGGTGGGTGCGGATGCCGACAGTTGGTACCTGCGGGTTCCGGAACCGGGCCGTTCCTACATGGCCGAATACGGAATGATGACGCCCGGGGGCGATTTTGAATGTGTGGTGCGATCCAACGCAGTGCAGGTTCCTCGCTCGGGGGTGAGCGGGGAGGCCGAGGAGCAGTGGCAGACGGTCGACACGCAGCGGCTTATCCGCGCATCGGGATCCACGTTCGAAGCGGGTGTCGGCTCCAGCGAACAGGTGGGAGGGAAGGGGCCGCACTACCTCGGTTCCGGGGCCGGCAACCTCTGAGAAGGGATACCAGGTTAACCCGGAGCGACCGATTCGACAACAGCCCGTCACTTTCTCATGAAGGAACTACTCACTCCATGACTTCGCAGCCTGCAGGGTACCTCTGTCTCGTTCTTCATGCGCACCTTCCCTTCGTTCGGCATCCGGAGAGCGACTACTGCATGGAGGAGAACTGGCTCTACGAGGCCATAACCGAAACGTATATACCCCTTATTCATACATTCCAGGGACTGCTTGAGGACGGTGTTCCTTTCAGGGTCACGATGTCGCTGACGCCGACGTTGTGCTCGATGCTTACCGATGAGTTGTTGCAGCGGCGCTATGTTGCTCATATCGAGCGGCTTATTGAACTGTCCGAAAAGGAAATGGTGCGCACGAAGAATGATGCCCGGTTCAACGCCTCCGCCCGCATGTACCGGGAGCAGTTTGCCCGCTGCCGCGAAACATTCGTGGAGCGTAACGGTTGCAATCTGGTCAAGGCATTCCGTTCGCTGCAGGACCGTGGGGTGCTGGAGATAATCACCTGCGGCGCCACGCATGGGTATCTGCCGAATATGCAGCACAACAGCAATGCTGCCAGGGCGCAGATAGAAGTGGCAATCAGCTCTCATATCAAGCACTTCGGACGCAATCCACAGGGAATCTGGCTTCCGGAATGCGGATACTTCCCCGGGGTCGAATCTCTGCTGGAACGTCTGGGGATCCGGTACTTCTTCACGGATACCCACGGGGTTCTGTTCTCGGAACCGCGGCCGCGGTATGGGGTGTTTGCCCCGGTATATTGCAGGGGTTCCCGGGTCGCCGCTTTCGGCAGAGACATGGAATCGTCCAAGTCCGTGTGGAGTGCGGAGGAAGGATACCCCGGAGACTACTATTACCGGGAGTTCTATCGCGATATCGGATTCGACCTGGACATGGATTACATCAAGCCGTATATCGATCCAATCGGCACCAGGATCAACACGGGTGTGAAATACTATCGTATTACGGGCAAGACGCCCCACAAGGAGCCCTACGAGCCGAAGCGGGCGTGGTCGAAAGCCGAGGAACATGCCGGAAATTTTCTTTTCAACCGCGAAAAGCAGGTCGAGTATCTTTCTTCGATCATGGACCGTCCGCCCATTATTGTCGCGCCGTACGATGCGGAGCTGTTCGGGCACTGGTGGTATGAAGGGCCGCGGTGGCTTGATCGGCTCTTGCGCAAGACGGCCCTGGATCAGCAGACGGTAGCCCTGACTACGGCACCGGACTACCTGAGTTCTTTTCCGAAAAACCAGGTTTGCACGCCCTCTTTCTCCAGTTGGGGATACAAGGGGTATTCAGAAGTGTGGCTTGAGGGAAGCAACGATTGGATATACCGGCATTTGCACATAATGGAAGACCGGATGGTGGAGTGTGCCGCGGACTTTCCGGATGCCCGGGGAGTGCTCAAAAGAGCGCTCAACCAGATGGCGCGGGAGCTGCTCCTGGCCGAATCAAGCGACTGGGCATTTATCATGAAGACGGGAACCATGGTCCAGTATGCCACCAGGAGGACACGGGAACATATCGCCGCTTTTTTGCGGCTGCACGAGGAAGTGCGTTCGGGCACAATAGACGAGGATTTCCTTTCGGGTCTTGAGGCACATCACTCGATTTTCCCCGAAATCGACTATCGCGTGTACGCCTGAGCACGGGACGCACGCAAACGTGAAGGGAGGCGGACGATGAGGCTGTTGCAGTGCATGGTGGGTACGGCGGTTTTGGCAGGGGCGGTGGTTGCGGGCGCGCAGGAAGAGGGTGGCGTGAACGTGTTCGGCTACACCGGATACGGTTTTGCACTAGGCGGCAGGTATGTTGGAACATCGGATGAGGAGAATGCCGGGAACGAGAAAGACCATTACCTGAACCAGGGACGGGGGATCAAGCTGGGGCTGGGGGCCGGATATCGGGCCATGGAGAACCTGGACGTGCAACTGGCGCTGCATTTCTCCGGCGGTATTCCGCGAGTTACCCCGGATATAGCCGCGACCGACGACCAGGGAGGCGTGCAAGAGAATACCTACAAGACGTCACAGTTCGGCATTCATCTGCTGGCCGTTCCCCAGTTTTCATTGCTTGACCTTGCCGATGCATACGTCGGAACGGGGGCCGGCCTGGTCTTCAATTTCTCCTCGCGGGACGTTGCGAGAACAACCACCACGCAGGGGACATTCGAAGCCACGGTGAAGCACGTGAATACGCCGTCGGTGGCGCTGCTGGGGCTTGCGGGCGTGAACTATCCGCTCCAGGAGACCATGGACCTGTTTGCCGAAATCGCCTTCGAAGCGGCCAATACCACCAGGCGGGAGGACGAAGTCACGAGTTCGAATTTCCCCATTAATCTCAACTCTTCTCTGGAGGAGGGGCAGGCGGTTATCTACGAGAAGGATGCCGTCAATGCAACGCATCCGCTGCGTACGCCGGCGTCGAATATCGCGATTCGTATTGGAGTGCGGTTGTACGTACTGTAGTCCGGAGAGCACACGCGGGGATATCGTACCGGCGGAAGAAGGGGTACCGACGGTGCGGAGCCGGATAGCGTGCTCCGCACCGTCTATAACGTGCCGACGCCGGGGTGTCGGCGGTATCCCACCCGGGGCTCATAGCGTTCGACGTATACCGGAAAACGGGCACCATCTCATCGACTGCTCCGCGACACCTCTCGATCGCCCTTTCTGCCGCGTAATCAAGCAGCACCGACTTCCGGGGTAACCTCCCCCTCGAGCGGACGCTTCCGCAAATGAATTGCCCGGCGCGGTAACCATTCGCTTTTCCGAATGATACGAGCCTTCCGCCGGTGCAAAACCGTGGATGACGAATCCGGAGAACGGGGATGATGGAGAATGTATTTTAGAGTGCGCTTTGTCTTCGTACCCGGAACGTGTCCGCGGAGAAGACTGGTGACGTGACTCATGCGAAAGGAGATGGTAATGCCTCTTATCCGAATTGAGACAAACGTCGGCCTCGAGGAGCAGCGCAAGACGGAGATCATGAACATGCTTTCGAGGTCCCTTGCCGAGGATCTGGGAAAGGAGCAGAAGTGGGTCATGGTTTCCATGGCTGAGTCGGCCATCTTGATGGGGGGTGAGCCCGGTCCGGCGGCCTATGTCGACGTGCGATCTATCGGCGGTCTGAACAACGAAACCAATAATACGATCGCTCAGCACGTGAGCAAGGTGTTGCACGAGCAGATAGGGGTGGATCCCGAACGTTTGTACGTGAATCTGGACAGTGTCTCGGCCGGCAACTGGTGCTGGAACGCCAAGACTTTCGGTTGAACCGGCGGGGTGAGAAGGAGAGATGGTTGATATGAGTGTGATCGAGGAGTTGCGGTGGCGCGGGATGCTGCACAGCGCAACCCCGGGAGCCGAAAAGGAGCTGGCACAGCAGGGAAGGGTGGTGTACGCCGGATTCGATCCCACGGCACCGTCGCTTCAGGTGGGCAACCTGGTGCCGGTGATGCTGCTGTTGCATTTTCAGCGTCACGGCCACCGTCCGATTGTGCTTGTGGGTGGTGCAACCGGCATGATCGGCGATCCCTCGGGCAAGACGGAAGAGCGAAATCTTCAGTCCCTGGACACAATCCGTGACAATGTCGCCGGGTTTCGCCGGCAACTCCGACAGTTTCTGGATTTCGACGATCCCGAAGTCGGCGCTGTGCTTGTCGACAATTACGAGTGGTTCAAGGATATGCGGTTCCTTGCATTCCTCCGGGATGTCGGCAAGCACCTGACCGTCAACTACATGATTGCCAAGGATTCGGTGCGGCGGCGAATGGAGACGGGTCTGTCGTTTACGGAATTTTCGTATCAGTTGCTTCAGGCATACGATTTCTACCGGCTGCATCGTGACCGCGGCTGCACGGTCCAGGTCGGCGGATCGGACCAGTGGGGCAATATTACCTCGGGCACCGAGCTGGTACGGCGCATGGGCGGTGGAGAGGCGCATGCGGTGACCTGCCCGCTTCTGACACAGGCCGATGGAAGCAAGTTCGGAAAAACGGCCTCCGGCGAGGCGTTGTGGCTCGATCCGTCCATGACTTCGCCCTACAAGTTCTATCAGTATTGGTTGAACGTGTCGGATGAGGATGCGGTCAAACTGGCGAAGACGTTTACGTTGTTGCCGCGCGAGGAGATCGAAGAACTGCGACGACGACACGAGGCGAACCCGCACGAGCGAGTTCTGCAGAGAGCGCTTGCGCGGGATATCACGGTCCGGGTGCACTCCGAAGAGGCGTATCGGTCGGCCCGTGAAGCTTCCGAGATACTTTTCGGCAAGGGCACGGTGGAGGCGCTTCGGAGGCTCTCCGGGGATGACCTGCAGTCTCTGTTCGATGAGGTGCCGCGGTACGATATCCCCCGTCAGGTGGTTGAGCAGGGAGTCGATGTGGTCTCGATGCTGGCGGAGTATGCCGCGGTTTTTTCGTCCAAGGGCGAGGCCAGAAGAATGATTGCCGGCGGAGGATTGAACATCAATATGCGGCGGATCGACGAGCCCGCCGCTCGAATGGATACCTCCTGGCTGCTCAGCGGAGATTTCGTTCTCGTGCGCAAAGGCAAGAAGAACTACTTCCTTCTCAGGGCTGTTTGAGACCCGTATCACCACGTCCGCGATATTCCCTGTGTCTATCTCTCCGTGGTTCAATGACAACCTGTATTCCGCCTCACTGAGATCGCCGGTGCGTCCGGGGGTTCTTGCCGGAAAGCCGCGGTTGCGGTCAGGAACGGTCCGGGGGAAAAATCCACAAGGAGCCTCACATGCCGGAAATTCTCCGGAATTCATCGCACTACCTCATTGACGGTTCCGCGGGCTTTCTCATCGCGGGCGAGATGCACTACTTCCGCGTACCCGCTTCCGATTGGCCGCGGCGGTTGCGCCTTTTCAAGGAGGGGGGCGGCAACTGCATAAGCGCCTACGTCCCGTGGTGCTTCCACGAACCGGTGAAGGACACGTTCGTGTTTGCGGACTGCCCTGCCGGAGACCCGAAACGCTTCATCGAACTGTGCGCCGAGGAGGGATTGAGTGTACTGCTGCGTCCGGGACCCTACGTCTACTCGGAGTTGTACCACGGCGGGCTTCCCGGCTGGCTTTTCGAATCGAACAAGGCGATTACGGCACGTGACGTGCACGGGAAGCCCTACAAACGGCAATCGGTTTCCTACCTTCATCCGTACTTCCTCAAACGGGCGCGCAAGTGGTACGAAGCGGTGTGCGATTATTTACGTCCGTGCTTCTCCTCCCGCGGTGGTCCGGTTTCGTTCGTGCAAATCGACAATGAATTGATCGGCTTTCACGAATGGAACGGCGGCTGGGATCACAACGCCGAATCGATGGGATTCGGTCGGCCGCGTGGGCGGTTTCCGCGATGGTTGCGGAAACGGTATGGGACGATCAAAGCCCTGAACAAGGCGTATGCGACACGGTATCGGGCGTTCAAAAACGTGCGACCGTTCTCCGGCTCCCGTCCGGAATCCGACCCGGAGCGCCGTCGTGTCAAAGATTACATGGAATTCTACTTCGGGTCGGTCGCCGAGTACGCCGCCACGCTCGTGGCTTTTCTTCGCACGAACGGCGTAGCGGAGCCGGTGGTTCACAACAGCGGTAACCCATACATGAACGCGTACTTCAAGGAGACGGTCGAGCGACTCGGGGAAGACTTCATTCTCGGCTCCGATCACTACTATAACCTCGGTCCCGAATGGGATCAGAACAATCCCACTCCACAGTACGCCCTGAAATGTTTTTATTCGCTGGAAATGTTGCGGCTTTTCGGGTTTCCTCCGACGGTGTATGAGCTTCCGGGGGGCAACCAGGCCGACTGGCCGCCGTTTCTTCCGGAGGAAGCGCTCGCATCGTACATGTTGAACACAGCCTTCGGCATGAAGGGCTTCAGCTACTACGTTTTCACCGGCGGCGGAGGAAATCCTCTCGGCCTCAGTTTCAAACCGGACTACGACTATCAGGCGGCGATCGGGGCTGATGGTGAAGTGCGGCCGTTGTACCATACGCAGAAGCGGTTTCATTCGTTTCTTCGCAACAACGCCTGGCTTGCGCGTGCGCGGCTTCTCTCGGATGTGCGGATCGGATTGAATTGGGACTACCCGAGATCTTCGTGCTATTTCTCAAGCGCTGGAGAATACGAATGCGGCAACAGGGATGCATGGGAGTTTCTCCTGCGCGGTCTGTTGCCGGCGGCGTTTTGCATCTCGCGCTCGCCCTCGCTGGAGAACCTTGCCGACGACCGCCTGCTTTCCCGCCTGGAAACCCCGCTGGTCGTGCCCTGCTCGGTGTGTATGGCCGCCGGCATACAGCGCAGGCTTGTTCGATTCGTCAAAGCCGGCGGAAAGCTGATCCTCATGCCGGTTATTCCCTACCTGGATGAGTCGTTTAACCCATGCACGGTGCTGCGGGATTTTCTCGACGGGGCGGGGGTGAGGCGGGTGCGGAGCAAAGCGCAGTCGGTAGTGGATATAGGCCCGGTGGAGTATCGCAGGGGGCGCGGTCTGGTCGCGCGGGGAAGGCCGGAGGGGGCGCAGTGCGTGGGCGCCGCAAGAGAGGGCAGCGGAGAGGTTGCCTGGGCGAAACGGTATGCCCACGGGGCAGTGGTGATATGGTGCGGTGTGCGTTGGAACTACCGATACCGCTTCCAGGGCGAGATCCTGAGCTATCTGCTGGGTCTTACCGGATGCCGACCAAAGGTACTGGAGTGCTCGAACCCTTCGGGTATCTGGGCCGCGGCGCGGAGTGACGGTGAGCGGGTGATGCTGTTTGTAATGAATCTGTTTGCGGCGCCGCAGAAGGCGCGGGTTCGATTTGTGCCCGCGGATTTCGATACCGGCGAAATGACTCTGGAGCCGATGGAGGTCAGGCCGGTCCCTGTTGAGTCGCGGTGAAAAAAGCCGTGCCCTCACCCGGAGGGAGAGGGCACGGGAGCATGCCGATCCGCACCCGGTTCAGAAGAATTTCGGCAGATTGAAAATGATATACAGCGATACCATGATCATCGCCAGGATAATCCAGAGTGTCTTTGTGAGTTTGCGTTGAGCCACCGTGACATTGGCCTGCTGGTAGGTCTCCTTGACCGTGGGCAGGATCTGCTCTTCGGCGGTATGGCTTGTTGCAAGGGTGATTCCCACGAACAGTATGCAGAGGGCGCAGAAGATCAGAAACGACATCATCAGGTAGGGCACTCCACCGATGAGGGGAAGTTTCACGCCGGCGAAATCGATAACACCCAGGGTTATCGAGAGCGTGCCGCCGAGTATCAACGTCCAGAACGCAGCCGGCTCCGTGGATCGCTTCCAGAATACGGTCATGAGGAAGACAGCCGACAGGGGCGGCGCGACGTATGAGAGCAGCTTCTGAAAGAGGTTGAACAAGTCCTCTCCGGTTCCCGCCAGGGCAAAGGCGCTGAGAATCGCCACAATCGCAACGAGCACCGTGGAAATCCGTCCCACCCATTTCAACTCATTCTGGTCGGCTTGTGGTCTCCACGCCTTTGCATAGATGTCCATGGTGAAAAGCGTTGAGAAAGAATTCAGCGCCGAGTCCAGTGTACTGATCAGGAGGGCAATCAACACCGCGATAATCAGGCCGATCATTCCGTGCGGAAGGTAGCGGGTCACCATATTCAGGTAGACTTTGTCGGAATCCTCAATGCCGGGCATGAGGACAATCGCCATGATACCGGGGAGCATGAAAATGAACGGAGGAATGATTTTCAGAAAACCGGTGAACACCGCGCCAAGCTGACCCTGTTCGATATTCTCCGCTCCAAGAACACGCTGCACAATCGTCTGGTCGGTGCACCAGAACCAGACTCCCAGCACGGGATACCCGAAAAACATCGCCCACCACGGAAACGTCGGATCGGAACTGGATCGAATCAGCGTCCACTTCTCGGCGGGGACCGTTTCAAGAAGCGGGCCGATACCGCCTACGTGGTAGAAGGCAATGATCGTCAGGGTGAGAGAACCGAGGATCATGAGCACCGACTGCATGGCGTCCGTGACCATCACCGCGAGCAATCCGCCCACTGCCGTGAAACTCGTGGCAATGGCGCACAGGAAAAGGATCGAGAACCACAGTTGCCATCCCATGAACTGGCTCACCAGCACCGCGCCGGAATACAGCGTCCCGCCCAGCCAACTGAAGACCGTCGTGAGAATGGCGTAGGTGACCATGGTGGTGTAGACTTTTTTGCCGTAGCGCCATTTCATGAACTGGGGCACGGTACTGATCTTGAGGTTCATGTAGTGCGGAATGAAGACGAGAGCCAGCAGTGCGATAAACAGCCAGGCCATCCACTCGAAGTTGGCTGCGACCATGCCCGACGTGTAGGCGATGCCGCAGGAGCCGATGAGAAACGAGGGCCCGATATTCGTGCCGAAGATAGAGAGACCGACATTATACCACTTCACGCTCCGTCCGGCAAGAAACAGGTCCTGCGAGCCGCCGCCGCGCTTTCTGAAGCTGACCCAGAAGCCGAGCGCAACCAAGACAACCAGATAGATGCCGATTACCACGTAATCGGCGGTACCCAGTTTTTCGTGGATAGCAAGTGTGTCCAACTTCCCCTCCTTTCGCGGGCGATGCCCGGTGGTGTTGCGGAGAACGCCTTCTGTCCAAATCGGAAAACGAACAATATACTTGATCCATTCCGCATTGCGCAATGGATTCCCCGCGTGCGGCAGGCGGAGCCGTATGTCCGGAATCCGGGTTATATTTTCTATGGTTCTGCCGCACTATTCCATACGGTCAGTTACGGGAAGGAGTTTGCATGTTTGTAAATGTAAAGGCGCTTGTTTTCAGCAGTGAGGCCGTGGTAACGAAACAGGGCGCCTGGCGCGGCGGTGCCGCCGGATTTATCGATGCCGTCCGTTCACGAGGGTTGCGCACCGCATTGTGCGTCTCGCCCGGTTTCCCCCGCGCGGCGGCCCGCAGGGCTGCCGAGTCGGGCCGTTTCGATCAGGTACTCTCAAGCGCCCGGGTCAAGAGTGCCGGTCCCGACGGTGCCTGGTACCCGCTTGCGGCGGCCGCACTGGGCATTCATCCCTTCAACTGCATGGTGTTTGCCGGAGCATCGGAGTCCGTTGCGCGCGCCGACACGCTTTCCATGAAATGCATCGGTGTCGGCGAGGGAGAGCCGGGGGCCGGTATATCCGAGGTAATCGGCTCCTACGACGAAGTTGATATCGACTGCTGCATCGAGATGGCGAGGATCAAGCCCGTGCCCGCCGAGCCGTGGGCGGTGACCGAGTCGGGCTACCAACCGGGACGGGCGGGATTCTGGGAGGGGGCGCTGTCGCTGTCCAACGGGCATCTGGGAATCCGCGGCACGCAGCAGGAGCCCTGCCCCGGCGAGAATCCGGGCGTGTATATCAACGGAGTGTACGAGACCATGCCGACCAACCTGGGTTGCCTGGACCGTATGGATGCACCCGATGAGTTTCAGCTCATGGTCAATCATCCCGACTGGCGTATCGTGCGACTTACCGTTGACGGGGAGCGGTTCGACCTTCACGAGGGAACGGTGCTGGATTACCGCAGACAGTTGCGTCTTGATGAGGGTGTGCTGGTGCGCTCGGTCCGCTGGAGAAGCCCGGGCGGCAAGATGCTGACAATAGAAACCACGCGGCTGGTAAGCATGAGCCGCCGGCACTCGGCCGTGCAGCGCTACAGTGTAGTACCGGAGAACTTCTCGGGTACGATCGCGTTGGAATCCCTTGTGGTTGGGGGTCGGAAGACGGTCTGGACAGGGGAGGGGGCGACCGAGACGCTCCGGTGCGGCAGCGGCGGCGACGGTACCTGCCACTACGTTCACTACCGTACGGTTCGGTCGGGTATTGAGGCGGCCCTGGCCTGCGGTCACACATTCAGCAGCGCGGGAAAGAAGGACGAGGGCGCCGTCGAAGTCTCGTGGAATCGGAACACGCTTCGCTGTCGCGTGCGTGCCTCGGCGAAGATCGGAGTGACGCAGGTGTTTGATACGTTTGTGGGAATCCACACCTCGCTGGATACGGAGGGAGATCTTGTCGAGGAGGCGCTCCGGAGCGTATCCACGGACCGTGCGGGGGGATTCGAGCGGATGTACGATGAGCAGCGGGAGTACTGGCGCGATTTCTGGGCCGGGAGCGATGTGGTGATCGAGGGCAACGATGCCGATCAGCAGAGCGTGCGTTTCAACCTGTTTCATCTTGCGCAGAGTCATCCCGACGACGGCAGGCGGTCGATTCCGGCCACCGGGCTGACCGGCGACAATTACCTGGGGTGGACGTTCTGGGATACCGAGATGTTCATGACGCCGTTTTTCATGTACACCCGACCCGAGCAGGTGAAATCCCTTCTGTTGTACCGCTACCACACGCTTGCGGGGGCCCGTCGGCGGGCGCAGCTCATGCTTGGCCCGGGAGCCTCCTTCCCCTGGTCCACGATCAACGGGCTCGAGAGCGCGGTCGATTTCCTCGCCGCCTACGCGCAGTATCATATCAACAGTGATATCGCCTACACGATCAAGCGCTACGTCGAGTCAACCGGCGACCGGAAGTTTCTCTACGACCAGGCCGCGGAGATTGTCTTCGAGACCGCGCGGTTCATGGCAAACGTGGGTTCGTTCATCGAAGAGCGTGACGGGAAGTACTGTGTGAATTTCGTATGCGGCCCCGACGAGTACAACTACGCGGTCAACAACAACTGTTATACGAACACGATGATGCAGGAGCACCTGACCTACGCTGCCGAAGTGCACGATCTTATGCTCAAAGAGTGTCCCGACCGGCTCGAAGCGCTCATGAAACAAATCGGGTGCGCATCCACCGAAGTCGCTCAGTGGCGCAAGATTGCGGAGGCTCTGTATATACCGTTCAACGAGAAGCGTGGTATCCATGAGCAGGATGACGCCTACCTCTACCGTGATCCGGCGGACATGAGCAAATACCCCATGAACTACGGCGGGTATGTGTGGCGTGATTTCTCCGATCGCGACCGCTACCTGGGTGCCGGCGACATGCCGGTAGTGCTCACGCCCTTGACACTGGGTCGTCTGCAGGTGACCAAGCAGGCCGATGTGGTGCTGCTGATGTTTCTGCTGGGCAATCGTTTCCCGCGTGAGGTGAAACGGGCCAACTACGATTACTACGAACCCCGGACTCTCCATGCTTCATCGCTCTCCCCCGCCATTCACAGCATCATTGCCGCCGAAATCGGCAACGAGGCTCACGCGTACGACTACTTCCGGCAGTCGGCGCTCATGGATCTCTACGACTTGAAGGGAAATACTTCCTCGGGCATTCACCTGGCCTGCGCGGGGAGCGTATGGATGGCGGTTGTTAACGGCTTTGCCGGCATGCGTGACTATCCCGCCGGCCTGAGTTTCGCCCCCACGATCCCGGGCGCCTGGAAAGGGTATCGTTTCAAGCTGCGCTACCGCAAGCGCCTGCTGGAGGTTTCGGTGAGCGGAAAGAAAGCGACCTTCACGTTGCGCGAAGGACGCGCACTGTCATTCGCCGTACACGGAGAAAAAGTGTCGGTATCGCCGAAGAAGCAGCGGGCGGTTGTGGGGTTGAGAGTTTGAGAGCAGAGGGCTGCACCTCTGCTCCTCTGAACTACTTCTCCCCCGGATGCACCACCATGGTTCCCCACTGCTTGAGCCAGGTTCGTTTGTCTTTTTCGCCTGCCCACCAGTTTTCGTGATGGAAATTGCCCCAGTTTCCTTCACCGTCTTCCATGGTATCGAAATCGCCGACAGCGATATTGAGGCCCATTGTGGTTTTTCCGAGTTCGGGGCTCCAGTAGGTTCCCGAGTCGACTTCCAGGCACGGCTCGGGTGAGATCATCCATTCGATCACGTACCCGCTTCCTTCGCTTTCCTTGTCTTTGATGCGCACGTCGGCTTTCATGGCGCCGGAGCGGATCCAGTTGGTGTAGTTGTCCCAGGCGGGATTGGGAATCGACTCACCGTCGGGCCCGGGAATATTGCGCTCTTCACCTTCGAGCAGCCCCGGTGTTCCCACGCCGCCGAGACGGGATTTGTGGATACTGCAGATCATCTGCCAGCTCAGGCCGGATGCCTTATTCTTTTCGTTGTCTTCCATGCTCCATTCGTATTCGGCATTGACCAGCAGCTCGACTCCGTCGCCGTACCAGGGGAATCCTTCTCGCGAGATTTCGTGCACGTTCGGAAATTCTTCGGCAAACGCATCCGGCACCCATCGCTCGGTATCGTGGCCGTAGAGCACATTGTCGGTGACATCCCAGGCAACGTAGAGTTTTTCCCCGTCGTGCTTGATCCACACTTCGGCGCTCAGATCTTCGGGATCGGTGACTTCGCTGAACTGCGCATTCCACCCGTCGCAACATTCCACCATTGAGGCGTCGTCCCACTCACCTTCCTCCAGAACGCCGTCGACGGTCGGTGTGGAGCCCCGGTAGACGTGAATCGTGCTGGGCCAGGGTCCTTCCCGTGAGGCGGAATCGGCCGTCTGTGCCTGCCCGGTCTCGACGCCCGCTTTTTCCCCGGACGATGATTTCTCTGTGCATCCCGCAAACCACAGGGGGGCTGCAAACGTGGCGGTCACGGCAAGAGCGGCGAGTGCGCGCAGCCGGTTGGATTGAGTCATACCATCCTCCTCTCGTTGATGGTTGGGTGAGGGTAGCGGATTGCGGAAGATCCGGCTGAGTACCCGGCGGCCGCATAAGCTCGCCCGAGACTCAACAGCAGGCCGACACCTCCCGCGAGTATTATTGTTCGTGATAATATACCTTCATGCGGTTGCCCGGGTTTCGGAAGAGGGTGCCGTAAGAGCCAAAGAACGGGCACTTCGGCCCGTTTTGGTCTACCGGGGAGATTTTGCAGAAAAAGCAACATTCGAAGTGGAAAAGGTATTATATTATCCATGAGAGGACAGTATCGCGAGATCAATCAATTCGTTTTGATATCGAGGAGGCGTTATGTTTAGCCGAAATGCTGAGGGGGGATGTGTTGTCCCATCCGTGCTCAAATCTCTTGCCGGTGTCGTGTGTATCCCGGCACTCTCCCTTCTGGCCGCACCCGATTTCTACGTTTCCCCCACTGGAAACGACGGAGCATCGGGAACCTCGCCCCGGGAGCCGCTTGCTACCATACAGAAAGCACAGGAGAAAGTACGCGCCGTCAACTCCAACATGACCGAAGATATCCACGTTAACCTGATGGGCGGCACGTATCAACTGACCGAAACCATCAATTTCGGCACTGCCGACGGCGGCAGCAACGGTCACTACGTGGTGTACCAGGCCCACGAAGATCAGAAACCCGTACTCAGCGGCGGCGTGCGCATCACCGGCTGGACCGAGGTAGCCGACAAACCGGGCGTGTACAAGGCCGATATCTCTTCGTACGGATTCCATGAGAAGGGGTTTCGGCAGTTGTATGTGGACGGGGTGCGGTGTATCAGGGCCAGGGAGCCGAATTTGCATCCGAGGGACATTCAGGATGTTCATTTGGGTCATCCGCAGAATGATTTTTACAGGATACTCAATTGGCGTTTTGCGGCGAAACGAATCACGGTGAAAAAAGAAGACATAAGCGGAATAGCTGACTGGGAGGGAATCGAATTCATTCCTTTGCTCACGTGGCAAACCAACCATATTTGGATAGCCTCAACCGAGCCTGCCGGGGACAATAAGACCGATCTGAAGCTGCATCCCGATCATGAGTTCATTTTCACGCGCAAGTGTCCACCGCGTGTAGCGGGGCAAAGGTACTACTTTGAAAACGCCTATCAGTTTCTTGACATGGAGGGGGAGTTTTTTGTGGATAACGGGGCCAAGGTTGTTTACTACAGCCCTCGGCCATCAGAAGATATTACATCATCAATGATAATGGCTCCGAGGCTTGACACATTGGTCAGTGTAAAAGGCACTCTGGATAATCCAGTGCGAAAGGTTAAGTTTGAAGGGCTGTGCTTCGAGTATTCGACATGGATGAAACCCAGTATGGATGGGCACATGCCGATACAGACGGAGCTGCCGCAGGGTGTTCATCTCGACTTGGGTACTGATGAGTTCAATACCATTGAGAGGACCACTGCAGCAGTCTACTGTGAAAGTGCCCAGAGGATTGATTTTGTGGAGAATGTTTTTCGTCATCTGGGGGCCACAGGAATTGACATGAACTTCGGCGTCGACACGTGCAGAATCATTGGAAACGTGTTTTACGATATTTCTGCCATGGGCATGTGTCTTGGGGAGTTCTCCGATACCACTATGGAGATACACTGGGTGTACAATCCGGATGATAAGAGACGAGTAACGGACAATATCACCGTGAAAAACAATTATATACACCGGGTTGGGCAAGCTTACCACGGAGGATGCGGCATCTCGGCAGGATATCCGCGGGGTTTGAGAATCGAACACAACGAGCTGTACGATTTTCCCTACACCGGCATCAGTATTGGCTGGGGTTGGAGAACACACCTCACCCCTTCCAGCAATAACATTACCAGGGCGAACAAACTCCACAATGTAATGAATTTTCTTCAGGATGGTGGAGGAATCTATACCTTGGGAAATCAGCCAAACTCACTCATTGACAGCAATGCGATTTACAATATGAGAAAGTACTCCAATGAGTACGGGCTTTTCTATAACATCTATCTTGACGAAGGCTCCTCGAACATGATCTGTGCACACAACTACATTGACAGCACGGATAACTTCAAAGAAATCGTTCGAGTTAATCAGGGGGGAACCTTGGTGATAAAGAACAATGGTCCTGATGTTGCGAACGTGATCATGGAGAATGCTGGAATTGAGGATAAGTACGCCTACATAACACAAGAGGACTATTATAAGAGAGTTGATGTCATACACGGTCGTAGCCGGAGTACAACCACGGGATTCCGGCAAACACCTTTCGTGCTTCGTGGAAATACGTTGACAATCAGCAGTGCGTCCGACGCTCCTCACGGCATTAAGGTCCTTGCGATTGATGGAAGTGTGGTGAAGCAATTCCAGGGACAGGGGCGTCAACAATATGCATTTGATTTTTCGATAATCCCATCCGGCGTATTCGTGGTTGAATATTCGGAGAGCGGCCACATTGTATCCAAGCAATTCAATGTTCTACACTGAGTCTTAGGGATAGGAGGGGGCAGATGAGAAGAGGTTTGGGAGGCGTTGTCTGCTGTTTCGTAACTGCATTTCTTCTGGTGGGTACTGTGGTTGGTGAGGATGGATATGAGGAGTCTTTGGAGGAAAGGACCACTTTTTCCGGTGTTTCCGGTTTGATTTTTGGACAGATTATGGATGGGTACCGACCGGGAGACATTACGGCGGGATCGGGCGGCCTTAGACAGAAATTCAACAAGGATATTTTGCTTGGGTGGGACTTCTGGTTGACCCTCGAAGTAGACTTGCTGGAGAATGCTAAGGGAGTGGTTAGCGGCGGCGGCAATATTTCCTACGATCTTTACTCAAAGTACGACGCGTCGGGGGCCTTGGAACGTCGCAAGCAGACGAAAGGGTCATTTTTCGGGATAACACAGACGTATCTTGATTTCAGCTTCCTAACCTTTGATGCTACAGAACTCGGACTTAACGTCGGCTACTTTCCTTTTCGATACTCCCCACATGCCAAGAACCTGGGAGAATACCTGTATCGGACGGAAGCCTATCCGAACGTGGTATTTACAGGCGGAATCGATAACTGCACGCCCTCGGTGCTCGGCGTCAGATCCTATTCAAAGTTCTTTGGTTTCCTTACCAATGACCTGATCTTTTCAAGTGAGAGTGAGAGGTTCCCTTTCTTTGACCTCTCGATTACGGATGTTGTTGGTCTTTCCGTAAAAGACGTCTTCAGTTTTAGAGCCGGCGCGAGCCTGTGGAGAGTAGTTCCTGCTGATGACGACATCACGAGTACGAAGCTCTCTGACACTGATTACGGTGGCATTGGCAGAGAAGAGTTCAGAGATTTTTTTGACACGACGGAAATCAATCCGGATACCTTATCCTATACCCACAAGGCGGTAAAGCTTGTGTCATCGGCATCGTTTGATCCGAAACCCTTATTCCCTTCAGAGTTTCTTGGAGAAAAGGATCTCATAGTGTACGGGGAAGCCGCGGTTCTGGGTGTTAAGGACTATCCCGCTTTCTATGATGACATAGTTGAAAGAATGCCCATTATGGTCGGATTTAACCTTCCGACATTCGAGATACTTGACGTGCTTGCGATCGAGCTCGAACAGCACTTGTGGGAGTACCCGAACACCGTTGAGTCGATCTACGAGGATGAAGCCGCGCTTCCTCTTCTTTTTAGTGATTTCATGCGACAGAATGAAGATACCAGGAAAATGATGCGTGTAGGGAGAACTGAGGATAACTTTAAGTGGTCTATCTACTTCAGGAAGACGATTACGGATCACTTCGTGATTCAGGGCCAGGCTGCCAAGGATCATCTACGTTTGCCGGATTACGAGGGACGGATTCTCTCAGAGCCCAATTTTGGCGCTTTCGGGGAATGGTACTATATGCTGAAAGCTCAGTACGCTTTCTGAGCGGGTGATAAGGCTGTAGGTTTTAGGGGAAGAATGTGGCTTTAGAGAACCTGAGCGATAGCTTCCAAATTCTTAGCCGTCAAGGAGGTTCAAAGTGAGACGAAAACTTAGCGTGCCGGCGATCATGTTGGCGGTTGTCGTTTCTTTCCCCGCCTATGCATCAATTAGGCTTCACGTTGCCGACAGCGCAGCTCTGCACGAAGCTCTCGGCAAGCCGCCGTCTGAGCTGTGGTATCGCAAAGCGGCGTACGAGGCGATTAGGGACGGGACGGTAGATCTTGTTGATACGAGCAAGACGTACTGGGTTGATTCCATCAATGCGGGTATTGCCACCAATGCGTATGCTCGTATTCTTGATACGAGCGTGACACGGCCCGAAAATGCCTATCTGGTTGTGGGCGTTGCGGAAGAGTTCACGGTACCGTCAACCGGCGAATACACGTTCGAGATGAAGGGTGATGATGCGTTGTTCGTGGTTATCGACGGCGAGCTGTTGACCGACGATGAGGGGAAGGCTTTTCTCTATGACGGTTTGGATGATTCACTGGACATGGCGCTTGGCGACAGCGGCGAGCCGGAAGTGAAGGTGGGGATGTTCGGCATGGGGCCGGGGTACACATCCACTGTTACGTTGGAGGAGGGCTCGCACACCTTTGAGTTCTATTATTACGAGGGTAAGGGTCAGACTGTGAGTTCTCTGTACTGGACTCCGGCGGGCGGCGAGAAAAGCGTTGTGCCGGCGGCTGTTTTTGGCGAGCGCAAGAATGCGGGACCACTGAAGATCGCGACGAAGAACTGGGAGGTATGCCCGTACGATATTTACAAGCAGGAATGCCCGCATGAGTTGCACATCGATGTACAGGTCGTGTCGGGTGTGCTGCCTGGCGAAACGGAGCCTGTGTACTTCGTCTGGGATTTCTACACGGAAAACGAGGCCGGCAAAGGCGTGATCGATATCAGAACGACAGAAACATTCATCGAGACTACCGTAGTGTGTGAGCATGCGGACCAACTGATTAACTTCGAAGTATGGGGCGAACTCGGCGATAAGCGATCGCCCATTGCCGAGGGTGGGTCGTGTAATGTGCTCTACTGTCACCTCGATCAGTGCAACCCTGCGCTTCAGGGAACCGATCCTGCCGCGTACGAAGAGTGTGCTGCCGCGCCGACAGGGGATTGTGGCGGCAACGCCGGCGTTATACCGAGACGTTTTGGCGCACAACGGCTGAGTGAAATCAACGGCAAAGACCAGTACTCTGTCTATTCGGTCGACGGGAGGAAACTGACCGGCGCGGCGCTCTCCTCCCTGGAGAAGGGTATCACTTCGAATGCAGTATACATCGTTCGGTACCACGGGATGCGCGGACCGGAGAAGTTGATCAGGGTGTTACAGTGATGGACAACTGACGGCACACTATTCAGTGTTCGGAGTATGAATCAATCAAGCAGCCCCTCGGAAATGGGGGCTGCTTTTTTCTTTTTTTGTTTTTTTGAAAACCGGGTCGGGCCTACGCAACTCTTTCATAATACGTCAGATGAGACGATTTTGCCCGTTTGCGCCGACAAAAAATCAATGACTTACACTTTATCGTGAAATTTCTAACGATTTGACGTATTCGTTCAGACTGGAGCACCTCAGATGCGCCGGCGGGTTACCGGATTCGATATGCACGCTCCCGTCCACTGTCACGTACGGGACTCCGGCTTAAGGAAACGCTATTTTTGTTGCGGCCGCCTTTCTGCCTGTAGGCTGGTTAACTGTTTCGATACGTTTTCAACCTGCTCATTGACTGCGACGAATGGCTTAATACCTATCTGGTGCATGTCTGTCATCAATCGCACAAGAAGCCGAATCACCGCGATATGCTCCCTTGTCGTCTGAACAGTGCTTCAACCTTGTCGGTACGGCTATTGGCTCGATATATAAGGGTACTTACTTCTATCGTCTCCCTCTTCAACCTTTCGCGAACCGTATACTTGTACTCCTTGCTGAAGTTTTTTCTTCACCCTGTGAGATGGCACATAGCTTATCTCACGGGCTAAACAGGTAGTTCTGAGTATTTTGCCACAAGTTCCTTATACCAAATTATCGCGACCCGGTTGGCTTACGCCTCTTCTTCGCCTTGCTCCGAGG
>CAZNDN010000021.1:39232-44360 GCA_964571815.1 uncultured Fibrobacterota bacterium | reverse complement strand
CTGAAAAACAAGGCGGCCGAACAGATGCAGTTTGCCTGATCCGCCTCTTTCGTGCGTGGAGCAGTCGACACCCCGGCCTCATTGCGGAGAAGTCCCCGTATGAACTGGAAACAAGAATGGAAACCGCTGTCGATCATTGTCGCCGTGTTCCTCGGCGTGTTCTTGCTGCCCGCGGGAATTGACCGGTTCGACAATGCGGTTATGGAGGCCCTGCACCTGGCTAAATGGTACGCACGGGAGCATGTTGTCTTCTGTCTGGTAACGGCATTCTATATCGCCGGCGCCATTTCCGTATTTGTCGGTCAAGCATCGGTCATGAAACACCTCGGCGCCAAAGCTCACAAGGTGCTCGCCTGCGGCGTGGCGTCGGTCTCGGATACGATTCTCGCCGTCTGCTCCTGCACCGTGCTTCCCCTGTTCAACGGCATATACCGCATGGGCGCGGGGCGCGGTCCGGCAACGGCGTTTCTGTACTCGGGCCCGGCAATCAATGCCCTGGCCATCGTACTGACCGCACGGGTGCTCGGCCTGCCGCTGGGCATGGCCCGCGCAGTCGGCGCGATCCTGTTCAGCATCGGTATCGGTATCCTCATGCACCTGATATTTCGCAAACAGGAATTACGGCGCAGCAGCACTCCCGTCGCACCCCCCGAGCAGGAAAACCGGCGCCCGCTGTGGCAGACAGCCTTGTACTTTTTCAGCATGGTGGGAATCCTCGTGTTTGCCAACTGGGCACGGCCGGATGCCGCCTCGGGTTTGTGGTACGGTCTCTTTCGAGCAAAGTGGCTGATCACCTCGGCATTCGCCCTGGCTCTGGGTGCAATGCTCGTTGCCTGGTTCGGAATGCAATGGTGGAAAATCGCCGCCGTTGCAGCGGCAACCCTGGTCTCCGCCCTGCTGTGGGGAGAGATCAGCCCCATGATACCCTTCGGCACCGCAGTAGTGCTGTTCTCGCTGTTTGCCTCTCACCACGACGGCGAAACCGGGGAGTGGTTCTCGTCCTCCTGGGGATTTACAAAGCAGATCCTGCCGCTGCTGTTCTGGGGAGTGGTGATAGCGGGTTTTCTTCTGGGTCGCCCGGGACATGAAGGGATCATCCCCTCCGAATGGGTGTACGCAGCGGTCGGCGGCAACTCGCTCAGGGCCAACTTTTTCGCATCCTTCGCAGGGGCCTTCATGTACTTCGCCACACTCACCGAAGTCCCCATCCTGCAGGGCCTTCTGGGAAACGGCATGGGCCAGGGACCCGCCCTGGCCCTGCTGCTTGCCGGCCCGGCGCTGTCGCTGCCCAACATGCTTGTCATCCGAAGTGTAATCGGTATCACGTCTTTCAATTGAACCGGCACATCAACGTGTGATGGGCCGTCCTCATTACACAGATGGCGAAGATTCCTAAAATCGCCATTGTGTAGTTTTACTCTCTTTAACCAACCTCCTGTATCCCTTTCGACAGAAGAACACATTGGTTCCAGACCAAATTCACAACGCAGGAATAGTAACAATAGCCGATTCCGCATTCTTCCCCGGTGTCGTCGCTTTGGTCAGCAGCCTGCTCACGAACGAGTCACTCCCCATCGCGGTAGTGGACCAAGGACTTCTTGACCAAGACCGTAACTGGCTTCGTACAAGAAATGTTCAAATCGTGTGCGTAGAGCCCGGCATACCCTTCATCAACAAGCGATTTGGCTGCTGCTACTCGTTTTTCGACATCGACAACGCCCCCTTTGAGAACATCATCTACCTCGACGCCGATCTATTGGTTCTAAAGCCACTGACCTACATCAGGAAGGTGCTGAAGAGAGGCCATGTGATTTGTTCCTTGAGTGACCCGGCAAAGACGCTCCGCAGTCGATTGCGATATGAACCCATAGACAAGATAATCAGGCAAGTCGGCGCGAAGGCCTTCATGAATTCATTTCGCCGGGAATTCGGCTCCCTGTCTACGATGCACAAGAGATATGTATGCAGCCGATTCAATACGGGGGTAGTGGGAATCCGGAGGTCAACGCTTCAGACCCTTAAGCAAACGCTCTACAAGTATCATGACTACTTTGAAAAATTCAGATTCCCCGACCAGGACCTTTTCAGTCTCTTACTTGCAGAGCATAACATCCGCCCTGTCAACCTTCCCTATCCCTATAATGCCACCAGACTCCATTGTCTTCCCGAAGCGGGGGCCGGCGCCGGGCGGTGGAGGAAGACCTACTACGAGGGTGTCTCCGTCAGGATCGAAGACGGAGCGTTAAGAATCGAGCAGAATAGAATAAAGGGCGGAAGGCGCTTCAGAAATGAAGACATCCGTGTACTTCATTTCAATACGAAAGAGAAACCATGGCATCCTGAAGCTACCATGCGGGAAGGTTTCAAAGGACTGTGGGAGTATTACTATAAAATGTGAACTAACCGTGCCGTCTGTCGGCACGGTATCTCATCGAAACATCGCACGCTTCTACCCGGGACAAAGAGTACCACCCGACAACGAAACCACTGCTGAAATAGTCAAGAAGCCGGTTTCGGACATCCATTCCTGATTGACCCCCGGCGCCCCGGCATATCAGTGGTAGATCATCCATAGCAACCGTGCACGCTGCCTGCGATGCGAGAAAAAGCGAGGCGTTGCTCCCCGGGCCGGCGGGACGCAAAAAAAAGGGGGAGAAAACCGGGCTGACTCGCCAAAGCTGCACCGGTCCCTCCCTGCGGTGGACATACGCAGGGTATGCCACACTTCCAAGTATAGCATCTGCCCGCCGATCGACGCCAACGGGAGATTTCCCGGCCGGGTCTCTCCACAATGGCCGTGGATGGAAAAACCAATATACTGACCGCCGCCGGACCAAGACACAACAGCCTCGATCGGCTCAGCAGCTCACATGCCGGATCTTCCCCGCCGCGATGCATTCCCGCGTGCTGCCCGACCCGCGCCGAGGTCCCGGGACCCCCTCCGAGCCTCAGCCAAAACTTAATAAGTTGCCTCCGTCCCCACAGATGCTGCTCAAGGGGCATCGCCTGATTGGGACGAAGCCGCTGCCGGAACCGGCCCCCCTCCCCGTTGGGAACCCTTGCGGTCAAGCCGCACAAAAGCTTCCATGAGCAGTCCGATAAAATCGCCGATCGGGGCGCGGTTTGCGTACTCGGGAGGAAGTCCGGGCGAAAACGCGAACGTTCCTTCCCGCTGCTCCAGCAGCGCGAAGAACGCGTCCTCTCCCACCAGCTTATCGTACGCAACATCGAGCAGCTCTCCATCCTTCATCGCAACGACTCCGGAGCCGGTGCTCAGATCCAGACGAAGCAGGCCGGTCTTGCCGGCGGTGTGAAGCGCCTGGAGAAGCTCCGCAAGCTCTATGTCGTCCAGGCTGCCGCGAATGCCCGAAGCGACCTGCGCCTCCTTGAGTACGTTCGTCTCGCGAAGGCGGCTCGCGAGGAGGCGAAAGAGGTACAGTTGCAGTGAGGGGTGCTGCACTATCATTTTGGAAAACACCGTGCCGTCAAGGGCAAGCAACCGCGAGGACTCCCTCACCCTGATCGTGGCCGAACATCCGGCCCCGCTCAGAAGACTCATCTCACCGAAAATCTCTCCCTTGCCCAGCGTGGTCAGCAGAATGTCGTTTTTTTCGCCTGCAAGCACGTCAACAGACCCCGAAACAATGATGTAAAGATGACGACCGGGGTCGCCCTGACGCAGGACAGTAGCTCCGGGCTCGAACCGGCCCGCTTTCATTTCGGGCACTATCCTTCGCAATTCTCGTTCACCTAACGTATTGAACAACGAAAACTGCCCAAGCGTCTCAAGAAGTGCTTCAACAAGGCGCCGCTGTTGTGGATCGAGCCGCTCGAGCATATCGGGAATTCCCGAGACCTTCAGAGTGATGCGGCCCTCGCAGCCCCCGCAGGTGATGCCCGGCGTGCGCCCCTCTTTCACCGGCGCCTTCACCGTGCCGCTGCGCAGGGCCTCGTCGATATCACCGGCAAGCGTGAGGCACGTTGCCTTGCCACCCTGCACCGACAGGCGCCGACCTTCAACATCCAACCGGTCCCCCCGAACGTAGATCGGACACTGCTCCTCCGAGACTACGGTGAACCGCAACCGTGCGCCGTCTTGAAATGCTCCCGCGAGATCACCTCCGGACATGCACTCTCCCGTTTCAGTTGAAAAAAGATACGGTAAACTCCATAAGCCGGTCCCTGGAAAACCGCGACACCCCTTCGTTGGGCGGAAGCTTGTCGAGAAAAAAGACCGCTCCGAACGATGCCCCCCGCCTTCCCCTCCGAAACATGACCCGTACTCCCTGCGCCGCCCGGCCGAACACCCGCGGGCCGTCGTCTGATCGATACGCCCCCACCGTGGGATTGACCACCGCGCAGACGATCCAGCTCCGTCGGCGGTAGAACGCGAACCGAAATCGTCCCTGTGTTTCAAAAGTCTTGAGGTTGTTGCCGTTGAGCTTGCCGGGTCCGACAATGCCGAAAAATTCCCGGAGAAACAGGCCGGCCCGGGCGTACCACGAGAACCGGTTTTTCAGGCTCCACCCGCCTTCACGCGCCAGAGGACGCCAATAGGTGTTGATCCGCATGTTCTTCGAACCGCACCCGGCAAACAGGCTGTTCCAGTGCACGATCGAGTGGTCCTTGCGGTCCACTTCGTGCAGGCAGAAGTGCTCCAGCCCCGCATGCAGATTCACTCCGGCCGTGCGCACCTCGACGGTGGGAGTGAGCTTGAAACCGATGCTCAGGACCGTGAAAACGATATTCCCGGGACGCTCGCCGATGTTGAGCCTGTAGTCCACATCCCAGACCGAGTAAATGAAATCTTCGATGGAGACCATACTGAATTCCAGCCGGTTCTCCGACTCGGCAAGGAAGTTGCTGCGGAATCTCGAACTCTTGTGGAATGCAAACGTGCTGATATCGGTCTGAAGGTAGTACTCCGGAAGAAATGCCGTGTGCTGCATCATCCGCTCGTACAACGACAGGTCACTATCCCCGGGAGCCGCGCCGTGTGAGAGTCCGGCAAGCAGCATTACCGACAGTACGCACCGACGCCACGCCGAGCGCAGGGAGCCGCCCACGAGGCTCACCCCGCGACGTCGCTTTCTGCATGTTGACAAACCACAATGGCGTGAGTAGTCAT
>CAZNDN010000021.1:0-39132 GCA_964571815.1 uncultured Fibrobacterota bacterium | reverse complement strand
GAGCCGACCGTCACTTCGGGCCGGTCCCGGCCTTCTATCGAGTAGCCGATATCCCGCACCGAGCAGCCCAGCTCTCCGTTGCCGAAGACTTTCAGGAGCAACCCGGCATCCAACCCGGTCGTTCTCTGCCACGACTCTTCGGGGATCTTCCAGAAATTGGAATCGATCGTTCCCACCGAATTGCTTGCGACCGCGACCTTCTTCTTTCGCTGCACCAGGGCCCTGGCCGCAACTCCCACGCGGAGCCGCTCGGTCATGGATCGCCCGTAACCGACCGACAACTCCCGGACCTGGCCGTAGTTGCCGACCACAAACGGGAAAAGCAGTCCGCGGTTCACCGAAAAATCGACCGAAAAACGGTTCCTCAGGGCCACGCTCAAGCCGCGGAAATGTACCACGGCATCGAACAGATCGGTCCCCATCCCGTACCACTTCGTGTCCACCTCGCGCAGAAGCTTGTCGAATTGCTCCGACCGGCCCTCATCCGAACTCTGCTCACGATCGAACTCCTCCCGGTTCTCTTCGAGAAACTCCAGGAATGAGAAAAACGTGTGATCCAGCCGCAACCCGGCCGCGGGCAGGGTGAGAGCAAGACGGCGATAGTCGGCATTGAAGGCGGGATTGGACAACGCCGATTCCTGATGTCCGCCCACGGCGACTCGCGCCCCGCCCATGGCACGGGAACGCGCCCGATAGAGAGGATACGGCAGAAGCTCATCCGCCCCCCACACCAGGGACCAGGCAAGCAGCAGCGCGACCGCCGAATTATTGAGTAAGCTGTTCATTGAGCACGTCTTCGTAAAGCGTGAGCAGACTGTCAACCCTGCCGACCGTGGACGTGTCGGCGAATGTCTCGGTGAAAACCCGGGCCGCGGTTGCCGCATCATCCACACTCTCCGCGGCCTTCGCCTTCCACCGCGCCTGAAGCTGCTCATCGGCCAGGATAGCATCGAGCCCCTCGATAACCAGCGAATCCCCTTCCCGTCTCACCGAAATGCCCATAAAGGGATTGTCCGCCGTTGTTATGCGGCCGTCGGAGTCGAAATCCAAAAGGCCGAGAAAGGCATGTGTCGTAAGAATGATGGAAAAATCGGCCGCGACCCACGACGGCGAGAACTGATCGGTGGCGACAAACGTGTCGGGTTTCTCCGGATACATGGGCTCCAGCACCCCCACCGCCTCGTGCACCGGCGCATAGACGCTGTCAACCGTTGCGTAGGTCCACGTGTAAAGCGTATCCAGAAGGCGATCGAACAGGCTGTCCTCCGATGTCGAGTCACCGACAAACCAGTTCATCACGCGGTAGTAGGAAAGGTCGTATTTGTCGAAGGAGGCCTTTGCGCTGCCCAGACGTGCATACCCGCTCATGGGATCGAGCCGAATTGCCTGCGCGAACTCCGCGTGAGCGGCGTAGGGATTTCCCTCGCGCAACAACCGCTCGCCTTCCGCCACGTGCCCTTCGGCATCGAGCGAGCCTTCCGGGCCGGCGCCCGAGGGATTGAAGACGTTGCACGACACGCACACGAGCGCACCCGCCGCGGCAATGAAGCGTACAACCTGTTTCATCGGTGTCCTTCTCCTTCACATGGTCTCATTGTAGTGCATGCCGGCAGTATGGCACTCTATGATTTGACCCGGCAACCAACCGATCCTGTTGCATGCGCGTATTACCTAACGTGCCGCCGATCAAGAGCCCGTTTCCGGAGCTGCAATGAAGTGAACTTGTTCGTATTCTCCTTTATTCCTCCCGCCCAACTCCGGCGAAGCGGCCGTCGCATCGGCTTTCTTCTCCTGTTCATCAGCAACTTAGCGAAGTCAAGGGTCTCAGCCTTGATATCCCGCGGGAGTCTCTTGATCACTTCTTCAAGAGGATCGGGTATTCCCTTTCTTTGAATCTCCATTTCGAAGATCGCGGGATATTGTTGTGATGACTCAGGCCAATGTTAAAAATAGCTGCCGGGGCAGCAGTATGCAATCGTGTTCCCGCCCGCCGAAACTCCTCTTGTGTAATATAAAACCATGAGCCGGGAGGGCAGGTGTGCGACACGGACACACCCGGCTGGGGACGGTTGCACAAGATACCCGCTGCATCCTTTCGCTCGGCCGGGCACGACTCAACCGGTCTCCGGTAGTGGTTCCCCCCGGACATATATTATGATTCCCGTCAGGAAAAGGGAGTCTCATGAGCACGATCAGCACGAAGCCCCTTCATGCCGCGGCCGGTTTCATCTGCGATATGGACGGCGTGATCTATCAGGGGAACCGGCTCATCCCCGGCGTGGATGCGTTCGTCGAGTGGTTGCGCGAGAACAACAAACGTTTTCTTTTTCTGACCAACAGCAGCAGCCGCTCCCCGCGGGAGCTTCACGAAAAACTCCGGCGACTCGGTCCCGATATCGACAAAGAGCATTTCTACACCAGCGCCATGGCAACCGCATCGTTTCTGGCCTCCCAGTGCCCGGGCGGCTCCTGCTACGTGATCGGCGAACCCGGCTTGACCAACGCTCTGTATGAAGCCGGGTTTTCGTTGAACGACGATTCCCCCGACTACGTGGTTGTCGGCGAGAGTCAATCGTACTCCTACGACAGAATCACGCGCGCCATATCGCTCGTGCTCAAGGGCGCCCGCCTGATCGGCACCAACCCCGATCTGACCGGCCCGACCGAGAGCGGTATCGTGCCGGCCACCGGCTCCCTGATCGCACCGATTGAGCTGGCAACCGGGAGGAAGGCCTACTACACCGGCAAACCGAACCCCCTCATGATGCGCATTGCGCTGCGGAAACTCGGATGCCGGCGCGAAGAAACCGTTATTGTCGGAGACCGAATGGATACCGATATACTGGCGGGTATTGAAGCCGGCATCGAGACGGCTCTGGTTCTCACGGGGGTAACAAAAGAGGAAGATCTCCCCGCATTCGCCTGGCGCCCCCATCATGTCTTCCGGTCGGTGGCGGACATTGCGGGGTGAGGGGCCATTCGTCGGCACTGCATGAAGGACCCGGAGCCCGACGGAATGGCGAAGCACGACGAGGTTGTATTTTCACATACGCGACACCCGGAAAGGAAAAACGCGGTGACCAGTGCGGAAATACTCGACGAATGCAGGAAGATCCTCTCACAACACTACGGTTCGAGGCTGCGGGAACTCGTACTGTACGGCTCGAACGCACGGAACCGACAGACGCCGGAAAGTGATATCGACCTGCTGGTCGTGCTGGACAACAACTTCGACTTTTTCGAGGAGCAGAAGAGAATCCTTGACCTTGTGTTCGAACTCGAACTACTGGGCGGCACGTTGATTTCGGCCCTTCCGGTGTCGGCGGAGGACTACCACTCAGGAAGAATCTCTCTCTACCGAATCGCCCGCAGGGAAGGTGTGTCAATACTGTGAAGGGAACGCGCGGATCCGAAGAGATTGCCGCGTGTTGGGATCGGGCGTACGATTCGCTCGATGCTGCACGGGGACTTCTCAACGACGGCTTCTGTGATTTCGCGGCATCGCGGGCCTACTACGCAGCCTTCTATGCGGCTTCAGCCGTTCTGCTCTCAATGGGCCTGGAGTTCTCCAAACATTCGGGCACGCTGTCCGCGGTCAATCGGCACCTGGTGAAGCCTGGTACGCTCGATAAGCATATCGGGAAGAGCCTGCGTTGGCTTTTCGAAATTCGCGGGGTGGGGGACTATGGAGTGATAGTTCATGTGTCCAGCGACGATGCGGCCAGGGCTATCCAGTGCGCGGGCGAGGTCGTCGCGGCTTTCGAAAAACTCAGGTCACAAACCGACGTGTGACGTCGTGACCCCATCATGTGTTCCGGTCGGTGGCGGAAACTGCGGGGTGAGGGGGAAGTGCACCGCACAGGTTGAAAGATCCGGATTCCAACGGAATCCGGAAAGAAGTCCTGGCCCGGAATTCACGCCTCACCGCCGACCGAAGGAACCCTGCAAAAACGCTCTTCCCGGCTTTCCCGAAACGGTTGTCACATACCACCCTCCCGGCATGCACCGCAGTGAGTTCAAGGGCAGGATTCGACCCGCCGGTGTGAAGCTGAGCGCTCCGGGTATGCGGCCTCCAACTCTGCCGGGAGAGGAACGCACGGGGCGCCGAACGATCCCCCGATCCCCGGACCCAGGCTCAGCCATCGCGGCCCCCGCCCACAGAAAGGCGGCGGTACCGTGGGGGTCCCCATCCTCGATGGGTCGGTCGAAATAGTCCTCGACGCGTTTCCCTTCCATGGTTCCAATGCAGACATTGGTGACCTCGCCGCTATCGTTGACATACCCGCTCAGTGATTGCCACGCCGCCTCAAGCGGTTCGCGAAAGACTGCCTCCGAAAGCCACCCCCGGGCAAGGCCCGTTGCCAGGGCAAACACGAACATGCCGCTGCACGAAGTCTCCACATAGCTTGTCGGCTCATCCAGCACCTGGTGCCACATGCCGCTGTCGTCCTGCACCGCAAGCAGACCGGTCATCAGCTTCCGGTATCCCTCCATCAGCACGCTGCGCCGCGCATGATCCTGGGGCAGCACGAGGAGCGCCTCGGTCAATCCCGCCGCGGCCCAGCCGTTGCCGCGACCCCAGAAAAACGGGGCGTTCGCCGTGTGATGAAACAGCCCGTTGGGCTGCTGTAGAACGTCGATATACGCCGCAAGCTGGTACGCACAACGGTCGGCATACCTCTGCTCGCCAATGCATTGATACGCTTTCGCCTGAAGCACTCCGATGGTATACATGTCGTCAACCCAGAACCGTGAGTAACGCGAGACCGAATCCTCAGGCACTCCCTCAAACTCATCTTCAGCAAACACATACCCGAATGCAAGATATTCTTCGTTGCCGAGCAGATGATGGAGCTGCAGCGGAAGAATCCCGGCCGCGTTCCTGTCTCCGCTGCCGATCTCCTCCACGGGCGAATAACCGCTGCCGACAAATCGTTGGTAAGCGGAATCGACGGTACGAAGGGCGCCTGAATCGCCGACAGCCTCGGCAAAAAGAAGACATCCGTAAGCCGCTACTACATCAAAATAGGCCGTGCTTGTAAGGTAGTCCGACACAAGCCGACGCTTCATCACCACCCTGCACGGCTGCATGTTCTGAGCCCGCGCGCCCGCTCCCCCCACAAGCCATAGCACGACAATCAATGCGGGCGGAAGCCCGGCGGTCGGCTTTATACAGCCACTTGATCGTCGGTGCCCGCGAACCATGAATTTCCCCGGCAATTCCCTGGTTTCTCGGGCCGTTGCCCGAATAGGAAAGTACAACCCCCCCCTTAACAGGGAAAATAGATGCCGCCGGCAGGGCTGCCCGCCAATGGATTACGACGGGTCTGTGTCATGCACGATGTCGGGTGACGGGGTTCGGGGGGAGGGAGGTACGGATGCGGCGCTTCTTATATGTAATAAATGTACCCCCGTCCCCTCTTTTTTTCTAAAGTCGGGTCCCGGCAGGCCGATATACTAGTAGGCGAAGGTGCGGGAAGGACACCAGCGAAAGGAGGCTCATGCAGACAAATTGACCGTGCCCCGCCGACCCTCGGTAAACTGCCCGGCATGGATGTCGGGTGAAGGCAAACACAACAAGGAGGTTGTTTCATGCGTATCAATCACAACATTCCCTCGATGGTCACGCAGGGTGCGCTGTTCAAGGTCAACAACAATCTGAACACGTCCCTGGAGAGACTCTCCACCGGCCTTCGCATTAACAGGGCCAGCGACGATGCCGCGGGGCTGGGCGTTTCCGAAAACCTTCGCACGCAGGTACGGGGCACCGGCCAGGCAATTCGCAATGCGCAGGACGGTATCGCGGCCATAACGATCGCCGAAGGCGCGGCCAACGAAGTCTCGGCGCTTCTGCAGCGGATGCGCGAACTGGCCATCCAGTCAAGCAACGATACCCTCACCAGCACCGAGCGCGCCTACACCGATGCCGAGTTTCAGCATCTGGATCAGGAAATCGACCGTATCGCGGCGGTCACCAACTACAACGACATGGACCTGCTCTCCACCGACGCCAACCGGTTCGGGTACGCCACCAGTGCCGACGACGGTTCGGTGTTGTGGGTCGATGCAAACAACGTAGTCGGGACCGACAGTATCACCATCTCAATCGACACCTTGACCTCAACGTCGTTGAGCGTCGACAACCTGACCCTGACTCAGCAGACCTCGTCGGTGAACGCCGTGTCCACGCTTGACGAGGCCATATCCAGCGTCAACAGCATGAGGGCCGACATGGGTGCGTATGTCAACAGGCTGGAACACGCGATCAACAATCTGACGGTTTCCAATACCAACCAGCAGGCCGCGGAATCGTTGATCAGGGATGTGGATTTTGCCGCGGAGACGACCCAGTTTACGCGCAACCAGATCCTGAACCAGTCGGGTATGGCAATGCTTTCGCAGGCCAATATCGTGCCGCAAAGCGTACTGCAGTTGCTCGGTTAGCTTGTTCCGATAGCGGCATCGGTCCGGGGAGTGAGGTTGGCCTCACTCCCCCTGTGTGTTTCCGTTTTCACCTCCGCTCCCTCCCGCGCCTCCGTCCTCCAAGGCGATCACCCTCCGGTCCGGCCTCGAATCGTCGAACGTAACCCTTCGTGCCCCCTCCGGCAAAACATCCGCAAAGCGCTCGCCCCATTCTATCAGACAGACACCATCCTGCGCCAGGTACTCATCAAAGCCTATCTCCGTCAGCTCCGATTGATCAACGAGGCGGTAGAAGTCAAAATGGAACACGGGGAAGCGTGCGGTCGCATACGTATAGACCAGCGCGAAACTGGGACTCCGCACGGGCGCGTCGGGATCGAGCGCCCCCACGAATCCGCGCACAAACTCCGTCTTGCCGGCCCCCAGCCCCCCCGAAAGAACATACACATCACCCGGCCGCGCTCTCGCGGCAAGCCGCGCGCCGTACTCCCGCGTCTGCTCCGTCGATTTCGATATCAGCTCCATCGCAGTCCGCCACACCCCCGGCAGGGTACAACCGGAATCGGCCGTACCCGCACACTCGAAGAACAATGCAACCGCCGGCCCGGCATATCACCCCTCCCGCTTCGGCCTCAGTATCGCCACCGGCACAATCATCTCTTCCATCGAAATCCCACCGTGCTGAAACGTCGTCCGGTATTGCCGCGAGTATTCCTTGAAATTCTCCGGAGCGGAAAAATGGTAATTCTCCCTCGCAATCACCCAGACGGTTTCCGGGTCGAGCGACGGCAGGCCGTACACGGCGGGATCGGAGAGATGCACGGCATAGCGCTCGTCACATGTAATGTCCTGGCCGAGCCTGAACCGTCCGGTTCCACCACCCCGACTCCCGTACAACTCCGTACTCCTCGTGCAGAACACACTTCCATGGTCCGAGGCCAGCACAACGGCACACTTCTGCTCCCCCAGCTTCCTGATAATCTGCAGCAGTGTCGAATACTGAAACCACGATTGCGTCAACGATCGAAACGCGGTCTCGTCGGGCGCAATTTCCCGCAGTATGTTTGATTCGCTGCGACTCTGCGTGAGAAGATCCACCATATTCACCACAATCGAGAAAAAACGGCTTCTGCGAAATGAAGGGAGTTTGTTCAGCAGCCGCCCGGCACTTTCGCTGTCGTCAACCTTGACATAGCGCGGCGCACGCTTGATGCGCGAGCCCAGATCGCGAAGCTTCCCGGCAAGAAACCCTCGTTCCGGCCCGTACGAATCCTCATCCTCATCGGCACCCCACACCGTCTTCGGGTAACGCTCCGCAATATCCAGCGGCAGCATTCCGGCAAAAAGAGCATGCCGGGAAAACGGAGGTGATGTGGGGAGTACGGAATAGTAGCACTGGGTCTCAATCCCGAAGTCCCTCCTGAGAAGACGTTCCATGCCCAGGTACTGGTCAAGCCGAAGGCCTTCGAGCACAACCAGTGCCGTACGCTCTCCCCGCGCAAGGCGCGGATAGATAACCCGCTCGACAACATCCGAAATCATGGGGGGAACCCCCTCACGGCCTCTCACCCACCCGGGGTAGTTCTCCACCACGAACTGCGAAAACGCCGCGTTGGCATCCGACTTCTGTCCCGCGTGCGTCTGCCGAATCCCTTCGTCTTCGATTTTCTCCAGCTCAAGATCCCACCTGACCAGCTCTTCGTAGAGGCTGCTCCACCCCCAGGCATCCAGGCCGCTTGACAGACGCGTACGAATCTCGGAGAAACTGCGGACAAACCGCTGCGAAATCCGCGAGGTGACGATCTGCCGGTAGTCCAGAAGCCGCTTGCACACCGAGAGTATCTGGCTGGGATTCACCGGCTTGGTCAGATAGCCGTCGATCTTCATCCCCAGCGCATCCTCCATCACCTGCTCTTCTTCGCTCTTGGTCACCATCACCACCGGCAGGTCCGGGCTGAGCTGCTTGATCTCCTGCAGGGTCGTAAGCCCGTCCTTGCCCGGCATCTGCTCATCCAGCAGCACAATATCAAACCGCGCCGGACCTTCCTGGATCAGGTGGATGGCGTCGTCTCCGGTGAATACCGGTATGACGCTGTACCCCCGCGTCTCAAGGAACATGATATGCGCGCGAAGAAACTCAATTTCATCGTCGACCCACAACACCGTCTTCCGTGATCCCGCCATGACACGGCTCCTTGTCAACTGCGATTAGTCTGCTGCGTTCGCGGAAGGTCGATGTGGAACACCGTGCCCTGACCCTTCTGCGACCAGTTCACATAAATACTGCCGTTATGATAGTCCTCCACGATCCGCTTGGCAAGCGTAAGCCCCAGCCCCCACCCATGCTTCTTGGTGGTGTAGCCGGGCGAGAACACCTTCTTCTGCTCTTCCCAGGAGACGCCCTTGCCGTTATCCTTGTGATATACCCGCACCACCCCGTCTACATCGATAGACTCCGTCCTGATCTCGATCATGCCGTCGGGTCGCTTGATCGCATCCATGGCATTCTTCAGCAAATTCTCAAACACCCACTCCATCAACGCCCGGTTGGCCGGAATCCGGGGAATATCGCCGAACTGCCTGCGGATCTCGATACGACGACCCAGGAGGGGAAGCCGCATGCTGAAATACTCAATCGCATCCTCCAGCACCTGGTTGATATCACAAGGAGCCAGAGCCGGGACAGAGCCGATTTGACTGAACCGGTCGGTGATCTTCCGCAACCGGGTCAGGTCCCTCTTCATATCCCCGCAGATGCCCCGCACCTGCTCCCTGAACTCCTCGGGCCCGGGAACCTCCTCCACATCCGGGTCCCCGGCCGAAAGCATGTACTCAACCCAGCCCATCAGCGATGAAATCGGGGTGCCCAACTGATGCGCCGTCTCCTTGGCAAGCCCCACCCACAAGTTGCTCCGCTCGGTGACTCGAATATTGTGAAGTGCCAGGGAGGCAAAAAATATCAGCGCGATAATCAGACCCACCTCAACAAAAGGAAGCCACGCAATACTCCTGACCAGATCGCTGTTGCCGTAAACAAGATACCCCATCTTCGTCCCCGACTCGGCAACCTCCACGGTCTTCGGAGGATACAGCTCGCGAAACTCCTCGATCCTGCGCCGGAGCACTTCCATCGAGGCCGCCGACGTGTCGTCGTACCGAATCGACTCCCGATCGTAAAACGGTCCCGTCGTCACGTTCTTCCATACTATCGGCGTCCAGGACGTATCGGTAATAATAATCGGGAATTGGAGATTCCTGATGATCTCCTTGAAAATGTCCTTGATCTCACGATCGCCGAGCCTCTGGGAAACCGCCGTTCGAACCAGCTCAGCGTACGTCTGCGTCACATTGACCGCATCCCTCTTGATCTGCCCGACAACCCTTCGCGTAAAAACGGCATACCAGACCAGGCCGACAATACAGACAAAAAGCAGCAGATACTTGCCCGTGAGAAGCCTCGTTCGGGTCACGAAATCATACAGGCTCCGGGCGTTGACGATCCTCTGAAGCAGGTTTCTCAAGGCGCACCGATCTCCGAAAGTCCGTGGAGGTAAGGCCGGAGCACTTCCGGTATTTTCACGGTCCCGCGCGCGGTCTGATAACTCTCAAGCAGCGCAACCATCAGCCGCGGCGTTGCCACACCGCTTCCGTTCAAGGTGTGCACGAACTCGGGCTTCGCTCCCGGTGAAGATCGATAGCGGACATTCATCCTCCGGGCCTGGAAACTCTCGAAATTGCTGCAGGAAGACACCTCGAGGTATTTGCGCTCCCCGGGCGCCCACACTTCGATATCGTAACACTTGGCCGACGCAAACGACAGGTCGGCATCACAGAGCACCAGAACTCGATAGTGGAGCCCGAGCGCACGAAGAATCCCCTCGGCGTCGGCGCGCAACGATTCCAGCTCATCGTACGACCCCTCCGGCTCCACAAACTTCACCAGCTCAACCTTGTTGAACTGGTGTACCCGCAACAGGCCCTTCGTATCTTTCCCGTACGAGCCGGCCTCCCTGCGAAAACAGGCACTGTACGCACAGTACCTGAGCGGAAGCTGATCCGCGGCAAGAATTTCGTCCCGATGAATGTTAGTCACGGGAACCTCCGCGGTCGGTATACAGAACAACGCGTCTTCGTCGATGAAGTACATCTGGTCCCGCGCCTTGGGAAGCTGGCCAACGCCGAAATGACTCGCTTCGTTGGCCAGAAAAGGGGGAAAGATTTCGCAGTACCCCGCTGCCGTGTGCCTGTCAAGCATGAAATTGATCAGCGCCCTCTCCAGGAGTGCACCGGTCCCCGCGTACAAAGGAAAGCCGGTCCCCGTGATTTTGGCGCCGATATCCGGCCTGAGCAGCCCCAGCGATTCGCCCAGCTCTATATGGTCTTTGGGCTCGAATTCGAACACCGGCTCCTCACCCCACCGGCAGACCTCGGCATTGTCCTTCTCACTTGCCCCGTGCGGCACGCTTTCGTGAGGCATATTGGGCACCCACGCCAGAAGCTCGCCAAGGCGGCCCTCGACCTCCCCACGCTTCGCGTCGATGCTCTTGATTCGTGCCGAAACCGCCTTCATCTCCGCAATCAATTCCGAGCAATCCTCACCCCTCTTCTTGCGCGATGCGATCTCCGCCGACGTACTGTTACGTTCGCTCTTGAGCCTCTCCCCCTCGTGAATGGCCCGCCGCCGCTCCTCATCGAGTTGGAGTATTTCGTCAATCCGCGCCGACTGTTTCTTGTTTTCGCACCCCAGCTTAACCGCCGTGGTGTTGTCTCTGATGGTTCGGATGTCCAGCATTGCGAGGTAACTCCTTGAAGTGCGGAAGGATACTTTCCCGCGGGAGAAGCAGGCCAAAATATACATGATTGAGCTTTCCACTCGATCCGGCCATCCACCCCTTCCCTTCACGACGCCCGGGGGGTGACCAAACGCCGGAGCACGACCGAAGCGTGAAGCGAACATCTATTTTTCTGCTTCACGCATGCACTCGAAAACGCTTCTGCACAACGCCGCCATATTCGGCCCGCTGGGCGGGCTCGGCGAAACGGCGGGACGGCTTTACACCGGAGATTCCGCGCTCGTGCCCGGACCGTGGTTCGGTATGCCCGTGGCCTGTGCCCCCTGCACCGACCCTTTACCGCGGTCCGTTCACTCCTGCGCCCCGGCACTGCGGCGGTCACTGGAAAGTTCCCTGCCGAGGTCGTCCTCGGAAACGATTTTCATCTTCTGCGCGGCCAAAGGCGATGTTTCGGCGCTCGACATGCCGGCTGATCATGCGCCCCGACAAACCTCTCCCCTGCCGGCGAAACAGGCGAAAGCCGCCGCGCGGCTCCTGGGCCTCGAAGACTCACCCCGCATCACCGTCTCCAACGCCTGCGCCTCCGGCGCCGTTGCCGTCGATATCGCAAAGGAGTTGCTCGACGATCGTGAGTTTGAGCACGCAGTACTCTTCGGCCTCGAAGGACTCTTCCGCTTCGTGGTAAGCGGGTTTCATACCCTGGGAGCACTCTCACCAACGGGAGCAAGGCCTTTTGACGCACGCAGGGACGGGCTGACGCCGGGCGAAGGAGCCGCTCTTGCCGTTCTCAGCCGACGCCCTCCGGCCCCCGGCGACATCGTGGTGGCCGGAAGCGCAACGTCCAACGACGCCAACCACCGCACGGGACCTTCACGCACCGGCGAGGGGCTGCACAGGGCCGCGGCCGAAGCGCTCCGCGACGCCGGGACGGGCGCCGGCGACATCGGCGGAGTCAAATGCCACGGGACCGCAACCGTGTACAACGATGCCATGGAAGCGAAGGCGATCACCTCCCTGTTCGGGACGCGGGCCCCACCGTGCGTTTCGGTCAAAGGCGCCCTTGGACACACCAGCGGCGCCGGATCACTTCTCGAAATCATCCTGGCCGCCGAATGGATCCGTCGTCGAAAGCTGCCCCCGACCGCCGGATACTCCGAACACGGTGTCGATGAGCCCCTCCCGATCACCACCGCCTGCGCGCCCTTGTTGATTCCTTCGATGCTGTGCCTCTCCGCCGGCTTCGGAGGAGTCAACGCGGCGGTCGTTCTCAAGGAGCATGAATGAACATGGACTGCGAGGCCCGTCTGCTGTCCTGGGGGGCGCTCGACTTCCAGGGTCTTCACAATCCCGGCGGAAAGACCGCCTGGAAAGACGGCCGGAACGACCCGTCGCGGGTTGAGCGAAACCAGGTCCTCGCACAACCTTTCCGCTCGTTCGGAAAGCTGGCGCTCGCCGATCGACTTGCCTTCGGCGCCGCGGCCCTTGCCCTTTCCGGCACTACCGAAGGGAATGCGCCGGCGACGGGGATTTCGCTGGGAATTCCGTGGGGTTCGCTCAGCACCGACCTCGCCTTCCGCGACTCCATCGAGCAGGGCTACCCCAGTCCCGCGCTGTTCTCTTCAACGCTCCCGTCATCGGCACTCACCGAAGTGGCAATCTTCTTCGGGCTGAAGGGACCGAACCGTACGCTCGCCGACGAAAACGGCGCCGGCCTGATGGCCCTGGCGCTCGCCATGAAAATCCTTCGCCGAAATCGCGCCGACGCCATGCTCGCCCTCTTCGTACGAGCAGCGGAGCCTGCTGCTCGCCTGCGGGAGGGGCTCCCCGATCTCGCCACCGTGCCTAACGCTTCGTACGCCTTTCTTCTCGAGCGTTGTAACGAGTTCCGCCACCCCGGCAAACGGCTGCATCTGCGCCTGAATCCCGTAAAACACGGGGCTCGAAGCACGAGTGATGATGTATATTTTCGTGAAGTAATCGACATGCTGGACAATGAACAGGACGGAACACTCTCTTTGACCACCGGGCGATGGGAAGGAAAGCTGACCGTGGAGACGAGGCGTGCCTGAAGACGACCTGATCGAAAAACTCAAGAAGGAAATAATCGATACGCTCAAGTTGAGCGACGTGATCCCGGCGGACATCGATCCCGATGCGCCCCTCATTGGAGAGGGGTTGGGCCTCGATTCCATCGACACACTCGAGCTGCTGGTTCTGATGGAAAAGGAATACGGTGTGCAGGTTCCCGATGTGAACGTGGGAAGAAGTGTGTTCTCTTCCGTGCGGTCAATCGCCGAGTTCATCGAGGAACATCGATCCGGCACTCGGTAGGTGGCGCGGAAAATGACGCCGGTTTCACGCAGACGGCTCTCCGCTCTGTTTCTTGTACCACGAACCCCCGTTGACTGTCGACTCTCACATGAGTTCTGTTCCCATAATCGGAGTGGGGGCCGTTTCGGCACTTGGCGCCGATGCCTCCGCCACGTTTCGGGCCGTCGCGGAAGGCCGTGACGGGCTGCGAAAACTCAAGCTGCCCATCGGTGCTCCCCAGCGCCCCGTCCTTGCCGCCCGTGTCAACGATACGGCCGCTGCCCGAGACGCGGAAAACCGCACCCTCGCGCTTGCTCTGCGGGCCGCGGAGGAAGCACTCCGCCCCCTGCCTGATCGCCGCGAAATCCGTACCCTGCTTGTTTTTGCCACCACTGTCGGCGGGATGACCCGCTCGGAGGAGTTCTACCGGAAGCTCATCGAAGACCCCTCACATATCAAGCAGGCCCCGCGGGAGCTGGCTTTCCACGAGCCCACGGCCCTCGCCGGGCATCTGTGCAGGCGCTTCGACCTCCAGGGCTTCCTTACCGTTTCCACCGCCTGCTCCACGGGATTGCATGCGGTCGGTCTGGCCAAGCGACTGATAGAGCGCGGACTGTGTGACACGGTGCTGGCCGTGGGGGCCGATGCGCTTGCGACACTTACGGTCCAGGGGTTCGCCGGTCTCCTGCTCCTCGATCCCAACGGCTGTCGACCCTTTGACCGCGACAGGGCGGGCATCAGTCTCGGCGAAGGCGCCGGGGCGGTGTTGCTGGCCTCGCCGGGCGTTGTGCACCGCCGCAAACTCGATCCGCTTGCCCTCGTCGACGGCTGGGGAGCTACCGCCGACTGTTACCACATGACCGCTCCCGATCCCGAGGGCAACGGGGCACGACGTGCGGTTCGGGCGGCGCTCGCGGAAGCCGGCCTTCACGCATCCGACATAGACCTGATCGCGGCCCACGGCACGGGCACGCCCGACAACGACATATCCGAAACAAACGCAATGCGGTCGGTATTCGGCGACCGGCACCCTCCCGTCTGCTCGATGAAAAGGACCCTCGGACACACCCTGGCCGCATCAGGGACCATCGAAACGGTCTGCGCCGTAGAGGCCCTCAGAAGCAACACCATTCCTCGTACGGGGGGACTCACAACCCCGGATGAAGCAATCGGGATAGAAGCCGACCCGAAACCCGTCTCCAGGCCCCTTCGCCATGTGCTCAAGAACTCCTTCGGATTCGGCGGCAACAACGCCGCGCTCCTTCTGTCCAAACCTGCCGGGAACTATGCCGCCCGGTTCTCCGAAGGCCATACCGCGCCGGACCACCTGAACGTGCTCGGTATCACCTGTCTCATGCCCTCCCGGGAACCGGGGTGGGAAGATGAAGTTCCCGCTAAAACGAAACGACGAACGCCGCGGCTGCAGCAGATGGCCTACGCCGCGGTGAAAAGGGTTTTGCGGGAAACGGGGTCCTCGCCCCGCAGCCTGATTACAGCCTCGGCACTCGGCGCTCTGGAAGAAACCCGCGCGTTCCTTGACGGAATCTACCGGACCGGGTTCGGCTCTCCACGCAGTTTTGTCGCTTCGGTGCATAACGCAATCGGCGGCATGCCGGCCATCGAATTCAACATCAACGGGCCGAACCTTACCTTCTGTGACGGCCCTCATTCGTTCGGATGCGCACTGGCCGCCATCGGGCTGCTTTCCCCGGACTGCTTTCCCGCACTCCTGGTCGCAGTCGAGGAGCAGACCGAGCTGCTGCGCAGACTTCAGCCCTGCCTTTCGGAGACGTGCGGCACCTTCCTCTCCGAAGACCGGGAGGAAGGGGCCGCGGCGCTTGTGCTCGATCGCGCCGATCCCGCATGCCCGCCTCCCTGGTTGTACGGCACGGTTGCGAAGCCCCTGGAGGATCATCAGGATATCGACGCGGCCTGCAGGAAAGCTGCCGGCCTCCCGAATGAGGCCGATGTCGTCTACGCCGGCCCTCTGCATGGTCCCAATTCAACGCTCAGTTCGGCCTTTCGAATGCACGAGCTTCAGCAGGAAGGAGCACACGGCACGTTCGTCTTCGGCACCCATTCTCCCTCGGCCCGAAGCGCCGGAGCGGTAGTGCTGTGCCTCTGAGACCTTTTTCCGTGTGGTCGTGCACCCTGCCGATCGCAATCTTCACCCGGTATCTCTGCCCTCCCGCGCTCCGCACGCTCTGCTCCGCATTCCTTGTTGCCCACGTGCCCGTTTTCGTGTGGGGTATCTTCGATATCAGACTGGGCTTCTTCTGCCGATGCCTGCTGCGAAACGCCCGAAAGAAAGAACTCATCGCCCTGAGCTTCGATGACGGTCCCGATCCGGCTCTGACACCCGAGGTGCTCAGGCTCCTCGATCGTTACGGAGCGCACGCCACGTTTTTCGTTGTCGGCAAGCACGCCGCGCAGCACCCGCACCTGGTGAGACGGGCGTACGATGCGGGCCACACAATCGCCTGCCATGACTACCACCACGACATTCGCTCAAACTTCAGAATGACCGGGGCGCTGGTGCGCGACATCGGCGCCGCCCGCGAAGTGATTTACCGGTGCATCGGCAGGCGAACCCTCTTGTATCGGCCGCCGGTGGGTCTCACCAATCCCCACACGGGCCGTGCGCTCGAAACGCTCGGCATGCAGTGTGTGGGATGGAGCCGCGGCGCCGGTGATCGCGGCAACACCAACCGGAGGGCGTTCCGGCGCTTCCCGGAGATGGCCCGCGGAGGAGAAATCGTACTTCTGCACGATATCCTGCCGAAGATCGAACACAAATCGGCCTTTCTCGGGGCGCTGGAAAGCCTCCTGGCGCGAGCCGCATCGTGCAACCTGCGGCTGGTAGGAGTCGATCACCTGCTGGAAATCAATGCATACGCTCCGGAGAAGACCGAAGGAGACCGCTGATACGATTGCGCCGCGGGTCACTCCCGGCGCATCGGCCCACCGGCGCGCCGGGCCGACCACGCAGCCCGCATCAGCAATACCACCAGCGCGGCGGCGCACAACAGCACCGGCCAGTCGCCGAACCGGGAGTACACCGTAGGAAGCGGCTCCAGCGGCACGTCCACCACCGTCACTCCGCGGGTGTATAGCTCCGTCTTCTCGAGGACCCTGCCGAAGCGATCGACTCCCATGCTGATTCCCGCATTGGCGCAACGCGCAAGACCGATACCGTTTTCCACGCATCGCATCCGTGCCATTGCCGCGTGATGAAACGGAGCGGTTGACCGGCCGAACCAGGCGTCGTTGGTAATATTCAGCAACAGATTCGCCTCGGTGCCGATTCGCCTCCAAACAAATCCGGGGTAGATGACTTCATAGCATATCAGAGGAACCGCCCTGGTGCTTTCGCCGATATGAAAGACGACCGGATCGCGTCCCTTCTTGAAATCGGCCTCCCCCAGGTTCACCCGGCTGAGAATGGGGAAGTAGCCCTCAAACGGCAGTGCCTCGCTGAACGGAACGAGTTTCATCTTGTGATACATTCGGGTGAGCGTCGCGGTCGTGTCGAAAAGCAAGGCCGAGTTGTACACCAGATACCTGTACGGAGAAGCTCCCGTGGGGCGCTGGAAATGAAGTGTTCCCACCACGAGGGGCGTGCCCGTCTTCTCTACCCACCCTTCTACCCGCGCCAGAAGACCGGGCCGGTGTGCCAGGTACGTCAAGAGCGCGCTTTCAGGGAGAACGATACAATCGGGTTCAAGCGCGGCGGCCTGTAAGCTCAGCGATTCACAGATAGCGAATGTTGTGTCCAGCGATCGGTTGCCCCAACTGTTCTGGTCGATATTGGGCTGGACCAGTGCCACCCGAATCGTCGAGGCGCCGGGGAGCCGGTCGGCGCGCCGGAGCCTGATCAGGCCCCAGAGGAAGACAAGAAGAATGCAGCCGGCAAACACCGACGGCGCCGTCCACCTTCGTCGCGCACCCCGGGCATCACCGCTCGAGCCGAGCAGCTTCCACAGTATGACGTTGCCGAGGACAATCAGAAACGAGAGCCCGTAAACCCCGACAACCGAGCCGCACTGCGCAAGAGGCAGAATCGGCATGACCGAGTAACCCAGCAGCATCCACGGGAACGACATTTCCCCCAGCCCGCGCGCATACTCCAGGCATATCCACACGGCGGGATACACCCAGATAAGCCCGCGCGGCGCGCGGGAGGCAAGGAAGCGGAAAAGCATGCCCGCCGCCAGATAGTACAGACCGATAAACAGCGAAAGAAGCAGCAGGCCCAGCAGGATCAGCCCCCACAACCCTTCGGCCATCACGTTGGCGATCCAGTAATACTGACCGAAGGAGGCGGCCACGCCGAACAGGTACACGTGGATCGCGGCCCCGCGTCGAAGCATCGAGAGGGCAAACAGTGGTACGAGTGCCGCGAACGTGAAGAAAGGAACGGGAGCAAGCAGCCAATGCGTACCGTGATTGAAGGGAGGCATGCAGAGCGGTAAAAAAAAACCGACGGCAGTCGACAGCCACCATCGGTTCCCTTCCCGGTAGAACCGGCCGAGTCTCTCAGCTATTTGCAGCATCTGAACCCGGTGTAGAAATATTTCTTGTCCTTCTTGAGCGAAACCCGGGAATCACATCGACTGTCCTTCTCGCTGCTCTGCCAGGACCCGCCGAAGGCAAAGGGTTCCGCACCGCCGGATGTCGAGACCCATTCGGCGACGTTTCCGCTCATGTCAAGCGCGCCGCAGGTGCTCCGACATTTCACGAAGTTGCCTGCTTTCGCCGGCTCGTTGTGACGCCAACTGTTGCCCAGCGTATTGCAGGATTCCTTGTCGAATCTCTTCCCGTAGGGGTATGGAGTCCGGCGCCGGCCGCTGCCGGCACAGGCCATGGTCCATTCCGCGGCGGTGCACAGTCGCTTGCCGGTTTCGCGGCATTTCGCCTCGGCCTGCTCGTAGGTAACGTTACGCAGCGGCAGATCGCCCTTGCGGTTGGGCCATTCATAACGATCGACGCAGAATTTCCCTTCCTCCACGGGGACCATATCCTCGGGGCAGATCACCATCCGCATCGTGTCCGTGGCCGTCTCCCCGTCGGAATCGGTGACCCTCAGCACCACATCGGTGAACTCCCCGAACTCATGCTCGACATATCCGGTGTCTTCCGAAGACCAGTCGTACGTGCCGTCTCCGTCAAAATCCCACTCATACTTCACGATCGTACCGTCGGGATCCCTTCCACGCCCCTTCAAAACCACTTTCCTGCCCGCCGAGGAAACCACGTCCTCGCCGGCACGCGCCTCGGGGGGCTCATTGTCGACAATCACCCGTGCCGTATCGGAGCTGACCTTCCCGTCGTCGGTCTTGACAACGAAGGAAATCACATACTCACCCGCGCGCCTGAACGTGTATCGTGTATCGGCCTCTTTGGACGACGACCAGTCTCCCTTGCCGTCACCGTCGAAATCCCACGAGTAGGAAACAATCTCGTTGTCGGGATCCGACACCTTGCCGGAAAGGGCAACCTCGGTATTCACCTGGGTCCGATACGGTCCGCCGGCATCAACCGTCGCGGGCGCATTCGTAACGGTGATCGTACGTCGCACCACGGCGGTCCTGCCGTCCCGGTCCGTGAGACGACACGAAACCGTGTACCGCCCGTCACTCTCATAGCTGTGCGCCAGTCGCGGCAGGTCCGTCTTACGGTCGTAAAGATTGTCACCGTCGAGATCCCACTCGTAACCGACGATCACCGATTCGGCAACCGCCGTGCTGCACCGCAGCTCAACGTTGCCGCCGACACCCACGGTGTCGGGCCCAAGCAGGGAATCGGCTCGAAGCTTCTCGGTAATCTCGACCACAACGCCGGTATCCGCCAGGCTGCCGAAACTGTCGCGCACCTGCAACCGTACCGTGTACGTTCCCGTAGAATCCCACGTGTACTTGACTATCTTGCTTTTGGTAAAAGCGGATTCTTCGGGATAGTCCCATGCCGTATCGCCGTCAAGGTCCCATCGCACGGTCAGATTCTCACCGGGATCATAGCCGTCGCTGCTCGCCGATGCATCAAGGGTCACCTCGGAACCCGGCGCAATCACCTCCGGCTCGATGGTAAGCCGTGCAACGGGAGGAGCATTGACCAGTATCGGCTGGGAAACACGAGCGGTCTTGCCCTCCCGGTTCTTCAGCTCGACAACAACCTCCAGCCGGCCCCTCTCGACCTGGTAGGTGTGCCCAACGACAGCGTCGGCACCAAACGTGCCGTCCTTCGGATACTCCCATGTCCCGTCACCGTCGATATCGAAACGGTAGGTCAGGCCTTTCCTGCCCGTTATCGGATCCCGGGAGCCGGAAGCATCAAACGTCACCGGCTCATGCGGGAGCGTCTGTTGCGGGCACGTCAGCACGACCCGCGGTTCCTTCTGCGTTGCCGCCTCGACAACAAGCTCGTAACGCACGTCGGCCGACGCTCCCTCTTCATCCGAAACCCGTATCAGAACCCCGTGGCGCCCCTTGCGTTTCGGACGGTACATAATGACGCCGGAAAGGGAATCGATTCGCATTCCCGCGGGACCCTCTACCAGTTCGAAATGCACGGCCGTGCTTTCCGGATCGTAGGCCCGAATCGTGTCGTGAAACACCGAGCCCGCCTCACCCACGGCCCTGGGTCGGTTTTCCCACAGGGGTGGGAAATTCTCCGCCTTCGCCGGCTGCGCCGAGCACCCGGAGGCCCGAAGTGCGGAGGCGATATTGCCCCGGCCCACCCACCTTCGCAAATGCTCCAGATCGTCCTCGAAAATCGACTCCGCCCGGCCGCTCCCGCCCTCCTCGCGGATAACATGTTTGGTGCAGGGGCCGAAAGTCGTCGTGCTGCCCGCCACCATTGCCGTAACTTCACCACCCAGCACGGTCACCACGGTTGTTCTTTCACGGTGGCGCACGGCAAACCGGGACTCCACCCCCATACACGTCACCAGAGGAGTGGTGATCGAAAGAATCTCCTCCCCCGCCGACGTGTCTCCGCATAGTGCATACACCTCACCGGCGGCCATCTTCAAACCGGGTGTCCCCACCGTGCGTCGGTTGTCCGCGGCCTTAACGGTAAAATCGGTGTTCTCGTTGACATATACAACGCTGCCCCAATCCCCCACAAGCTTCACCTTCGCGGAACCGCCCACCGCAACTCCCTCGCCTGCCGTCAACCGCGTCCCCTCACCAAGATCCTCCACGTTCCCCTCGCGGTCAATACGCTTCGCACCACCCACGACAATGACGGCCGTCAGTGTCGGGCCCTCACCCTTCTTCCGACCGGCACAGCCCGGCAACACCGATGCAATCAGAAGACCGGCAACCAACACCTGAATTCCAACGCCCCTCCTGGATTCGATCATAGAGCTTCACTTTCGCAAATGAGTTTCAGATACGCCGTCGTCGCGGGCACATCAGGAGTGCTAAATATACGCCATTGTAAGGCGGGAAAAAAAGGCCGGCACAATGTGAAAACGCACTGCACCCCCCTGCTTCGCGTGATACCGAGACGCACATCGGACGGTTTCCGCACGAAGCCGCGAAACCGGACGGATATCAGGATCGTAAGTCGAACGCCCGCGCGAAATCGTCACTGAGCTCTTCCGTCACAGCTTCGGAGTTGTAGTAACCCGTGCGCAGTCTGGATCGAGCCAACTCGACCTTGTCCTGTCGAATCGCGCCGGAGGAGGAGGGCTTTGAGGTTGAATCGGGTGGGACGGGAGTCGGCTGCCGTCGTCCACGACGAAGAGGCTCACGATCGTGCGGTGCCTGGTATGCCGAAATCCCGTGTATCATGTGCTCCCGCCGCTCAAGTAGTGTCCGAATCCTGCCGATATTTCACCATAGAGAGAAATTGCCGTTTCTCTTCCCTGATGGAACGGAGAGGGCAGGGGCCTTTCACCCTTGCCTTTTCTTTTGGCCCGCGGGTTCGACGGGCTTTGCCTCCACCATCTCCTATTATTATATCGGTCGAATAGAGAGAAACTTGAGAATATTTGAATGCATCTTCCACGGAAAAACGCACATGCTTTTCCAGAGATGACCGCAACTCGTTGATATACGGCCTGTTCCTGAACCTCCCCGGTCTCCCCGCCTTCGTCCCGCCCCGCGGGATAACGCAACTTCACCCCGCGCCGGCGTCCCGGCCGGCAGCAATGCACTGAAGCCGGTTCAGACGCACAACCGCTTCCGATTCGGGACAGGATATATACAGGTGGAGGCGCTCTCAGCGGCCGCTGCTTCCGAACCCTCCATCGCCTCGCTGCGTCTCTCCTACCTTCCCGGTCTCCGTGAAGGCCAGCTCCGAAGCGATACGGAGGGCAACTACCTGAGCAATACGATCACCGCGGCGAATCGTGAAGGGGAGACTGCCGAGATTGATAAGAATGACTTTGACTTCGCCGCGGTAGTCCGAATCGATCGTTCCCGGAGAATTGAGTACCATCACGCCGTGCTTGACCGCAAGACCGCTGCGGGACCGCACCTGCACCTCGTATCCGGGCGGAATCTCGTATCGGAAGCCGGTTGGTATCAGGACCCGCTCCCCGGGCGAAATCACAATCTCTCCCTCCACGGCCGCGACAACGTCGCAGCCGCTCGATCCGGGAGTCATTCGCACCGGAAGAGGCAATTCCCCGGCGTGGGGAAGCCGCTCCACGCCGATTGAGGCCGCTGGGGAATCGGGTTGCACCGCCGGGGAGTCCCTGTGCTACAAGAGTGCTTTGCGGCTGAGCCTGATCTTGCCGGAGCGATCGAACCCGATAACCTTCACTCTGACCGTGTCTCCCATGGCAAGCACGTCCTCAACCTTGTTCACACGGTGAGGCTCAAGCTCTGAAATATGCACCAGCCCCTCGCGCCCCGGCAGGTACTCGACAAAAGCGCCGAAATCGGTAATCGACTTCACCTTCGCGTCGTATTCCTCACCGACTTCCGGGTCGCAGACAATCGCCTTTATCTTCGTCAATGCCGCGTCCTTCTGAGCGGCGTCGGCCGCGTACACCTTCACCGTACCGTCGTCCTCGATGTTGACCGTCACGCCGGTTGTGTCCTGGATTTCCCGGACAACCTTCCCTCCGGGACCGATCAGGTCGCGAATCTTGTCCTTGTTGATCGTGAGTGTCGATATCCGCGGGGCCCAGCCGCTCAGGTCGGTCCGCGGCTTGTCGACCGCCTCATCCATCGTGTCGAGGATTTTCAACCGCGCCTCACGAGCCTTGCCCAGCGCTTCCTTCATCAACTCAGCCGTGATGCCCTGAATCTTGATGTCCATCTGAAGCGCCGTCACACCCTCACGCGTCCCCGTTACCTTGAAATCCATGTCGCCCAGATGGTCCTCGGTACCCAGGATATCGGTAAGAATCGCCACTCGTTCACCCTCGCTGACAAGCCCCATGGCCACGCCGGCCACATGCGATTTCACCGGAACGCCCGCCGCCATCAGCGACAGAGACCCTCCGCAGACCGAAGCCATGGACGATGAACCGTTGGACTCGAGTATCTCCGAGACTATCCTGATCGTATACGGAAAGCTTTTCTCGCTGGGAAGAATTGGCGCCAGGGCTTTTTCCGCGAGATGGCCGTGGCCGACCTCCCGCCGCTTGACCGCTCCCAGCCGCTTCACTTCGCCCACCGAAAACGGCGGAAAATTGTAATGAAGCATGTACGACTTGCTGTACTCGCTCTGCACGTTGTCGATACGCTGCTCATCCAGCTTCGTCCCCAGCGTGGTCACCACCAGCGCCTGCGTTTCACCCCTGGTGAACAACGCGGAGCCGTGACATCTGGGCAGCACGTCCACTTCACACGTGATATCCCGTATCGTTTCCAGGTCCCGGCCGCCGATCCGCTCTCCCCGCTCAAGGATCGTTTTCCGGATATCGTCTCGCTCAAGTTGTTTGAAAACGGTCTTGATCTGCTTCTCCTGCTCCGGGAATCGCTCGGCGAGACGTTCGGTAACTTCACCCCGCAATGCATCCAGCCCCTGATACCGCGCGCGCTTGTCGCCCTCGAAGCTTACCGCATGAAGTCGATCTTCTACCGCTTCGCGCACGGCCTGCCGCAATTCTTCGGGAGGCGCTTCATCCGCGACAAACTCCTTCTTCTCCCGACCAGCCGCGGCGACCAGCTCATTCTGCGCGGCCACCAGCTTCTTGATCTCCTCGTGCGCCAGAAAAAGAGCTTCAACGAGCGTATCCTCGCTCACCTCCGCTCCCGACCCCTCCACCATCACGATAGAGTCCGCCGTTCCCGCCACCACCAGGTCAAGAGCACCCGCTTCGGTTTCCGTCAGCGTCGGAGAAACCTTCAACTTCCCGTCAACCATGCCCACGCGCACACCGGCTACAGGACCCGCAAAAGGGACTCCCGAAAGACTGAGCGCGCACGACCCGGCCGTCAACCCCAGCACATCGGCGTCATACGTCTCGTCGGCGGAAACCACCGTGCAAATCACCTGCAGCTCGTTGAGATACCCCTCGGGGAACAGCGGCCTCACCGGCCGGTCAATCAGCCGGGCGCTCAACACTTCCTTCTCGCTGGGCTTTCCTTCCCGTTTGAAAAATCCGCCGGGAATCTTGCCGGCAGCGTACGTCTTCTCGATGTAGTCGACCGAAAGCGGGAAAAAATCCCCGCCCTCGCGCGGCTCCCCCACACAAGCCGTGGCCAGCACCATTGTATCGCCCATGCGGATCATGGCCGCACCTTCCGCCTGTCTGGCCAACCTTCCGGTCTCCAGCTCTACCTTCAAACCGGCTACTTCCGTTTCCTTACGGTGAATCGTCATGTGTCACTACTCTTTCCGGACGTTGCGATTGCTCCCGAACCGCCCCCCTCACGAGGCACCGGCCCGCCGGCCCGCAACGACCCTTGACGGCATTACTTGCGAATGCCCAGTTTCTTAATCAGACTTCGATACTTCTCCACGTCTTTTTTCATCAGGTAGTCCAGCAACGCCCTGCGCTGTCCCACCAGCTTCAGCAACCCGTAACGGGTATGGTGATCCATCTTGTGGATCTTCAGGTGCTCGGTCAACTCCTTGATCCTCTCGGAAAGCAGAGCAATCTGCACTTCGGTGTTGCCCGAGTCGTTCTCGTTCTTTCCGAACGTCTTCGTAATCTCCTTCTTCCGCTCCTTCGTAATCGTCATGTGTTCTCCTTCAGGAAGAAACGCCCGGCTTCGTCAATGTCCTGTTGTATCCGGCCGGCCAACCTGTTCTCGTCGTCAAAGTTCATCTCTTCACGTATGAACCGGTGAATCCAGAGGTTTCCTTCTTCTCCCGACCGCGCTTCCATGGACCCCGGCGGGTCCTCAAGCGCGTGAAACTCAAAATGAAGATCTCTTCGTTCAAAAGTCGGACACTCTCCGACGTAGAGCCCCCCTTTCACCGCTGTCCCGTTCATTTCCAACTCCGCGGCGTAGACGCCCGCGCGCGGAATAACCTTCGGGGGAAGAGGCGCCGCGAAATTCATCGTGGGAAACCCCATCTGCCGTCCCTTCCCACGGCCGCTCACCCGCGGAGCCCTTACCAGATAAGGGTGACCCAGTTTTCGCACGGCCTCCGATGCCTCGCCGCGGAGAAAATGTTCGCGTATCTCCGTAGACGAAATGGCGCCCTTGCCCAACGATGCCAGCCGAACGGCAAATGTACTAAAATGGTTCTTGTCCACCCGCGTGCGCAAAGCCTCCAGGGTGCCGAGCCTCCCGCGACCGAACATGTGACCCTCTCCCATGATCCATTCAACCGCTCCCAGCCTTCCGATAAGCACCTTTTCGACAAAATCCTCAGCCGACATCGAAGCCGCCCGGCGGTCAAAACGGAGACTGATCAGGTAGTCCACACCCAGTCGGCCGGCCAGCACGGCCTTCTCGTCGGTCGTGGTCAGGACCGGCTGCGCGCCCCCGTCACCAACTACCGCTCTCGTATGAGGACTGAACGTCACCGCCACGCTCGGAACCCCCCTCGCGGCGGCGCGACCAACCAGCTCGGTTATCACACTCACGTGCCCGCGATGCACCCCGTCGTAGTTACCCACGGTTACGACACACCGGTCGAGCGTGACGGCAAGGCCGGAACGGACAACCTTCAGGCGGGAGCCGCGTGCGGAATCCAACCACCATCGAGCCGCTGCATGAGGGGGTTCTTCAATCATCTGGCGCAAAACACTCGTACCGGTTTGTACGTATTCGGCCCGCTTCCGGCAAGCACCGCCGCGACCTCGCCGTCCCGGTCAAAAGCCACCACATTCCCCGCCCCCGCATTATCCACCCGCAGCATCACCGATCTCCCGTGCGAAACCGCCTGCTTCTGGAGATCCGTAAGCGTAACGCCGGGACACCCCTCGAAAGCGTCCCCGACCGGAATCACCGCATCGCGAATCGATGCCGGCCCGGCGTCGAGGGCACGGGCCTGATCCAGGGTAAAGCGTCCCACCGCCGTGCGGCGCACCGAAGAGGCATAGCCGAGGGTTCCCAGCGCACGGGCCATGTCCCGGGCAATCGAGCGAATATAGGTACCGGTCTCACAGGTAATCGCAAAGCCCGCCTCACCCCGGAGAGGATCGTACCTCGTCTGCTCCAGAGAAAAGACCTCGATCTCCCGCGGCTTCATCTCAAACCCCTCCCGTCGGCGGGCCCGCTTGTACGCGCGTACCCCGCCGACCTTCACCGACGAAAACTTCGGCGGGACCTGGGCGCTCTTGCCGATAAACCGGGCGGTTATTGCATTGATCTCCTCCTCCGACGGAATCCGTCCACCGTCCTCCACCACCTCCCCCGAAGCATCGAGCGAGTCGGTCTCCGCACCGAACGCCACCGTGAAGAGGTATTTCTTGGGACTCACCGGCAGAAACGGAAACAGGCGCGTGGCGTTTTCCAGCGCAACCACAAGCAGGCCGGTCGCCGCGGGGTCCAGCGTCCCGCTGTGACCCGCCTTCTTAACCTTCAGGAGCCGACGAAGGGTCTTCACGACCGCAAACGACGTCATACCGGCCGGCTTGTCGATACAAACGAATCCGTTCACGGGATTCAGAGCGCCTCCCGCAAAATGTGAAACATCCGCTCCCGTGCCTGCTCCAGGGGAAGCTGCATGGTACAGCCCGCGGCGCAGGAATGCCCGCCTCCCCCCCTCACCTGCTGCGCAATCCTGCCCACATCAACCCTCCCCCGCGAACGCAAACTGAAATGCGTCTCCCGATCGTCGTACTTGATGAAAATCCCCACGTCGACACCCTTCGCAAGAATGGTACAATCGGCAACGCCCTCCGAATCGCTGTAGGCCGCCCCCAACTGCTCAACCAGCGCCAGCGGAAGCTCCATCGTGCATACCCTGCCGTCGAAATGGAAGCGAAGGGTGGACCAGATACGCGACCACAACATGAGCCCGTTGGTGGAGTGGGAGTCGAACGAGGCCTCATAAATCTTTGCGCACTCCGCCCCCCGTTCGGCCAGGTCCGCGCAGATCCGCAAGACCTCTCCGGTGGTATTGGAAAACCGAAACCCCCCGGTGTCGGTCAGGATTCCCGCGTAGAGAGCCTCGGCCACCGTTGCCGGATAGTCGACTCCCGCCGCCGCGAAAAAGCCATGAATGAGCTGGGCGGTAGCGGCTACCGAGCGATCGACAATATTGACGTCGGCGAAGGAGGTGTTGTCCCGATGGTGGTCGATGTTGACCATCCGCCGGACCGACATCTCCCGGGGCTCCCATCCCAGCCGCGAAGGATTGGAGCAGTCGAGTATCATGAGGACATCGAAATCCCGCCGGGGCCGCTCCGAGGTTATCGCTTCCCAGCCGTGAAGAAACCTGAATTTTCCGGGCACGGGATCGCGATTGTAAATAACCGCCTGCTTGCCCAGCGACCCAAGATACCATCGCATCGCCAACTGAGAACCCACGCAGTCGCCGTCGAGCGAGAGATGCGAGGATATGAGAAACGAATCGTTGTCCGCCACCAGGCGCTGAAGTTCAGTCCAGATCATCCTGAATCTCTTTGAGTAATTCGTTGATCCGCTCGCCCTGCTCCAGCGACGTGTCGAGCTTGAAATACAGCTTCGGAAAATGACGAACCGAGACTTTCGACGAGACTTCCCGCTGGATAAACGGGGCCGCCCCGTTGAGGGCGCGCACCGCAACCTCTTTTCCCTCTTTGGCCCCCTGCAGGCTGACGTAGACGGTCGCATTACGGGTATCGGGCGCCAGCTTCAGGTCGGTGATCGTGACAACATGCGGCACACGCGGATCGCGCAGCCGGTTGGCCACGGTCCACCCGATCTCCCGCTTCAGATCGGCCGTTACCCGTTGAAGATGAAAGCGTGAGCCGGCCACCGATTACCTCCTCCACCGCGACCGGGCCGCACACTGGGAAACGCCCGGCGGTCGCCTCGCGGCGCGTACCCCGGAGCACACCGCGCTCCACGGCGCCGCAACGTCGCCATTGTGCACGCGCACGCTGCATTTCCCTGTTGAATTCGTTGTCGTCGGCATGGTTGAAGACGGGGTACGTGTGATACGTGTGAGGAAAGCGGCGACGGCCTCATTGCCCTTCGGTGCGTCAACCCTCCTTCGTCGCCGGGAACCACGCGGGAAAATCCCTGTCTCCCCGTCTCCGGGATGAGCTCAGGCAAGCTTGCGCGCTACCTCTATTTCCTCGTAGGTCTCTATCCTGTCACCTTCCTGAAAATCGGAGAATTTCTCAAGCGCGATCCCGCATTCATACCCGCTCTGCACTTCCCGCACGTCCTCCTTGTGCCGCTTGAGCGTCCCGATTACCGTGTCGCCCAATTCGACATCGTCGCGGATCACCCTGGCCTTGGCCCCCCGTCGTATCGTACCCGAGATCACCCTGCACCCCGCCACCTTGCCCACCTTGGAAACCTTGAATACTTCGCGCACTTCCACCGCGCCGAGCACGTTCTCCTTGATCTCCGGAGCAAGCATTCCTTCCATGGCGCTCTTGATCGCATCGACCGCTTCGTAGATCACTCGATACGTCCTGATATCAACGCCCTCGCCGCGCGCGAGTTCCCGGATCTTTGAATTGGGGCTCAGGTGAAACCCGATCACGATTGCGTTTGAGGCCGCGGCCAGCATCACGTCGGCCTCGTTGACCGCCCCCACTCCCTTGCGGATTACATTTACCTTGATCTCCTCGGTGCTCAGTTTCGCGCACGACTCCGCCAGGGCCTCAACCGACCCGTCCACGTCACCCTTGATCACCAGGTTCAGGGTCTGCACGCTGCCGGCCTTGATCTGCTCATAGAGATGGTCCAGAGAAACCGTGCCCATCTTGCGAACTTCACGCTCCCGCTGCGCCAGGCGACGACGGCCGCTGATATCCCTGGCGACCTTCTCGTCTTCCACCACCTTGAAAGAATCACCGGCCTGCGGCGTACCGGTCAACCCCAGGACAATCACCGGCTGCGACGGCTCGGCTTTTTCCACCGAGACTCCCCGTTCGTTCAACATATCCCGCACACGCCCGCTGTGCATACCGGTTACGAACGGATCCCCCTTGCGCAGGGTGCCCTTCTGCACCAGCACCGTGGCGATAGCCCCCCGTCCACGATCAAGCTCCGATTCAATCACCACCCCCTGCGCCTTACCTTCCGCCGTGGTCTTCAACTCCAGCATTTCCGTCTCGAGCGCCAGCATTTCAAGCAGCTTCTCGGTGTTCCGGCCCGTTTTCGCCGAAATCTCGATGCACGAGACCTGTCCACCGTACCCCTCCACCAGCACATTGTACTGCGCAAGCTCCCCCTTGACCTTTTCGACATTGGCCGTGGGAAGGTCCATTTTGTTGATCGCCACCACCATGGGAACATTCGCCGCGCGCGCATGATCTATCGCTTCCCTGGTCTGCGGCATCACACCCGAGTCGGCCGCCACGATCAGCACAATCACATCGGTGATCTGCGAGCCCCTCGCTCGCATCGCGGTAAAAGCCTCGTGACCCGGCGTGTCCAGGAACGTAACCGGCCCTCGAGGCGTTATCACCTCGTAGGCGGCAATATGCTGCGTGATACCGCCGGCCTCCCCCGCAATCACGTTTGTCTTCCTGATATGATCCAGCAGCGATGTCTTACCGTGATCCACGTGGCCCATGACGGTCACTACCGGAGCGCGGGGAACCAGGTTCTTCTCTTCCTCCTCCGGCACCTCTTCCGGCTCCTCGACCGCGTACTCCTCCATCAGCAGGGCCGTGTAACCGAACTCATCGGCCAGCAGCTCGATCGTCTCGAAATCGAGACGCTGGTTGACCGTCACCATAAGGCCCAGTTCAAGACACTTGGCGATTACCTCGGCCACCGGCTTGCCGATCATGTTGGCCAGCTCTGCCGCGGTAACGAACTCACTGACATGCAGCTCGCGCTTCTGCTCTTCTTCTGCGCCTTCCCGAGACGCCGCATCCCTCTTGTACTTCTTCCTGCCCGAGCCCGCGCCGATTTTCGCAAGAGTCTTGCGGATATTCGCCTTCAGCTCGATCTGGTTCACTTCGCGACGTTCCTGACGTTTTCGCTCTCTCTTCTTGCGCGGCTTCTTCCGCGCCGGAGCGCCGCTGCGCGGGGGCGTGCCCGGGCTCGGGCTCGACGGAGGCGGGGAGGGAACTCCGTCGGTAATCTTGTCACCGCCTCGTCGCTGCGCACTCGTCCCGTGCCGCCTGCGAGGAGGACGTTGCCGGCCGGGGAAACCCACCGAAGGTGCGCGGGTTTTCTCTTTCTGCGACGTATCGGCCGCACCGGAGGGCTCCGGCGCAGCGGTGGAAGGCTTCTCTTTCTTCTCCGCACGCGCCAGCACTTCCTCCCGCTTCCTCGCCAGCATCTGCTTCTTGCGCGCATACTCCTTCTTGATCGCCGCCCGCTCCTGGTCGAATTTGCTTTTGATCTCACCACGCAGGTTCTCGTCAACCGTGCTCATGTGGCTCTTCACGGGAATACCCATCCCACGCAGAATCTGCACCAGGGCCTCGCTGGAAACCTTGAACTCCTGTGCCAGCTTGTAGACTTTTTCCTTTGCCATGGGAAACCTCTGTTTCGCCTCGTCGAATTCTCAGGATTGCCTGAGACCCGACCTATGAGTCACTCTTCGCCCCGGGAACAATCCTTCCCACGAACGATCGTGGAATCGGCCCCGCCGACACGCACGCTCTACGCGTTACTCCCGCCCACCGGCTCAGCCGGGCCGGTCATTGTCCTCCGCCTCCGTCCCGATCCCTGCCCCGCCGGGCGCACCCTCCCGGACCGCATTCCCCTCTTCCGCACTTCCCTTCTCTTCGCTCCCCCCGGCCGAGACCTCACCGTCGCCGTTTCCCTCGTCACCCTCAGCACCCTCATTCTCCACTGGTGCTTCAGCCCCCGATTCTCCTTCCACGCCTTCTTCCCGCTCCCCACCGGCTTCCTCACCCTCCGCACCCTCTTCCTCGACCTCCTCCGGAGGCTCGGCCAGCGCTTCCTCCTTCTGCTCATCGGTCATCTCGGCGAATTCCTCGTCGCCGTACACATCGATCTCCCGATCAAGAAGCCGCGAGGCGAGACGAATGTTCTGGCCTTCCCGCCCGATAGCCTGCGCCAGGTCCTCTTCCCTCACGACCGCCACCAGCCTGGTCTCTCCCACCGGAATCACCCGCTTGATCTCCGCGGGCGAAAACACCCGCCGCACCAGCGTCGACAGCTCGGTCGTCCAGTTGATAATGTCAATGCGTTCGTTGGAAAGCTCCCTGACAATCGCCTGGACGCGATTCCCGCGCATACCCACACAGGCGCCTACGGGATCCACCCGTTCGTCCGAAGTGGTCACGGCTATCTTCGAGCGGTGACCCGGATCCCGTACCACGCGGACGATGCGGACCGTCTTGTCGAAAATCTCGGGCACTTCCAGCTCAAAAAGCCGCGCAAGAAAATCCGGCGACGTTCGCGAGATGATCACCTGGGGTCCCTTGGCGTTGTTGCGCACTTCCACGATACACGCCCGAATCGTGTCCCCCTGACGGTAGCGTTCCTTGCGTATCTGCTCGCGGTAGGGAAGCTGCGCCTCCACCCGGCCCAGGTTCACCAGGATATTGCCCTTGTCTATCTGCTGCACGGTCCCGGTCACCAGCTCGCCGACCCGCTCGCCGTAATCCTCGAAGACACGTTCCCGCTCGGCCTCGCGCACCCGCTGCACAATTACCTGCTTGGCCGTCTGAATAGCACTGCGACCGAACATGTCGATGTCAAGATCCTGTATCAACTCATCGCCGACCTCAAGCTCGGGATCCACCTGCTTGGCTTCCTCCAGGCTGATCTCGTTTTCGGGATCTTCCACTTCCCGCACCACGGTCCGGCGAGCGTACACCTCGATGGTTCCCTTCTCCCGGTCGATTTCCACCTCGACATTGACCGGTATTCCCAGGTACCTGCGCGCACCGCCGGCAAGTGCATCCTTGAGCGAATCCACCACCAGATCCATGCCGACACTCTTCTCCTTGGCTATCGTCGAAAGAGCACCGACAATATCCAGCTCGCGCGTCGCTTCCTTTTTTTTCTTCCCCTTCATGTGCGCCCCGTCCTTCCCGAAATCATTTGAATGCCGGCTCCACCTTGCACTTGTGAATGTCACGCAGCACGATACGCTCCGTCCCTTTCCGCGTCCCTACCTCGATACACCCTTCCGCGCAGCCGAGAAGCTCTCCCTCAACGCAGGTGCGCCCCCCCGCGGACTGCTTCAGGTGAACGCGAACGCTCCGCCCGAGATTGCGCCGGAAGTCCCGCTCGGTACGAAGCGGACGGTCGACACCCGGCGACGATACCTCCAGAGCATAGGGCCTCCGGGAAAAACCCTCCACATCCAGGACCATCGAAAGCTCCCGGCTGATCCGCTCGCAATCACCCACACTCACGCCGTCGTCGGCGTCGACAACCACCCGAAGCGTGGCGCGGGGACGGCCGCGGAAATACCGCACATCAACGGTTTCGTATCCCAGGGCGTCGATTCGCGAATGAATCAATTCCCGAATGCGCTCCTCCATGCCGTCCTCTTCCCTCCGCCGCAAGCCGTTGCCGAAAACGTGCGGTTCATACGAAAAACGGGCTTTCGCCCGTCAATGCACGCCCCGATGTAATCTATGGAAGATACATCATACTCACCGGGCAGCACAAGTGATTTCCGCCTTTTCGGCGGCCCCGCCTCCGGCGCCGAATCGCGCCGCTTCACCCCTCGCTCGACACATCCCCCTCGGCTCCCCGCTCACGCGCCAGCCTCCGTGCGGCATCGAGGGCCTCTTCGCGCGTGCGTACGCTTCGCTCCAACTGCAGATCGTACGCCGCATCAAGAATTTCGCCGAATATCGGCCCGGGTTTGAGCCCCAGCCCGATCAAGTCTCTTCCCCGCAGCAACGGACGCGGCTTCACACCCTCCCGTGCAAATTCCCGGTGCTTCTCACACAGGAACCGGTAGTTGTCCAGGTCGCCGTGACTTGCACCGCAGTCGACCCGATGCAGCTCCAGCTCGTCTTCGAACGTCGGACGCGCCAGGAGCCTGCGCAACGTCGAGAGGCGCATGTTCCGCACGTGCATGAAATTCATGTGGTTGTCGACGCATGCGCGCACGTTCTCTATCAGCGCGCTCGACGCCCGGAGACGCTTGAGAACCGCGACCGCCATCGAAGCGCCGACACGGTTATGGTTGTCGAAACGAATGCGATCGGCCCGCCGGAAGGTCGGAGGCTTTCCTATGTCGTGCAGCAATACGGCCCAGGCACACACCGGCGAACGCCGGTTGAGCAGCCCCAGCGCCTTCACGGTATGCGTGAATACGTCTCCCTCCGGATGAAACTCTCCCGGCTGCTCCACTCCCACGGTCGCCTCGACCTCCGGAAGAACGATACCCAGCAGGCCGGATCGGTGAAGCAGTTCGACGGCCCGTGCGGGGTCGGCCCCGGTGAGCATTCGTTGCAGCTCCTGGAAGATCCGCTCGGGAGAAATGCTCCGTATACCATCAGCGCACGCGGCCAGCGCCCGCCACGTTTCATCGTCGATCCGGAATTGAAGCTGAGCGGCGAACCGAACCGCCCGCAGAAGTCGCAGGTAGTCCTCCCGAAACCGTCGATCGGCCCGGCCCACCGCCCTGACCACCCCGGCATCGAGGTCCTCGCGTCCGCCCGCGTAGTCGATCACCGTATCCGCGGCCGGATCCAGAAAGAGGGCGTTGATCGTGAAATCCCTCCGCAACGCATCGTGCCGCGCATCCGTGAACTCCACACGCTCCGGATGCCGGCCGTCCCGCGTACCGACATCGGTGCGGAACGTCGCCACTTCGAAGGCAATCCCTTCCTCGATCACCAGCATCACACCGAAATGCTCGCCGACACCCCGTACCCGACTGAACAATGATGCAATCTGTTGGGGGGAGGCGCTGGTGGCTATGTCGATGTCGCCCGAAGCGGTGCCGTACAGAAGCCGGTCGCGCACGTATCCTCCGGCAAAGAAAGCCTGGTGCCCGTGGTCGATCAACCGCCCGGCGATGCTTCGCGCCGCCCGTTCTTTCAGGCCGCTCTCCCGCAAAACCATCCGTGATCCGCTCCGGCAAAGGAAAAAGAAAACCATCAAAAAATATCCCCTGCCCGTCCGCCGAAGGGCTTCACGGGTGCAAATCAAGCGCCGGCGGTCCGCCCGAGGGGGCCCCCGGCACCGTCATTGTTGACAACTAATGGGGAAATAACACATCTTATATGGTGGATCACAGGCGGGGAGGAATGCATTCTCCAAAGAGAAGAGGAACCATTTCATTTCAGCAAAGGCGGGAGGCGCTCAATGAAGTACCTTATTCGTTCGGCAGTAGGCTTAAGCGTTTTGATGCTGCTCGTTTCATGCGGCACCGGCTCTCTGGAATCGCGAGGCCATCAGGCATTCGAGAAGGCAACCAAAGCCTCCGGCGCCGAGAAGCGGCGACTCAACAAAACCGCCTATAAGTATTACCTCGAGGCGGTGAAGCACTACGACGACAAAAGCAGAATCAACAACAAGCTGCGCAACCGCTTCATCGAAGCCACCCTGATTCGAGGAAATCTCATCCTCGATGAAGCCACGGCATCCATGGATGCGCTCGACCTTTTCGTCAGAGACATCGACACCCTGCTCACCTCCGACGTCAATCCCGACCTGGTGCACCAGTACGGATCGTTCCTGGGGCGCCTCGCCGATTCAGCCAGGGTACGAGATCAGATGTTTCTGGCCATGAAGTTCATGGACAAGGCACTCAACCTGCCCGGAGGCCACGCCCAGCTCCAGCAACAGAAAACAAGCCTCGTCGACCGGTATGTCCAGGAAAACGTGGATCTCGCCAACGAATACTACGAGATGGCACAGGAGACCAAAGACAACACCGAAGACATGATTCGCGCCGAGTACTACGCCAATCTCGCCCTTCATTTCGACCCCGAAAACACCGAAGCGATGGAGCTGCGGGAGAAGATCCGGGACAAAAACGTTAATGTGTATTCGGCCTACGACGCCGTCATCGAAGACAAGCCCGACACCAATATCTACAAGCTCATCAACAAGTACGATATCCTCATGGCCGTGGAAAGAGTCAAGCGGTCGGGGGGCGGGGTCAGCCTCACCGCAAACATCTACAACTACTCGTACAACCCGCTCCGGCTGTGGCCCAAGAACTTCTATCTGGTCGATGAAGAAGGCAACCGGTACCAGGCACGGCCGGGCTCCCGGATCTCAAAGGAGATACTCGATCAGGAACACGAGTGCAAGAACATGGTGCTGCTTTTCCCGAGCCCGAAAGCACCGATCGAAAAGCTGGTGTTCGACCACGACACGGAATACGGAAAGCATTACAGCGAAAAGTATCTCTGAGTCCGAGAGTTAATTACGCCTGTCCGCGCGCGGTGAGATACGCACTCACCGCCGGTAATCCGCCCCCCTGAACCGGCGAAAAGCCTTCAGGGGGGCTTTCTGCGGTCGCCCCGGGAAGCCGCGGCCGCGGCCGGTGGAGGCCCTGTCGTGAACCGTCACCTCCGATCCCTCTTCACTCCATTCTCAGCACCACACCGCGGGAGGATTTCGTGCCCGGCAAACACAAACAAATAGGAATACTGACCAGCGGAGGAGACTGTCCCGGTCTGAACGCGGCCATCCGCGGGACGGCCCGGGCCGCACAGGAATGCTTCGGCATGCACGTGATCGGGTTCCGCGACGGGTTCCGGGGGCTGGTGCACGACCGCACCATCGAGCTGGAGCGGAACCGCCTCTCGGGCATTCTCACCGACGGCGGCACGATACTCGGAACCAGCCGTGACAAACCGCACCGGATGCCGATCGGGGGCAAGGTCCGCAACATGGTAAGCGCGGCCGTGGAAACCTACCACCGGCACCATCTCGACGCGCTCGTGTGCATCGGCGGAGGCGGCACGCAGAAAAACACCCTGCGCCTCAAGCAGGCCGGCCTCAACGTCGTCACCCTGCCCAAGACAATCGACAACGATGTCGCCCTCACCGACGTATCCTTCGGGTTCGATACGGCAATGGGAATCGTCACCGACGCTATCGACCGACTGCACTCCACGGCCATGAGCCACGGGAGAATTATTGTCGTGGAAGTCATGGGCCACCGTTCCGGGTGGCTGGCACTCGGAGCCGGCATGGCGGGGGGGGCCGATGTTATCCTGATTCCGGAAATTCCCTACCGGCTCGAAACGGTAAGCGAAGCCATCCTGCGGCGGTCGCGGCGCGGCAAGAATTTCAGTATCGTCGCGGTAGCCGAAGGAGCGATGTCGGTTGACCAGGCTTCACGTATCGAAGAGCTGGTTGCCGGCAAGAACCGGGCCAAAGGCAAGAGCGACAAAGCCAAGGCATCCTCGAAACTGGAGAAGTTTCATGCCGAACACGTCAACCACACCGTCGATCTCACCCGCAAGCTGCAGGAAATGACCGGTCTGGAGTGCCGCCTGACCATCCTGGGACATCTCCAGCGCGGCGGTACCCCATCGGCCGGCGACCGCATTCTCGCCACCCGGCTGGGCACCTCGTGCGCCGAAGCGCTCGCGCGGGAAACTCACGGAGTCATGATCGCCGCGCGCGGCGAAACAACCGAGCCCGTTGCCCTCGAAAAGGTAGCGGGAAACAAGAAACTGATTCCTCCGGACCACAACTGGATTCAAACCGCGCGACGGGTGTCCACCTGCCTGGGAGACTGAACCCCGCCCCTCCCCGCGCAATTCACCGCCGTCGAAGTACCATCAGGCGCGAGTCGGCACTTGTTGCCGTGCTGTCCAGCCCGACAGCCATCCGGTTGTTGTCGAACACGACAAACATATTTCCCAGCGAGTCACAGGCAACCCCTTCGGCCATCCCGGGCAGCGACGGCCCGTGGAGAAGCTCGTCCCAGGCGTAGCCGAACGAAAGCGAATCGGCATTGACAACGCCGGAGCCTGTAGCCGACGACACCCTGACCGCAAATACGTAGTGCAGCTCGCGGCTGAGAATCCAGACACAGTCGTTGAGGGGATCGTAGTTCATGCCGCTCTGGGTGCGGTGAATCGGGACGCCGAGACGGAAGGAGCCGATCAACCGAATCCTCTTCCCTCCGTCCTCCACCGCGTATCGATAGACCGGCGGGATGCTCAGGGGCGGGATAATCCGCTCCCGTCCAACCCACAACTCCGTGGCACCGTCGACCTCAACAACCGCAACACTCTCGGCCCCGTTGTTCTTGACCGTGAGGATTGAATCCAGTGCAAAGCTCCTGACCGGCTTCCGTGGATCGAGCGGCACACGGTACAGCCGCGACAGCGTGTTGGAGCCCTGCTCGGTGCATGCCCACACCACATCCCCGCCGGGCGCCACGGCCACGCCCTCGAGATCGACGGCGCCGGGGATTCGCCTGAGCACCCGCGAGGTCAGCGTCCGCTCCGTATCCGGAGCAACCGTCGTCACCGGCACGCGCAGCTCCCTCAGTACGTCGGCCTTGTCCGAGACCACCACGCAGCGGACCGTGTCGCGCCCCTCCGCGAGCACGTCGATACCCGACATCTGTTTGACCGAAGGAACCTTGTATACGGCGCTGAGCACAAACGGGTCTCCCGACTCCGTCGCGCCCGCCAGGACCGCCACGAACAGAAACGCCCGGATCGAATCGAGAAGCCGTGCTCTCATCGCCCCTCTCCGCCGGATACCGGAGATTGTTCGAAACCCAGAAATCGCACCTCCGGCTCCAGCTCCACCCCGAACTTCTCCCTGACCCGCACTTGCGCAAGCCGGATCAACGCAACGATATCGCGCGCCGTCGCATCGCCGAGATTGACGATAAACCCCGCATGCTTCTCCGAGATCATGGCCCCGCCGATCCGCATGCCCTTCAATCCGGCCTGCTCCACCAGGGCGCCGGCGTAGCGGCCGGGAGGCCGTTTGAAGACGCTCCCGCACGATGGATACTTCAGCGGCTGGCGTTGTGCGCGGCGCGCCAGCAGCTCCCGTCTCACGCGCCCAAGCTCCTCCCGGGAAGCTTCCTCAAGCTCGAAGACGCACTCGAGTACGACCGTCCCGCGCAGCAACGGAGCGGCGCGGTAGGAAAACCCGATTTCCTCCCGGGAAAACCGGCGCTCAACAAAATCCGAGTCCAGCGCCGCCACGCTGTGCACCCGGTCGCCGATCTCCCCGTGGGCCGCGCCCGCGTTCATCACCAGCGCCCCGCCGACCGTGCCCGGAATGCCGGCCAGACCCTCCAGCCCTCCCAGGCCGCGCTCCTCACAGAAACGCACCAGCCTGCGCACCGATACCCCCGCGCCGGCGCGAACACGATTTCCCTCAAGACGCTCAACATACCCGAACCCGCCGCTCATCGAAATCACCACCCCCCGGAATCCCGCGTCGCTTACCAGCACATTGGCGCCATCACCGAGCAGAAACACAGCCACCCCCTGCTGCCCGCAGAAGCCCAGAAGCTCCTTCAAGCCTTCAGTATGCTCCGGTACCACGAAATAGTCGGCCGGCCCTCCCACCCGGTAGGAGGTATGACGAGCCAGGGGCTCCCCACGCACCACCTCGCCCACCGCATGCGATGCAAAAAAACGGTCCAGTGCGCTCGATTGGTTCATACTTCTCCCGACATGAGGTTAATCCCGGGAGCGAAGGCCTGCCCGATTCATCAAAGAGCAACAGCTTGTCACGTCCCGGCGCAGGTACCGCGATGCGCTTCAGCGGCTTCTCGGAGCTTCCGCTCTCAGAATAGTCCTTGCCGGCCCATTCGTTGGAACGGATGAGGAAGAGTGCGTGACTGTTTTACATTCACCTGGTCCTATGACGGATACTACGCTCAGGAGGAACTGCCCGAAAACCCCCTCAAAACGGAATAATCGGGTCGTGGTCGTCCCCGCCGGAATCGTCGGCCGGGGCAATATCCGGATCCTCATTATCGTTGAGTATCTCCTCGGCCGTGGGGCAGTAGTCTTTCTGGAAACACTCCTCGCAGGATCCGTCGCACCCGTCCAGTGTCCAGGTGAAGCCGGCCTGCGTGGCCTGGGTGACCGTCTCGTGGGGAATGCACTCTTCGACCAGGTACCGGTACAGCACACGGTCGGGGAGCTTGTTGGCGAAGCCGAAGGCAACGTTGTGCCGGTCGAGCA
>CAZNDN010000020.1:27259-45450 GCA_964571815.1 uncultured Fibrobacterota bacterium | reverse complement strand
AAGCGGTATTGGTTGTTCCAAACCGGTTCTTCGCAGTTACGGTATACCTGCAGGGAGACAGCGTGTCCACAGGCGTGCCGAAGACACTGCCCGTGGACGGATCCAGCGAGATCCCCGCTGGGAGAGTCGGGTTGATCCGGAATGAATCCACAAGTCCGCGGTAGTCCGGGCTTATGGGCTTCAGCGTATCGCCAACGGTCAAACTAAGGGTGTCGCGTTGATAGGAAAAAAGCCGCGGTGGCTTTTCGAGCGGGTTGGTCGGCGCTGCACAGTCAACCAGGAGCACTTGCAGAGTGCAGATTCCCGTCAGGACCAAGCCGAAGTGGCGTCGAACCTGCAGGAGATGATGTTCTGATTGCCTTGAGCGCCGCAGCCCCATTACAGCGATTCTCCCGAACGGTGTTATACTATTTGTGGCTCTGGTTCTACATAATTGGGTAAAATAAATGCACGCGGACGCAGCCCTCAGTTACTTCCCATGAAATCCAGCAAACGCTCCCTTCCTTCTCCCCTGATCCACTTTTTGGCGCAATCGGGAATGTATTTTCCCTGCCTGTGCGAAATACGAGCAAACCGGCGGGTCACACTCGGATTAAGGCATTCGGAGCATGGGCTCTACCGCAAAACGCCAAGTTGAAGAGAGATTCTCAAAAAGCATGCCCGGGGACCACCGGAATCTTGATCGGTTGCGCGCGGTAACCCGACTATTGCCGACTGACGGCCGGCTCCTTGAAATCGGAGTCTGGGACGGACTGAGCATGCAGTGCTACCGCGAACGCTTCAAGGGAGAAGCGTACGGAATCGACTTGTCACACAAGATCCTCGACAAGGCCGCCCACCTGTTTAATGAGGTGAAAGCGTGCGACCTCGACGAAGAAGACATACCATTCGAGGACGGTTTTTTCGATTTGGTCGTGTGCGGCGAAGTGATCGAGCACATACGTGACACCGACGGTCTCATTCTAAAAACAGCTAGAGTGCTTCGACCGCAGGGGTGCCTCATTATCAGCACCCCCAACCTCGCATCAATTCTGAACAGGGTTTTCATCTGTATGGGCCTGCAGCCATTGTATACCGAAGTCTCATCGAGAAAATCCACCTATGGAAACCGATTCCGAAGAGACCTGGTTCCACCCGGGCACATACGAAGCTTTACGTACGGAGCGTTCAAGGAAATCGTGGAACACAACGGGTTTTCTATCGTCCGGAAAACCGCAGTGGCGGCAAGCCGCTACAGCCTTGTCAACGCCATCGAACGGCTTGCATCCTCCGTCGCCGTTTCGCTGGGGAGCATTATCATACTCAAGTGCAGAAAAGAAGACCAGGGCAGGAAGGACCTTCCCCGGCACGTAACGGAATGAAAATCGTCCATCTGACTTACGATGACGTACATAATCCGTGGCTTGGTGGCGGAGGTGCTCAGCGCACCATGGACATCTACCGCAAACTCACGGGCGACTACCGGGTCAACGTTATAACCGGCACATATCCGGGCGCCCGGGAGGTAACGGAAGGCAATCGAACTCAGTACCGTGCCGGAGTCGTTCTGGGATCGAACCCTTCATACGCCGGCTATCTTCTCAGCAGATTGTCATACACGGTGGGAGTATGGCCGCATATCAGAAGAGCGGATTTTGACCTTCTCGTCGACGATTTCTCGGCCTATGCGCCGGCATTTTCGTACCTCTGCAGGAAGGCACCGGTTATCCTCTCCGTGAGGAACATCTTCTCAACCAATATCCTCAAGAAATACGGGCCGCTCGGACTCGTCCATTTCTTTCTTGAACGGTATCTCCTCAGGCGCTACCGCTATTTCGTTGTGAACTCCCGGTCAACGAGAAACGCGTTGGAGCGTATACTTCCCACGAACAATTCATGTCGCATTGAAATGATACCCAACGGCGTCGATGAAAAGCTCTTTGAAGTGCCGGAAGAAAAGGCCGTCCGGGAGGACTACATTCTCTATCTGGGTAGAATTGATGTCTTTCAGAAGGGCCTGGATGTTCTGGTCGAGGCCTACGCATCCCTTGCAGCCCAACGCGATGATCTGCCCGGGTTGCTCGTGTGTGGTGACGGCAAGGATCGCCTCAAGCTCCAGAGAGAAATCCACCGGAGAGGACTGGAGCAAAGAATCCGTCTCAAAGGACGCGTTGAAGGCGAACAACACAGGAGGTATCTCAGGGAATGCCTCTTTGTGGTGATTCCTTCTCGTTTTGAATCGTGGGGGAACGTCGCGCTGGAGGCCTCTGCGTGTGGAAAAGCCGTTCTGGGAACACGAATTGAAGGCCTTTCCGAGACAATCGTCGATCGTGAAACGGGAGTGATGGTTGCACCGAACGATCAGGTCTCCTTGCGTGAAGGCATCACGGAACTCCTTGATAACAAGAATCTTCGGGAGCACCTGGGAAGTCGGGGGAGATCTCGCGCCCTGGATTTCACATGGACAAACGTACTGGCAAAGCGGAAGAGCTTCTACGCGGAAGTTGTCGAGCACTACGCCGAAGTAGATTCGAAGCGTTCCGGGACCCATTCTTGAAGCGGTATGGTCAAGTGCTGTGGAGCAAGCCGCCCTTCCTGTGGGAATGCTCCGTTTACCGTTTCTTTGCGCCTCGCGCCTTCGAAGGGTAGCCAATGAACGAGCGCGCCTCCGCAAAAAAGCGTATTGCCCGAATCGGTCAATTCCTGGTGACCGGCCTTCTGCTCTTCCTTCTTTTTCGGAAGGTTGATTTCCGCGCGGTCATTCAAATCCTCGGACAAGTCAACTACGGATACTTCCTGATAAGCATCGCTGTGGTAATGCTCTTCGACGGCTTCTACGCACTACGATGGAAATACCTGCTTGTCCACCATCACCTCCGCTACTCACTTCTCAAGTTGGTGAAGTACAACCTGATCGCCCGGTTCTTCCAAACGATACTCCCTTCCGCAGTGGGGGGGGATGTGGTCCGCGCATTGCTCAGCTTCAGAAAAGGCCGGAGAATTCGAATAACAGCGTCAATACTCTTCGCGCGGTTGCTCGGTCTCGCCGTCCTGACCGGATTTGTCGTAATTGACCTTATTGTTCTCCACCGCAGTCTGAAACTGGGTGAACACGTTGCACCTTATGTCCTTCCGGTGGGGGCGTTTCTCCTGAGCGCGGGAACGCTGGTGCTGGTCTTCCGCCGTCTCTGGATACGTCCGCTGGCCGCCTTGGGCAAGAATCCCCGGATGAAGCGCGCCCTGGCGGACTTTACCGTCTACTTCAAGGACAGACGTTTCTTTGCCTTGATTCTGCTGCTCACCTGCGCAATCCAGCTTCTTTCTGTCGCGAGCTATTATTTCAGCTTCAAAATTCTGCACCTGGAAATCAGTTTCGTCCAATGCCTTCTCTATGTTCCGATCATAACCCTCGCCTGCTTCCTTCCAATAAGCTTCAATGGGCAAGGGCTGCGAGAAGGTCTGATCTATTTTTTTTACCGCGATTATATTGTGCGTGAAGAACTCTTTGTCCTGTTTATCGTTCAGTTTCTGCTTACAATGGTCAGAGTAATCCCGGGAGGGTTTCTGTTCCTCTTCTTCCGCAGAAAGGACGAGAGGCTGTCCTTATTGGACAAGGAAGGAGCAGACTCCGACAGAACCTCGGGGGACGAGGTTGCACACGACGACTCAGCTTCATGATCTACCCAATACCCTCAAGGGAGGCTTCCTTGCTTTGCTTCTTCTACTACATGAGAGTGTGGTGTGAACAGCGGAAACAATGACATAAACACGGCATCCCCAACTCCCTCCCCCACCAAAGCCGTCTTCCTCGACCGTGACGGCGTTATCAACGAGGATCCGGGGTATCTGCACCGGGTCGAAGACGTTCACTTTGTGCCGGGGATCTTCGATTTCTGCGCCGATATGCGCAGGCTGGGATATCTTCTGATCGTCATCACCAACCAGTCGGGCGTTGCGCGCGGGTATTTCACGCTCGAAGACGTGAGGAGGGTCAACGATCATATCAGGGACACGTTCGCCGCAAGAAACATTGAGATCGCCGATTTTTTCGTTTGTCCCTTTCACCCTGAAGGCGCCGTGAAGCGGTACGCGCGGGCCTCCGCACACCGCAAGCCGGCTCCCGGAATGGTCCTGGATGCCGCCCGGAAATGGCACATCGACCTCTCACGGTCCTTTGCGGTTGGAGACAAACTATCGGACCGAATCGAACTGGACGACCTGCGATCGTACGTAATCAAGAGCAGGTATGTGCCCGAAGGCTATGATTTCGAGTCGCTCGAAGCCTTGCGGCGCTTCATTCGCAGCAGCGAAAAACCGATCCAGTAGAGCAGCAGACCAACCACTACCGGGGTCGTGACCGCCGATGCCGTTGTCATGTACATCGAGTGCGGCAGCATTTCGATTTCGTGCTCGCCCTTTTCGAGCGGAACCGCCATCCAGGTTAGGTCGGCGCGATGGATGCGTGCGGGCTCCCCGTCGATCCTGACCTCCCAACCGGGGTAAAAGACCTCGGAGAGCCGCAGGAACCCATCCTCTTCGCTGCGCACGCGCGCCACACGCCGATTCGGCGTATACGTCAGCCACTCCACGTCAAGACGCGGAACCTTCGGCGCAAGGGAATCGTCGAGCCCTTCAGCCTTCGGCGGTTTCCATGCCGGTTCTTCCCGCAACGCGACCGTCGTGCGGTAATCATAGGTTCCCCGTTTCAGCGCCTCAACAACTTCCTCATCGCTCAGTACGACATACTCCCTCGTCAACGAAAGCCTCCCCAGCGCGCCCCTGTTCTCGATTACATTCAGGCCTTGCCTGGTCCTGAGTATGGAGTAGCGCGCGTTGGCCAGGTTCAGAAACGCATTGCCGCGCCTCAGCGCATCGGGCACCACGTAGGGTTGTCCCGACTCCCCGGAACGCAGAAGCCCCTGATAGTAGTTGCGGTTGCTCTGGTCGCCGCGAAACGCCCGATAGTGCCGGAGTTCGTTGTCGTGGAAGTCACCCAGGCCCTCCAGACCGTGAACACCCTCACCATTCTGCTGCAGAGCGCCCGGCAAAGAAAGGCAGCGGAAGGGACGTTCCCGCATTCGCTGTCTGAGCTTGACAAGCTCCGTATCGGTATGAAAATAGGGGCGAGCGCTTACGGGTTTGATGAAATCGCGATTTACACGGAATGTATCGACCAGTCCGGCCACTACCACAAGCGCTACCAGGGCTCGAGCGTCGACTTTGCCCGCAAACACGGCCCACAACGCTCCAACGGCGGCCGCGGCAATGAGCCACCAGAGCCACAACGCCGGGACAAAATGCGCGGTGAAATTCGCTTCGAACGCCGCCTGTTTGCCGCCCGACTGAAGCGTGGGCACGAATGCCTGTGCTACCCCCCGTGCAAAGCCCTTGATCGAAAACAACAGTGCCAGTCCGGTCACCACTCCCAGCGCGACAAGCAACCCCTTCTTCCATTTCGCCGAAACCTCCTCGCGAAGCTCCCGATGCTCCCCCCGGAGCAGGTCGCCGAGGAAAAGCGCTGCAAGCAGCACGGTCGAAAAGGAGAACCAGAACATGATCATGCTGCAGGCCCTCATCTTCTTCACGCCCGGCACCAGATAGTATACGATATGAAACACCGGTGTATGCGCCCCCAGAGCGAACAGGGTCGCGAATACGGCCACCGCGGCCCAGAATATCCTCCATGGCCGGCGGGGTTTGAATACGACGGCCGCCGCGGCCAGAAGCACGGGCAGGGCGCCCGCATATTCCGTGTTGAGTTTGAAAGGATTGCCGAACTGGAAGCTGTTGTCGGCATTCCAGTAATTGTCAAGGTAGTGAGCGAATTCCGGCACCCACAGAGAGAAAAGCTCGGGCCAGTGGAGCGACCACGATGCGGCGTATTCGAACCCGCGATCCACCCCCCGCACCGAGTGCGCGTCACGCACGTACATGAACGAAGGGAAAAACTGGATGAACGCGAAGCCCAGCCCCAGGAATACGGCCAGCCAGAAGTATGCGGCGGGCGCGGCAAGCCGTTTCACCTCCCGATGCTCCCGCCAGTGAAGCACCAGGTTCAGGAGCCAGTAGAAGAACAGCCCCCAGAGAATGAAATAAACCATCTGGACGTGTGCCGTGTAAAGGCTCATGCCGATGCCGAGCGTGAGGAGCGTGGCGTTGATCAGACGCGGAGAATCCATCAGTACCTTCATGCGCCACACCACAAAGGGGAGCCAGGCAATCGCGAAGATCTTCCCCGCATGCCCCGGATAGACATGGGAAACGAACTGCGGGTTGAGCATATAGAGTAAGGCCCCGGCAAATCCCGGGAGAGGCGAAGCGCCGAAGCCCTTGACCAGCATAAGGTAGAAGAACACGCCGGCAAGCACCACGTGGAGAACCATCTTCAGGCCCATGGACCGGTGCACGGGCAACGCAAGATGCATCAGGATCGACGGAGCGTAGAAGATGTCACCAAACATCGCGTCCACGGTGGGCATGCCGCAGAGACGGGTGGAGAACCACATCGGCACCTGGGTATGTCTGATCAGTGCGGTGCGGTAGAACATCTTGGCATCCAGGCCCGTGAGCTGATCGGAGCTGTAGAGCATCTTGTCCGAAAAAAGGAACGAGCCGAACAGCACAATCACGATCAGGGCCAGTCCCGCAAGGTAGACAACGTGGTTTCCCGCGATTTTGCGCAATGCCGGTGCCCCCGGCGATTGAGCCCCTGCAGCCGATTCCGGCTCGGCGGCACTGCCCTGTTTCGTCCTGTTCGACATGAATACTCCCCGGCAATCCGTTTTCAGAAAAGCTGGAACCGTTGTATATTCACAGCATGGCGCTTACGCACGCGTCGGACATGCACAATGAAAGAAAATATTATGCAACGGCTCACGTCTGCAATGCTCCTCTCCGTCTGTCTTCTTCTTCACGGCTGCAAGACGGAGGATGACGAAGGCGCTGGTTCACCGGACACCGCCGCTCACACCGCGGTTGGTGAGACCGGGAAGCGCCCTTCATCGCCCTTCATCGACGACACCGTAGCCTTCATGCAGCGCCTGATCGGCCTGCAGCGGGACGTGCGTGCCAACCCCGACGATACCACGCGGATCGGGGAGCTTCTCGGGGCCGCATTCGATACGGCCGGCGGGAGCTTCTTCACGGTCGGCATGGGGTTACCCAATCCCGGTCTGCCCGACGCAGCCGCGCGGACGGGCCAACGCAGGGCCGCGGAAAAGGACGCGCAACGATGGAGCCTGTATATGAAGCTCTGGCACCTCGGGCATATAACACCCTTCGGAACGGAAATTGAAGGAAGGATCACCTGGTCGCGCAGTCTGCGTCACATCGAAAAAGGCGACACCCTTTTTCAGTTGATGATGGCGCCTCTGGGCGGTGTCTCCGTCGGGCCGGGCAACGACGACGGAGCGGTGTAGACCGATTCGGCCGTTGAGAACCGATTCTTCGGGTCATCTTTTCCGAATCCGTCCGTACGTTTCGCTCAGCGACCGCAGCTTCTCTGCCGCCGCATCGTTGATATCGGCGCTCCCCATGCGCCACAGCCAGTTTCTTTCGGTCGACGCCGGCAGGTTCATCCGGGCGGGTGAGCCCAGATTGAGCAGATCCTGCATGGGGATGATCGCCGTATCGGCCACCGACATCATCGCCAACCTGATAAGCTCCCGAGCCGCCGTCTCCTCCCGAACGGTTTCTCCCGCGTAGCGCGACAGCCGACCCGCGGCCTCGCCTCCCGCTTCTTCGGCGAACCAGCCCCGTGCCGTGTTGTTGTCGTGCGTACCGGTGTACGCGATACAATTGCGTTCGTAGTTGTGCGGAAGATACGGATTATCGGGGTTGTCTTCGTTGAAAGCGAAAAGCAGCACTTTCATACCCGGGAAGCCGTAGAGAGCCATGACCTCGCGCACATCGGGGGTAATCGTGCCCAGGTCTTCGGCGATAAGGGGAAAGCGCGGGAGAGTATCACGCAGGGTGTCGAAGAAGTCATACGCGGGAACGGGGACCCACGTTCCATCAATTGCCGTCGTGCTCCCCGCGGGAACCTCCCAGTACTGCACCAGACCCCTGAAATGATCGACCCGCACCATGTCGAAGCGCTCCAGCATGGCCCGCATTCGTGCAATCCACCACCGATAGCCGGACCGCCGCAGTGCCTCCCATGAGTATACCGGGGTGTTCCAGAGCTGGCCCGTTTCGCTGAAATAATCGGGCGGAACTCCCGACACCGCGGTGCACTCCAGGTTCTCATTGAGCTTGAACAGCTCCTGATTCGCCCAGACGTCGGCGCTCTCGTACGCAGTATAGATTGGAATGTCCCCGATAATGCGGATTCCCCGCTCCGTGCATGCTCTTTTCAGCTCGTGCCACTGCCGGAAGAAAAGGAACTGGACGAATTTCTCCAGCCATATTCGTTTCTCTTCCCGGCAGGTGCGCTCTTCCAGTGCGCGCGGGTCCCTCCGGGCGAGAGGTTCCGGCCAGGTATTCCACGAACCGTCGTCGCAGTCCTGTTTGAGCACCATGAACAAGGCGAAGTCATCCAGCCATGCCGACTCCTTCTCGCAGAAAGAGTGGAACTCCCGCATGACCGCCGCGTCGGACTTCATCCGCTTCGCACACGTTCGCAGGAGCGGAATCTTGCGCTCCGCCGCGGCGTCGTATCGGGCGGACCCATCCCACTCGATTCGAGAGGCGTCCAGCTCAGCCGCGGTGACAAATCCCTGTTCGTGAAGCAGCTCCGGGCTGACAAGGAGAGGATTGCCGGCAAACACCGACGCGCTGAAATACGGCGAGTGTCCCATCCCGGCGTGGGTCGGCGTAAGCGGCAGGACCTGCCAGTACGACTGTCCCGCGGCATCGAGAAACTCCACAAACCGGTACGCTTCGGGACCGAGGTCCCCCAGGCCGAACGGGGAGGGAAGCGACGTCACATGGAGCAGGATTCCGCCGGCTCTCTTCATTACCCCGCCCTTTCGCCGAAAAGCAGGGCCGCCGGAAATCTCGCGAACGCAACCCCGAGGTTGATCCTGCCTTCCGCGACTATTTCCTCACCGCCTACCTGATTTTTCCACCTCGATCCGGCGCCCTCAGGCAGAACGCACGCGGTATCGGCCCAGACATCGTAGCCCAGCGGAAGCCGCCCCTGATCCACGACCGAACACAGCAGGCGCGGGGCGAGTGTGATTGCCCATTGCGTTTCGTTTCTCCGCGCAAATGCAACCACCCGCTCGCGGTGCCGCCCTTCAACTTCAAGCGGCAGATACTCCCCGTGAGTAAAGAGGTCACGCAGATTCCGCCGGGCCTGAAGACAGCGCCAGGTGAGGAAGAGTTTTATCCGCCCGTCGGATGCATGCTCCAAAAGGTTTGCCGACAGAGACGCCGCGTCCGATTCGTAGCCCGCAATAATCTCGCTGAGCAGACGCTCGCGGAGGGCAACGTCTACGGGACGCCGATTGTCGGGATCGACCATGCTGAAATCCCACAGTTCGTTGCCCCGGTAGAAGTCGGGCACTCCCGGCGAAGTCGCCTTCAGGAGCACCTGCGACAGAGAATGGAACATGGCGTAGAACGCCACTTTGCGCTGCAGGGGAAGGAAGGATTCCAGGAAGCGGTTTCGGCGCCGCGTGTCCAGCAACGCACTCACGAAAGCAACGCATGCCCCTTCGTACTCACTGTCGGGCTTGACCCATGCGGTATGGACTTTTGCCTCCCGGACAGCTTTGACCACGTAGTCGCTCAGCCGCTTCCGATACGCCGGCAGTTCCTCATCGGAAAAGGGGTACGTTCCGATCAGCGTCTGGTAGAAGAAGTACTCGTCGTTGGCATCGGGCAGCCGCGCGCCCTGCCGCACGCTCTTGCGGTGACGGTTGAGCCGCGCCCAGGCGCCCACGTGAGAACGCCATTCTCCCGGAATTTCGGTCAGTACGTTAATCCTCAGCCGCGCGTCCTCACCCCGTTTCGTGTCGTGGGTTGCCGTGGCGTTCATCGTGTGCGGCCAGGTCCTGCAACGCTCCTCGTTCGCCCGGTGGAACTCCTCGATGCTCACGCCGAATTCGCTGGGGTTTCCGCCCACCTCGTTGAGCGAGACAAGTTTGTTGTACACATAGAACACCGTATCCTCGCACCCCTTCGCCATCAGGGGACCCGTGTGCTGCTGAAACTCCATCACGTAGTCGCGAAGAATTCTCTGCCGGTCCGGAGTCTCCCTGTCATCGCCGTCAAGATGCAGCAGGTAGTCGGCGATGAAATCCAGCTCGTACTCCAGGTCGGGATGCGCGCGCCGCGCCGTATCCACGGCCTCTTTCAGATAGCCGCGGTCCTGCTCGTCGAATCGTTCCCGGTTGACATAGGTGCGATACACCGGGAAATACACCAGCACCTCCACCAGTGCTCTGCGAAGTGCGTAGAGGGTGATGTCGCGGCCGTGCCGCTCTCCGGCGGCAATGCGCTTCAAGAGCTGCGCGAGGTTGTCGATATTGCCCGCCATGTGCTTGCCCAGGATGAGGCGCTTCTTCTCGGCAAGCACCTCGGGATACGGACGAATCCGGCCGACACGCCTGGCGTACATCCTGGTGAAATCCTTCTCCGCCTCCTTACGGCAGAAAAGCCCGGCCGCCAGGTTCATGAAATCGTAGCCGGTCGTTCCCTGAACGGGCCAGTGCGGCGGAAGATGCTCATGGCGATCGAGAATCTTCTCCACCACAAGCCAGGATTCGGGACAGGCTCGGCGCAGACGATCCAGGTACGTATACGGATCCAGGAGGCCGTCAATATGGTCGACTCTCAACCCGTCCCATACCCCCCGCCCGACCATATCGAATATCAGTCGGTGGATATGATCGAAGACCTCGCGGCGTTCCGCTCGCAGGCAAATCAGATCGTTGATACTGAAAAAACGACGATAGTTAATCTCTTCGGCCGCCACTTTCCAGAAGGAAAGACGGAATGCCTGCCGGGCCAGAAGCACATCGAGACGCTCGAGAGCTTCGTCTCCTCCTGTTCTTGCTGAGAAGGCGGCCAGGTTGGTGTCGACGTACTCGCGTATCGTCCCGTTCGCGTCGTACTGTCTGCGCAGGCTCTCCTTTGCGTAGGCGATCTGCTCGCCGGTCCCCGCCTCCCCCGCAAGGGTCCGGAGATGTCGTACGGCTCCCAGGTACTTGACGTATTCCGAACTCGTTGCACCGAGAGCCTGTTCGAGCCTCGACAGGTCCCGCGCGAAGACTTCATCGCAGGATTGCAGCAGAAGCGGAAAACGGTGATCGTAGTAAGCAGCGGAAAGGGCCCCATTCTCGTAAACGATACCAATCTCCCCGCGTTCCAGCGCCTCCGAGTAGAATGAGCCCAGAAACGGGGCAAGCAGCTTCCCTTTCAGGCTTTCGTAGGGGTGATCCCACTCGATATCGAAGAAATTGAAGTACGGAGAGTGCTCCCGTCGCTCCAGTACATCACCGAGCATGCGGTTGGCGCTGCTGAATGCCATGTGATTGGGGACGATATCCTGCACCCAGCCGATACCTCGTGCTTTCAGTTCACGGGCCAACTCCAGCATCTGCTCACGGCTCCCGATCTCGCTGTTGATCGCCAGCGGATCGACTACGTCGTACCCATGGCTGCTTCCCTCGCGCGCCGCGAACACCGGGGATGCGTACACGTGGGAAACCCCGAGACGTGCCAGGTAGGGCACCGCCCTTGCTGCCTCCGAGAAAGTAAACGAGGGAGAAAACTGAAAACGGTACGTCGAAACCGGTATATCCATCATACCATCCTCACATACAGCGGATCCCCAAGTTCGGTAAACGCCCGCAACCACTGCCGCGCATGCTGCTCTCCCCCGGCTTCCCGCTCGCGCATCGTATCGAGCATTTTTTCGCCAAGCTCGAAGTAGCTGTTCTGCGCCTTCCAGAGATTGGTTTCCAGCTTCAGCGGTTCGATGGTTCGCAGAACCGCGGCCGCCTTCTCCATCGTCTCTGTCTCTTCCGGAGCCTCGCCCCATTGCCGCATCAGGCGGTTGACGGTTCCCGCGGCAATAAATCCCAGGGTCACCTTGTCCACGCGCAACGACCACTTCAGGGCCTCTTCAACGGCATTCTCCAGACACTGCTGATCCACGGGGTCGCACTCGAGTGCCTTGTGAAGATCGCTCTCGTGAATGGCCTCGGCAACGCGTGCAAAAATTCCGGGCAGCGGCAGCCCCATCTCGTGCGCGGCATCGATCAGGGAGTAGTGTTGATCGCGTATCTGCCTCAGCGAGCCCTCAACGCCTTCCAGGGTCGACCCCAGAATCTGAGAGAGTACTTTGCGCTGCTCGTCCCGGAACAAGTGCCACAGAGAATACGTGCCCTCGCCGAAATGCTTCTCGATCAGGCTGATCGTGGAAGCGATGTCGCGTTTGTCAAAAGACTCCTCCAGAGCGGTGCTCGTCTCCCTGAAATGCTCTTCGTCGATCGCATCGCGCACCCCGCACACAAGATTGAAATCGCCGAAATACAGCACGGCGAAGCTTATCGGCTGCCGCTCACGCGTGACGAGCGACTGCAGCACGAGTTTTCCAATACACAGCGCATACCTTCCCCACTCCCGGCGCTCCTGCTTGACATCGATGGTCCGGTAGCAGTAAATGCGCATGTCCTCGGAGTAATCTTCGAACAGCGACGACACCGCATAGTGAGCACCCACGCGAACAAGATCGACCACCGACGGTTTCACCGACCGATCATACACCGCACGGGCATTCCCGTAGGCCGGCAGGTTGCTCGGCGCCTTCTCCAGCAAGGCCCTGAACGTCTCTTCCAGCGAAAGACCGGAAACCTGATGAGCCAACTGGATTGCGCGCGCGGCGTAGCATATCACCTGCGTTGTCTCGATCCCGGAGACTTCGTCGAAAAACCAGCCGCAACTGGTGTACATCAGCATGGCATGACGCTGCATCTCCAGCAGCAGCACAACCCGAACACGCTCTTCATCGGTGAGTTCGCGCGAGAAATGGCGGGTCAGGGACTCCGGGAGTCCTTCTTCGTTACGGAGAAGAACCGTCTCGATGTAATCGTCGCGCGTCTTCCACCCGTCATCGACCAGCTCCGCGATATGCTGTTCAAAGACGTGCCCGAGATTCTCGGCCAGCCAGTCCAGTGCGGCACGAAGCGGCGCCCGCCACTGCTGGTGCCACCCCCGATGCATCCCTGAATTGCATCCGCAATCCTCTCTCCATCGCTCCACGCCGTGCACGCAGCTCCACGAAGAGTTCTCCACCGGCTCTACCTCGTGCTCCGGCGGGTGTTTCTCCAGGTAGGCCCCGTAGATGGTGATCTCTACATCGTCACGCCGGTCGATCAGCCGCATGCAATAGGAGAGCGCCATTTCGCCGAATCGATGATGATGGCCGTAGCTTTCGCCGTCGGTGGCGATGTGTACCAGTTGCGGGCCGGGACGGTCCACAAACGAATCCATCAGTCTGTCGGCAAATTTCTCTCCCCGCGCCAGAAGCCCCCCGAAAGCGATATCGTGCGACACGGGGCCGTCGTAGAAAAAGAGCACGATCGAGCGAGCCGAAGGAAGACGACACAGGTAGGGCATTTTCGGGTCAACCGTGCCCCCTTCATGGTCACGCCACTGCTTTGCGCCGATCCCTCGTGTTCGCGATGCCTGCCCGGGTGATAGAATCGTGAAGGTAATCCCCTCCCCGGCCATGACGTCGAGCGTCTCAATGTCGACCGCGGCCTCCGGAAGCCACATGCCTTCGGGCGCACGGCCGAAACGGTGCTCGAAGTCCTTTATCCCCCACACGACCTGCGTCCGTTTGTCGCGCGGGGAGGCCAGCGGCATGATCATGTGATTGTAACACTGCGCCAGGGCCGAGCCGTGACCGTCGTATATCTCCCGGCTCGCCCGGTCGGCTTCCACCACCGCCGCATACGCCGCGGGATCATTGCGCTCCATCCACGAGAGAAGCGTCGGACCGAAATTGAAACTCATCCGGCTGTAATTGTTGACAAGCTCGACGATTCGACGCTCGCCGTCCAGTATGCGCGAAACCGTATTGGGAGCATAGCACTCGGCCGTTATCCGCTCATTCCAGTCGTGGTAGGGATATGCCGAATCCTGCAGCTCCACTTCCTCCAGCCAGGGGTTCTCCCGCGGCGGCTGGTAGAAGTGTCCGTGAATACAAAGGTAGCGATCCATTCAACCTGCCTTTCATAAGAGATACACGGCGGTGCTCCAGGGGCGCAGGCGCCAGGAATCTACGTTCTCCATCTTGTCGTCCATGAGGGGGCCTTCCCCTCCCCATCGTTTCTCGGCCGTATCGAGCAAGCGGACACCGCCGCCCCACGCCGAAGGAGACTGAAGGGTCGCCGTGGTTTCCGCGAAATTCATTGCCAGAACAACATCCCCGTCCTCGTGCAACCGCTCCACAAGCAGGACACGGCTCCCTTCGGGGACCCATGTCCGAAGACGCTCCTTGTTCAATGAAGTAAGCGCGGGTGTCGTGCGCCGCAGCAAAAGCAACGTTCGGTAAAACTCTCGCATGATATTGTGACGGCCCTGCCGGCGAGAATCCCACGAGAGCTTCGAGCGACTGAAGGTCTCCTCGCTCTGGGGATCCGGAACCTCTCCCTCCCACTTGAACGAAGAGAATTCCCGCGCCCGGCCTTCGCGGACCGCCTCCACCAGCGCCGGATCGCCATGACTGACAAAAAACTGAAACGGGGCCTGCTCGAAGTACTCCTCGCCCATGAAAAGCAAGGGGAGATTGGCTGCGAACACGGTAGCCGCGGCCGCCGTCTTCGCCGCTTCAAAGCAGACCAGCGTCGAGAGACGCTCCCCCCGCATACGATTGCCGATCTGGTCGTGATTCTGACTGCAAACTACCAGACGTGACAGGGGAACGGCCTCCGGGGAGTCGCCGTGGCGGCGGCGACGGAATGAGGAGTAGTCACCGGCATAGACAAACCCCCGCTCACAGGCACGCGCCAGATGTGAACGTTCGCCGAAATCCTCATAGTAGCCCTCGCGTTCACCTGTCAGGAGCACGTGCAGGGCATGATGGAAATCATCGGACCACTGCGCATCGATTCCGTATCCGCCCCGCTCGGGTCCGGCAACAATCCGGGGATCGTTCTGATCGCTTTCGGCTATCAGGTAGTGCCCCCGGTCGCGGCCGGAGCGAAACGCCGCCACGTCCCCGGCAAGCTCGGCCAGGAAATGGCGCGGACTCGTGTCCACGATCCCATGAACCGCATCCAGCCGAAGCGCATCGATATGGTAGCGGGAGAACCAGTGAAGGGCATTGCCGATGAAAAACCGGCGCACGCCGTCGCACCACGCATCGTCGAAATTCACCGCATCGCCCCACGGCGTATGATACCGGGCGGTAAAATAGGGCCCGAACCGCGACAGGTAGTTTCCCTCCGGTCCGAGGTGGTTGTAGACAACATCGAGCACCACGGCAAGACCGCGCGCGTGACAGGCATCAACCAGCGTTTTCAGTCCCGTCGGCCCGCCGTACGCCTCATGAACCGAATACGGGTAGACTCCGTCGTAACCCCAGTTCCGGGCGCCCGGAAACGCGCAGACCGGCATCAGCTCCACCGCCGTAACGCCCAGCTCTTTCAGCTCATCGAGCCGCGGGATAATCGCCTCGAACGTACCCTCGGGCGTAAACGTACCGGTATGAAGCTCATAGATAACGAAAGACTTCAGGGGCATCCCGCGCCAGTGCGCATCCGTCCATCCGAATGCTGCGTGATCCACGGCCTCCGACGGACCGTGGACTCCATGCGGCTGGAAGTGAGACGCCGGATCGGGGCGTTCTTCACTGCCGTCCAGGACGAAAAGGTACTGAATCGGGGATTCGGAAACTTCCAGGTCGCCGCGCCAGTAACCCCACCGATCCCGGTGAAGGACGACCTCTCTTTCTTTCTCCGAGACTACCTTGAGGGAGACACGCTCGCGAAGCGGAGCCCAGACACAGAAAGTCCACCGGCCCCCGGGACCACGCCCGACTCCCGGTATGAATGGTTCCTTCCCCGCATGTACCATTGTCTGTTTCATGGAGGATCCTCGTCGATCAAAGCGTCCTGGGACGAAAAAAAAACTGCCGCTAAGTGAAGCAATTCTCGTGCCGACGCAGGCCGTGTCGACGGCGGCGTGCTTTCCGGCGGAATCAAAATATATGTTCGAAGTGGGGCGGCTGCGACTGGGGGAGGGAACAAGTGCTCATCGATTCCCCGAGCGAGGGGTGTTTTCGAGTAGATAACGGCGTGTTCGTGCAGGCGTGTGAACAGCGGTTGGAGGCCGGCGAAAAGTGAGCATGGACGGGTACGTGACAAGGGTTTCCGGAGCCCGCGCGTCCGGTTGCGGCCGTCACGTGCGAGACGGTGCAACCGGCACCATCCCGAGAAAAAAACAACGCCCCTTCCTCGCCGGAAACATGTCCGCGTCGACAGGCTCTCACCGTCATTGAAAGCCTCACGATATCTTCTGGCTCAACACGCGGCACAGCTCCTCGCCGAGTTCGCGCACCAGGTAAGGCTTACGAATTGCTCCGTTGAAACCATGGGTCTTCGGCGCCGCCAGAACCGGGTCCTCGGCATACCCGCTGGAAACGATAGTCCTGACCGCGGGATCCAGTTTTCTGAGTTCACGGCAGGCTTCCAGCCCTCCCATGCCCCCCGCCACCGTCAAGTCGAGAATGACGGCATCAAACAAGGCGGCTGCGTCCGAAGTCCAGCACCGGCGATAGGTCGCAATCGCCTCCTCACCGTCTTTGACCGTCACCGCCTCGTAGCCCAGCGCCTGGAGCGCATCGACGGCCATCTCCCGCACCACGGCTTCATCGTCCATCACCAGCACCCTGCCCGCTCCCTTGAGCACGTATCCCTTTTCCTCCGCCCGCGTCGACATCAGAGCTGGATCGGCGGGCAAGTAAACGGTAAACGCTGTTCCCTGCCCCAGGCGGGAATCGACATCGATGTGTCCTCCGTGACGTTGAACAATTGAGAACGCCGTGGCAAGACCGAGCCCCGATCCCTCCTGCTTGGTGGAAAAGAACGGGTCAAAAATCCTCCGAATATGCTCGGGGGCTATGCCCGTGCCGTGGTCCGCAATGGTCAGTTTCAGGTAGTCGCCCGGCGGAAGGGGCAGACTCTCCCGGCCGTCAACGCGGGCATTGCTCATCGTTACGACCAGTTCTCCTCCTTCCGGGTTGGCATGCCGCGCGTTGATTACCATGTTTCCCACCACCTGGCCTATCTGCCCCTCATCGGCTTCCACTCCCCACAGGCCCTTCTCGATCCGAAAATGAGGCCGAAGGTTCGAGCCGCTCAGCGCCAGGTCGCAGGCATTCCGCACGATGTCCTCAAGTGCCAACGGCCTCTTTATGGGAACCCCGCCCTTGTGGAGAACGTCAGGAGCTGCTGGGTAAGGGCCTTGGCCCGGTGAAAGCCGCCCATCGCCTTCTCGAGGTAGCGTGCCGAATCCGAACCGGGCCGTGACGCTTCACTTGCCATATCGATATACCCGAACACGCCTCCCAGGAGATTGTTGAAATCGTGGGCAATTCCTCCGGCGAGCACTCCAAGCGATTCAAGCCGTTCGGCCTTCTGCATCTCCCGCTCGGCCGCCTTCCGCTCCGTAATATCCTGCATCATCCCGAGCACGTGCACCTCCCCATCGTGGCCGGGAAGCACACTGGTTGAGATAGCCACAATCCGCTCCGTTCCATCGGACCGCGTAATCGTCCACTCTTCCTGGACCAGATCGTCCCCTTCTTGCATGCGCTTCATTCGTGCCGCCGCCTCAGCCTGGTACTCCGAGTCGGGATACACGGTCTGATACCATCCCCCTCGATTTATCTCCTCCATCGTATAACCCGTTATCTCCATCATTCTCTTGTTCCAGATCGAAAACTCAATGAAAGGGAATTCGTCGATATCGTGACAGACCACGATTCCCTCGGCAGCCTTGTCGATAAGTCTCCGACTGAAATCGACCTCTGTTCTGAGCTGCTCGTTGGTTCCGCGAAGCTGCTGCTGGTGCGCCTCGAGTTGCTGATTCATGGCCCGAAGCTGCTGTTCGTTGCCGCGCAACTGCTGGTTGGCCGCCTTGAGCTGCTGCTCGCTCGAGCGGAGTTGCTGGTTGGCGGCGCGGAGCTGCTCGACCGTGGAGCTCAGCTCTCCGGTAAGCCGCCGGCGCTCTTCCTCCATCAGCTTCCGCTCCGT
>CAZNDN010000020.1:20780-27159 GCA_964571815.1 uncultured Fibrobacterota bacterium | reverse complement strand
AGTATCGTGTTGTGCCAGGCAATGATACGTTCTTCCCCCGAAGCGGTCAAGACCGGGTTTTCGGCATACTCTCCACTCGTCGTTTCCCCCTCGGCAAGCCGGCCGAATACGCGGCGGACCTGTTTTCTGTTCCGCTGTGGAATGAAGTTGGCAAACCAGCTCTTCCCTCTCATGTTGTCCGGATCGACCCCGAGAACCTCGCATGCGGCTCGATTCAGCAGCCGTATCCTGCCTCGCGAATCGAGCGCAACCATCATCGAGCCCGCCAGCTCCAGGTACCTCTCGGCGCGGTCGCGCTGCTCCCGGCAGAGTGCCTGCGTGCGCTTCAGCTCCGAAACATCCTTCTGGATCGAGACACTGCAAAGCGTCTTCCCCTTTCCATCTTTGAGCGAGCCTACATTCAGCAGCATCGTGTGCGGATTCCCCCGGCGATCGTTGACCACGATCTCCTCATTGCAAAGCCTGCCGCTGCGCTTCCACTTCTCGAACAGCTCACGCGCCCGGCCCCGGGAGCCACGCGGATACACGGCCGGCACCACCTTCTTTCCGATCAGCTCATCGCGGCTCTTTCCAAGAAACATCGCCGCCGCTTTGTTCACATCAAGAATTGTTCCGTCGGGAGATACCATATAGCCGGGATCCGGCTGCTGCTCGAAGAATAAGATGTAGCGCGCAAAATCCCTGGATCGCGCCCCCCTCCCGCCTTCCGTGCGACGCTTCCCATGTTCGCCGTGACGTCGCCGGGGACGCCCCGCATCGTTTCGCGTTGGGGACTTCTTACGTGGCCGGGCCATAATCTTCCCTCTCCAGAGGCAGAAGGTTGAGATTGTCCCGTTTGCAGCCGATAGTGTTCATGGCATGAAACGAAGGCAAGCCTGTTGCGTTAAAACATATAATACGCGGAAAAGTGAGTCAAGCCTGATTTGGGGGTAGACCTGGAACAAGCGCGGGAAACAAGACAGACCATGAGCGCGATCAATCCGGCTCTGTCCGTGCGGCGGAAGGCTGTTTCTTCAGGAATTCGGCGGAAAGAAAGGGCCGGTCCGAGCGTAGCCTCGGCCCGTCTTCAATCAGGGTTGAAGATACAAAGAGCGCCCGCCACCATTCGTCGTGGCGGGCGCTCCGTTTGTGGGCAGGTTATCTGGGTGCAGGAGCTGATGCACAAGCACGTTGCCAATTCAAGATCCAGGGTCGCAGAGCTTTCCCCATTCCGCTTGAAAGATAGCCGGCACATTCTTTTCCATGCTCACTATTGCCGCCCCTGCGCTCTGCCGCGCCGCACGCCGAGGCCCACGGCCTCGACCAGCTCCTCGGTCTTCACGTTGCCGTAAGGATCGATATACGTAATGGTCAGGTTCACCACGGCGCGGTAGGAACCCGGCGCCGCCGGCCGGTCCTGATCGGTCATGCCGCTCCAGTAGAAGGCCATTTGCCTCACCTTGCCGCCTTCCCAGTTCTGCCGCCACTCGTTCAGGACAAGGTTCTGGTTCTCTTCGGTATCGCGGCGATACACCAGATTCCCCACGATGTCGTACACGCTCAGAAAACCGCTGATCTGCATCTCGTTGCGGTTGCGCGGGTTCGAGGGCAGCGGCACGTCAACCTGAAATGCCGTTCCACCCTTAGTGTATGCCTCCCTGGCGGCCCTCTCCGTGACGTATCCCTTAAGCGTTTCGCTCTCAAGCGGAGCATTGGCCACCGGCGGAAAAGGATTGGGACCCGCGGCCACACGAAGGGGAACCCCCGCAAGCTCCACCTGCGTCTTCTTGTTGTTGAGGTTCGGCGCGTTTTGAGCCGGGCAGTCGGTGCATTTGTCGTGAACCAGCGATTGTCCCGTGGCCGAGTCAACGACAATGTTGAGGTAATGGATCGGGCTCAGGTTTCTCCCGTTGGTCATCTGGAACCTCGCCTGATCGGCCTGCTCCGAAGTCAGGAAATAGTCGATGTCCTGCAGTACCGTATCCTGTTCCGCAAACCCTCCGACGGCCGAGGTGTCCTTCAGCCACACACGGAATACCGCCGCGGGCCGATCGTTGGTGCCCGGTACACGAAACAGCGGCTCGCTGAATGTCACCGTAACAATATCCTCCGACCGGTCATCGAGATCCTGAATCTCCTTCACGACCTTCCACACTACCGGTCCGGCACCGTCCTGCGCGGTTTCGGTTGCCGTGGTCACTTCCTCGTGTCCCGTGATGGTGATCGTGGGCGTCCAGGCAGTCTGCGGCTCCGGTGTCTCAACCTCCGTGAGGTTGAAATAGTACAGCGAGTCTTTCGCAATACCGTTGGCCGCGACAATCTCGCGCACGGGCAATCGGGTGCCCTGCCACAAAACAGTGACGTTGTCCCCCGTAATTGAACTGAGGTCAACCGGTTTGGTGAACCGCACCTCGATGCGGTCAAGGTAGCCGTTGCCGGATATGTCACGGGTGAGTGCCGATGAGTACCCTGCCGGCGGCGCCTCGATCAGGAGACACAACGTGTCGGCGGCCGCCGGGTTGGCCACGGCCGACGCCCACAGGCAGCCCTGCTCCGTATTGCGTACATTCAGGGTACCGTAATCGATAATCTCGCTCGGCCCGGGATTGACCGGATGCAGCGTACCGTCGTTTGCCCAGTTGCTGCTGACCGTCCCGATCTGATTGCCCCACCGGTCGTATCCGAATGCCTGAAGATAGAGGTTGTCGGTGGGCGCGGTAAGTGTGTCCCGTGCCGGCGCCGGCGTGCCGTCGGGGTACTGAAGCTCCACGCGGTCAACCGGTCCCGGACTGAGCCAGAAACGATCGGTGGACGCCTCGATCATCCTGCTCTGACCGGTATTCTCATCAACACCCGGAATCCGAATCCACATCTGGTGCAGACTGTCACGCCTGACCGGCGCATGGTAGAGCGTGAAGGTGACCGTATCCACGCCCCCCACAAAGCACTGGTCGACCTTGGCGGTTTCCGCCGGCCGCTCGTTGACAACACCGCTCCCCTCGCCGCTCGCCACCGTCGGATCGGGCTTGCCCGTTCCCTTGCCCATGATATCCTGGTAGATGGCCTGGCCGTTGCCCGAAGTCGCATTGTAACACCAGCTCCCGGGCACCAGGCCGTCGGTGTTGTAAATCCTGGCCTCCGCCCTGATCGGCTGCCCGGCCACATAGGTCTGATTGGGAAGCAGCTCGAATTCGACGCGGTTCGGCGGGGCAGGCGTCACGGATACGGGAATACTCGCCGTAACATTCGCAACGCCGCTGTAAGAGACGGTCAGGCTCGGCGTCTGCGGCGCTGTCGGAGCGGTGGGACTGTAGGTCCAATTCGAAACCAGACCGGCCGGCATGGCCGGATCAACCTGGGTATTGTACGGCGACGGCATACTCCAGTTCACGGCAAAGACCGTCCACCTGGACGGGTCATTGGACTGTTGGGCCTGCACCTGAAGCGGCATCTGCTGATCCGTGTTAATGTTGATTTCGGTAATAACGCTGTCGGTGCCGGGCTTGACAAAACGAAGCGCCGTGGGGTACCAGTTCGCAACGTCAACCAGCACGCTGTCGTCCTTGACACCCAGGAGTACCGTCTCACGGGCCACCACCCAGACCGAAGCCGTGGTCCGCGGCTCGGGCGCCGCCACCACACCCTTGAAATTCTGCACCGGTGGGCCGGGATCGCCCGTGGCCGTGGCCACGGCCGTATTGCGACTGATCCAGTTGGCATTGACAGCCTTGCCCCCGTTGCCTTCATTCAACCCCTCGACCAGATTGTTGAATCTGTCGCGCAGAAACGCATAGGCCGGATTCGCCGTGTCCTTCTCCGACGAAATAACCAGATTGTTGAGATCGTCGGGAGTCCACAGGTCCGGAGATGCATCCTGCTCGATCGTGATATGATCGGCCGGCCCGGGCTTGACATAGATCTGCGCGGTGGCCGTAAGCTGCGGATCGTTGATTCTTGCAGTGATCTGCACGCTACGATGCGCCTTGGTGGCCGTGAACCCGTTGTTGACCCCCTGAATACCGGTCAGTTGGTCGCCGGGCTCCTTGGTGGACGGCACGATCTCCCAGAACACCTTGTCGTAAATGCTGCTGTCGGCGGGAATCGGCCCCCGGCTCGTATAAAGAGTCGCGTTAAGCGTGGCGGTGTCACCCGCAACCACCTCATCGCTGCCGAGCGTAATCCCCAGGGAATCAGGGGGAGAGATGAGGAAGATACCCGTGATCTTGAACACAATGTCATTGTAGTCGGCACTTCCCTGCCCGCTGATCTTGTCTTCAAAGGCAAACTGTACGGTATCGGTTCGCTCACCATTTTCGGTCACCCATCCAGCAACCGAAAATCGTCTGCCGAGTGGAATACCGAAGGCGGTGGCATCCCTCTTCACCTCGCAGTAGTGCCGATCCACTCCCTGACACGGTTCACCGCCTGAACAGATATCACCGGGAGCACGATTCGGGCCGGTATATCGGCTTATGGAGTCATGAGGTTGAGGGAAGTCCTTCGGGTTGCCATCCCAATCAACGCACCTCGTATCCATGTCAACTTGATATTTGAAATATAAGGTATCCAAATGCGGCACATTAAAGATCGTATCCAATCGCACCCTGGCACCTTCGGCTCTGTTTGTGAACAGAGCATATGCCGAGTCCTGATAACCTGGTACCATAAAATAGAGCCACCCAGTACACCAGGCCCGGTTATCGTTGTACCACACTTCCAAGGGACTGGACGTGTCCCTCAGAAACGTAGCGCCCAGAAACATTGAATCGACTTCATACAACCCCTCCCCCTCCCCCGGCCAGTAATCCGTATTCTCTCCGAACTCGTATTCCTGCCCGATTCCGCTCGCGGCCACCAAACACACCAGCATCGCTCCAAATGCCCACGTTTTGCCCGTCGGCAACCCGATCCTCATAGGACCCCCTTTATACGATTAAGTGAGGGCGCGTCGCCCTCTCCTCCCTCTATAGACGGCAGACAGTGTTCAGACGCTGTTTTGGCCTGGAACAGCCTGATCAAAAAATAATACTTTCCTCGCCTCTTGCCCAGTTGATCGCAGCAGAGTGGAACGCCGCACGACCCGTCATCACGGGGAATAGTCCCCTTACCTTATATCCGATAGTCGGGAAACACCCCCCTCCGGTTCAATTCTTCCTCCGGGCGTCCCCTTGTTCGGACCTCACTGCCCCCCTGTTGCTCGCTTCCCCTTCGCAGCGAGCGCCGACGAAGAACGTACACGGCACTGTCAACCGACTCGGTCAACGACACGCCGCTTGCACAACCGAACCGCGGCCCCATCGGGCGGCAAACGGCAAAAAGGCCGCGTGTTCATGTCCCCCCGCACGCGGCCTTCATACCCGAACGCCCCCTCGAACCGTGAGAGAACTCAACTCTCCATGGAAGCCATGTGTTTCAGCATCCTGTATCGCGCCTCGACTCCCTTCTGCGCCGTCTCGATAAGCTTCTTCGAGATCTCCGGCTTCGACCGCTGAAGGATCTTGTAGCGGTTTTCGGAATACACATACTCCGAAAGAGGTATCGAGGGCTCCTTGCTGTCCAGTTGCAGCGGGTTCTTGCCCTGATCGGCCAGGTCGGGATTGTACCGATACAGTGTCCAGTGCCCCGAGTCAACAGCCAGCTTCTGCTGGTGCAGGCCCCTGGTCATGTTGATTCCCTGGTTGATACAGTGCGTGTAGCACATGATCAGCGACGGCCCGTCGTAACCCTCGGCCTCCACCATTGCCTTCACCGTATGGTTGGGATTGGCGCCGAGGGCCACCTTGGCCACGTACACGTAGCCGTAGGTCATGGCCATCATTCCCAATTCCTTTTTCAAGACCGGCTTGCCGCTTGCCGCGAACCGCGCCACCGCTCCCATGGGCGTCGCCTTGGACGCCTGACCGCCCGTGTTGGAATACACCTCGGTATCGAGCACCAGGATATTGACGTTCTTTCCCGACGCGATCACGTGGTCAAGACCTCCGTAGCCGATATCGTACGCCCAGCCGTCGCCGCCGAACGCCCACACCGACTTCTTCACCAGGTAATCGATCAGGTTCACCATTTCCCCGCATGACTCGCACGTGCATTTTCCGAGCAATTCCCTCGCCGCGTCGACTCGCTTGCGCTGCTGCTCGATCGCCTCATACGTGGACTGATCCGCTTCAACAATTTCCCCCAGCAGTTTCTTCGCCGTGTCCTCGGCACAGCCCCCGTCGGCAATGATCGCCCGCGCAAGCTGCCCGGCCCGTTCCCGGAACGTATCCACGGTCAGGCGCATGCCGAAGGCAATTTCCGCCGGGTCCTCGAAAAGCGAGTTGTTCCACGTCGGCCCGCGTCCGTCATCCCGCGCACAGTACGGCGTCGTAGGAAGATTGCCGCCGTAAATCGAGGAACACCC
>CAZNDN010000020.1:0-20680 GCA_964571815.1 uncultured Fibrobacterota bacterium | reverse complement strand
GTACAGTCTTCGGGGGCCACCTGCAGCGTGTATTTCAGACCCGCAAGGTCCTTTCCCCTGGCATCGGTGGATTTGAACGTCTCCGGCGCACCCTCAAGATACTTCTCTTCGTATGCCTTGGGCCTGATCGTGGCATGCGGACACACCAGGGAACACCGACCGCACTGTATACAGGTATCGGGGTTCCAGACAGGAATGTGCACGGCGATGTTGCGCTTCTCGTACCGCGTCGTTCCCACGGGCCACGTACCGTCGGCCGGCATCTGAGAGACGGTGATGCGATCCCCCTCCTGCCTCATCAGGGTAGCGGTTACCTCTCTAACGAAATCGGGAGCATCATCGGGAACGGTAGTCAACTCTTCCACCGGCTTGTCCGGCTCCGCCGGCACCCGGACCTCCTCGATCGCGGCCAGCGCCCGCTCCACCGCGTCGTTGTTCATCTTCACCACCTGCTCGCCCTTTTTCCCGTAGGTCTTCTTGATCGCGGTCTTGATCGCCTCCACGGCCTTGACCTGCTCCATGATCGCCGAAATCCGAAAGAAGGCCGTCTGCATGATCACGTTGATCCTGGCGCCCAGGCCAAGGTCCTCCGCGATCCGAATGGCATCGATAACAAAGAAACGCACCTTCTTGTCGATAATCTGCTTCTGTACCCGTCCGGGAAGCTGCTTCCACACCTCCTCCTTGCCGAACGGAGAGGTCAGCAGGAAAATACCGCCTTCATCGAGATTCTTCAGCATGTCGTACTTCTCCAGAAACGAGAAGTTGTGACATGCCAGGAAGTTGGCCCGCGAAATCAGATAGGGGGCCCGGATCGGTTCGGGGCCGAAACGAAGGTGCGAGACGGTCATGGCGCCGGCCTTCTTGGAGTCGTACACGAAATAGCCTTGCGCGTAGTTGTCGGTCTCCCGGCCGATAATCTTGATTGAGTTCTTGTTTGCCCCCACCGTACCGTCGGAGCCAAGCCCGTAGAACATCGCACGATAGGTCTTCTCACCCTCGGTGCTGAATTGCGGATCGAACTCGATGTAGTTGCCCGTGACGTCGTCGCGAATGCCAACCACCCACTTGTTTTTCGGCTTCTCCTTGCTCATCTCATCGTACACGCCCTTGACCATGGCCGGCGTGAACTCGGCAGAACCCAGACCGTACCGCCCCCCGACGATTACCGGGGTCGCGTCGAAAGGTGCATTCCCGGCTTCCACGGCCTCGGCCACCGCCGTGCGCACATCTTCGTACAACGGCTCCCCAAGGGACCCCGGCTCCTTGGTCCTGTCAAGGACCCCGATTTTCTTCACTGTCGCGGGAATTGCGCCAAGCAGCGCACCGGCATCGAACGGCCGGAACAGACGTACTTTGACCATCCCGACCTTCTCTCCCTTGCCGATCAGGTAATCAACGGCCTCGTGCGCGGTCTCGGCCCCCGAGCCCATCAGCACGATCACCCGCTCCGCATCGGGCGCACCCACGTACTCAAAGAGATTATACTGTCTGCCGGTGAGCTTCGCGAACCTGTCCATTGCCTTCTGTACGATTGCCGGACATGCCTGGTAGTACCGATTCACCGTCTCCCGACCCTGGAAATAGACATCGGGGTTCTGCGATGTACCTCTGATCGTCGGCCGATCGGGGGTCATCGCGCGCCGGCGATGCTCTTCGACCAGCTCGTTGTCGATCATCTCGCGCATATCGTCCAGAGTCAACTCTTCGATTTTCTGGATCTCGTGCGAAACCCGAAAACCTTCGAAGAAATGCACCAGCGGCACCCGCGCCTCCAGTGTTGCGGTGTGCGCAATCAGGGCCAGATCCATGGCGGACTGAATACTCGATGAGGACAAGAGGCCGAAACCGGTCTCTCTTATCGCCATGACATCGCTGTGATCTCCGAAAATGGAAAGCGCCTGGCAGGCAATCGATCTGGCGCTTACATGAAAAACCGCCGGCGTCAGCTCGCCGGCGATCTTGTACATGTTGGGAATCATCAGCAGAAGGCCCTGGGATGCCGTAAATGTTGTGGTGAGCGCACCCGCACTCAACGCGCCGTGTACGGCCGCTGAAGCGCCGGCTTCGGATTGAAGCTCGGACACGACCGGCACCGTTCCCCAGATATTTGTCTCGCCCTTCGATGACTTCTCATCGGAGATCTCTCCCATGGGCGATGAAGGCGTGATAGGGTATATTGCGCACACTTCACTGACCGCATGCGCGACATGCGCCGTGGCCGAGTTTCCGTCGTGAGGTACTCTCTTTCGAGCCATGTGATGCTCCCGTGAGATTAAAGTGATCAGGGTAAAAAAGCGAGATTATGACCGTATGGAAGAGTACAAAAATACATTACTACAGCTCGGGATGCGGTCGAGAGTCGGCAGGCGTCACATGATGGGAATAACGACCCGGCGAGGCCCGGTCCGCCGAACAAATGTGAGGGGGGTGTCGCGAAAAAGGGACCCCACCCTTCTCCTTGCCGGCTCCGGCGATGACTCTCCCGCGGCGGGAGCGGGAGCCGGTCGCGATCTCGGAAGGACGGGAGCTATTCCTGCCACCCCTGGTCGCCCACCAGGGGCACGAAAACAACCTGCCCCGCCTCTTCCTTTGTAAGCGTACCGCCCGACTTGCGGTACACTTCCAGTTGCTGACTCGCCCGGTCTCCCCGGGGAATCACCATGCACCCCTCGTCGCCGAGCTGCGCGGTGAGCGTTTCGGGAAGGGCCGGCGCCCCGGCGGTCACGATAATCCTGTCGTAAGGAGCGTGCTGCGGCCACCCCCGGGAACCGTCGCCGACCTTGCACACCACGTTGACATACCCAAGCTCACGCAACTTCCTTCGCGCCGCCTCGGCAAGATCCCGGTTTCGCTCCACCGTATACACACGCCGCGAAAAACACGCCAGAACAGCCGTCTGGAATCCCGAACCCGTGCCGATCTCGAGGATCTTGTCGTCCTGCTTCAGTCCGAGCAGCTCGGTCATCAACGCCACGACGTAGGGCTGCGAGATCGTCTGCCCACAGCCGATCGGCAGGGCGTTGTCGTCGTACGCCTGGCTCTGAAGCGCCGTGTCGACGAAACGGTGACGGGGAACCTTGCGAAACGCCTCAAGCACGCGCTCGTCGGTTATCCCCCGCGCCCGCAGATTACGCACCAGGCGCTCACGGGCAATCTGTGGTTTCAATTCCATAAAATTCATCGGTTCATCGTTGCCGTTTCTCCGCCTTGTCCGGTCCTGCCCATCGATGCAACGAAACAAGAATACCCGCTACCGCTCCGAGCCAGCGCAACGTATCGCGAATGTGAGCGATGTGGCTGCCGTGCTGGAAATATAATGTGTGCACCTTCACGAAACTCACGTCGAAGCCGAGTCTGCATGCTCTGAGAATCACTTCGGTTTCGGCCTCGAACCGGTTTGTTCGCAGCGTCACGGAGCGAAGGAGCCGCGCCGAATAGGCACGATAGCCGCACTGGCTGTCTTCGATCCGACAGCCCGTCAGGCAGGAGACCAGTGCCGAGGTAACGGTGTTTGACACGATGCGACCCAGCGGCATCGTACCCGGTCTTTTCCGTCGCGAACCGATTATGATGCCGTGTGTGCTTCTCTCGTGAATGGCCCGCGGGAACGCCGGGAGGTCCTCCACCGCGTGCTGACCGTCGGCATCCATCGTCACGATCCATTCCGCCCCGGCCTCAAGCAGTGCCCCGAATCCTTCACGCAACGCGGCTCCCTTCCCGCGATTGTGCTCCAACACCCGGCACGACACACCCCGCTGGGCGCACACCGCATCGGTGCCGTCCTTCGAACCGTCGTCAACCACCAGCACCCGGTCGGCGGGAACGACCGCCGTCAGTTCAGGCAACAGTGCCCTGAGCTGCTCACGTGCCCGGTACGCGGGTACCAGCACAAAGACAGTTGGCGGCCATTGGGGAAGCGACGAAGTCACCGGTGCCCCCGAAGCCGGGCCTGGAGCTGCTCGGTCATGCGACGCGCCGGGTCGGGAAGCCCGTCGAAGCTGCCGGGACGTATCGGCTCGCTGAACCATACCTTCACACGCGCAAAGGGAACGGGGAACTCGAACCGGTCCCAGGAGCGCAGCCGGAGTGCGTGAGACGGCAACGCCCTGACAGGCACCAGGGGCGCTCCGGAAAGCAGGGCCATCTGTGCGGCGCCCGGCTTGGCTTGCTCCCGCGGTCCCCGGGGACCGTCGGGCACAACCGCCACACTGTGTCCTTCGCGAAGCACTCGGACGGAGGTGCGAAGCACCGAAACGCCTTTCCTGCTCGATGAACCGCGTATGGCGGTGTGGCCCCACAGCGAGGCGATCGACGCCGCGCGGTCGCCGTCACGACTCGCCGAAATCACCGTGGTGATGCCGCATCGACGAAACCCGTAGGCAAACTGCAGGATTTGCGAATGCCAGAAGCAGTAGATAACGCCTTTTGTGGGACAGCCATAGGGCTCCCACGACGTCGCCCCCTCGATACGATAGCGCCACGTACGCCCCAGCAGAGTGCACACCCACCACAGCGCAATGTCGCGTGCCCCGCCGGGGCGTGACGGCACCGGACCACCGCTCATGGACCAACCCCCTCCCGCTAATTCGACCCTCGAAACAACGGACAACTCACCCGCACGGTGCGAGCCTCTTCTTATATACTTCACTTGCCTCCGGAAAAGCAACAACCCGACATAACCACACGTTTTCAAGGGGCCGGATGAGGCTGAAACGAAAAAAAACAATCAGGCTATTGCATTCTGTTGTGCGAATATATATTTTCCTAAACGACCATCATCTTTCAACTCTTTACCGGGAGTGTCTCATGAACAATTCTCCTCAGTTGCCGACCCGGGTCAACGTGTTTGACTACGATGACCACAAGGCGTATTTGCGCGACGCCTATGAGCAGAGGAAAGCGCTGGACTACCATTTCTCGCACCGCTACATTGCGGCAAAGCTGGGACTGGAGTCCTCCGCGATGTTTCTCCACATTCTTCACGGGAAGGTGCGACTGTCGGAGCGGCTGACCTCCGAGTTGATTCGTCTCTTCGCCATGAAGAAGCGAGAGGCAACCTATTTCCGGCTTCTCGTAGACTTCCACCAGGCACGGAACTCCGAGGAAAAGCGCAGAAGGCTTGCCGATGTCACGGATTTCCTGCGCAACAGGATCAAAGTCGACGAGGAACGTGACTATGTGTACCATGAGCATTGGTATCACGCCGCGATCTGCAACCTGGTCAAATTCTTCAGTGTGAAGGAAGACGCCGAAGGGCTCAACAAGAAGCTCTCCCCGACAATCTCGGCGGGCAAGGCGTCGCGGGCCGTGCAAATGCTGTTGAAGCTCGGGTATCTTCGTTCGACGCCCTCCGGGACGCTCCGTCCCGCCGAAAAGGTCCCGCCCATGGAGACCGAAGCGGACAAGGTTGCCCTTACCGAGTACGAAGTGCAGATGCTGGAGCTGGCTCGCCCCGCCCTGGACCGATATCCCGAAGCGGACAGGAAGATGGCGGCGGTGACGGTGAGTGCGTCCGAGGAAACGCTGGAGAAAGTGAAGGACGAAGTCCAGAAATGTCGCGACAAGATCGAAAAGCTGTGTGCGGAAGACACCAAACCCAATCGCGTGTATCAGGTCAACATGCAGCTTTTTCCGTTGACGAAGAAGTGAGCAGCAATCGATCCCTTGTTGCGTACGTGAAAGGTCACCAACGCACCCTGCTTCCGGCGGGGTGCGTTTCTTTTTCGCCCCCCCCCCCGCCGAGAGACGATCCGGGCTTCGGCCTCACCGAAAACCTCACGACCACGCTTCCGCCACCGGCCCGCCCCCCTCAAATGTCGAGAATCCTCTTGTATACATTCATATAGTCGCCGGCCATGCGCTCCACCGTGAACCGCCGCACGACCTTGTGCCGACATGCCGCTCTGTCGAGTCCGTCCACCTTCGCGACGGCCCGGGCCGCCTGCTCGGCACTGTCGACCAGGAAGCCGTCGACCCCGTCATCGATCAGCTCTTCCATGCTTCCCTTGCGATAGGCAATTACGGGAGTACCGCACGCCATGGACTCCACCACCGAAAGTCCGAACGGCTCCGCGAATCCGATCGGGTGAAGCAGCGCTTCGGCGCCGCCGAGCAACCGGTCACGCTCGGTGGGTCCCGCACTGCCCACGAATCTCACGCGGTCGCCGTCGATACGGGGAGCGACCTTATCGTCGTAGTACGCCCGGTCCTGGATGATACCGGCAATCACCAGGCGACGTCCCGCCATCCGCGCAATCTCGATCGCGTCGGTCGTCCCTTTGTCCGGGTGAATCCGCCCGAAGAAAAGAAGGTAGTTGTCGTGAGATTGCCTGAAGGTGAACCGGGTCGGATCAATGCCGTGGTATACCGTAGCGATGTAGTCGAGCCCGGGTGCACGATCGGCATCGCTGATCGATACGTACCGGCAGCGGCCGTTATACTTCCGGTACACGGGAAGGATGGCCGGAGAAGAAAACCCGTGAATCGTCGTCACCAGGGGAGTATCCACGAGCCCGCTGTAAGTAAGGGGCAGGAAATCGAATTGATTGTGGATAAGGTCGAATTCACGCGCGGCTTCGAAGCACGCGGCAATATGAAGACACTCCATGACCTTGGGTTCCGATTCGGCCGTCTCCTCATAGCCGGCGGGACACACGCTTCGCAGCCTGGCCGTCGTGATCGAATCCGCCGTGGCAAAAAGGGTCACATCCACACCCCGCCTCACCAACTCCTCGGTGAGCAGCGACGTCACCAGCTCCCACGGGCCGTAATGCCTCGGCGGAGTCCTCCAGGCGATCGGCGCGAGCATTGCAACACGCATGGTTACCCACTCCTCGGCATCGTTCCGACTATTCCACGTAGTGCAAGTCTTTCTGATCGGTCTGGAAAGCCTGGATGGCGATCAGGGAGAGCAGCCATGCCAGCGTCGACTCGGCGCCCTGATTGTAGTTGGGCCCGTCTGGTTGAAGCCCGTCGCAGCAGCCCCCCGTCGAATAATCGTAGAGCGCCACGTTGAGGTCGTTGCGGCCCAGGAACCAGTTGAATGCCATGTGCGCCGCCGCGGCGTACTTCTCATCCCGTGTCATATAGTAAGCCAGGATCGTCGTCTCGACCATGGCCTGGGCCTCGATAGCCTGCTGATCGAAACGGGCCTTGCCCTGCTCCCGCGTAAGCCATCCCGCATTGCCGATCGGAGAAAAATGGCCCGAATCGGTCTGCACGCTCAACAGCCAGTCCAGAATCCGAAAGCCGCTGCGCACCATGTCTTCCCTCTGCATCCACTGCCCCGAGAGAAGAAGTGCCTGGGGCAGCTTGGCGTTTGCGTAGGTTACCCGGTCTTCGAACCAGGGCCAGTCGTCGCTGCAACTGCCGTTGAATATCTGTATGAGCCGCTCGGCAAGGACGGCACGAACGCGCCGGACTTCGCTGTCGCCCAGGAACCGGCTCAAATAGGCATGGATTCCAACCAGCGAAAAGGCCAGCGACCGGGCGTGCGTGAACCGCTCCACTACCTTCAGCGCCCGGTGAAACAGTGTCGTGCTCACGGCAACGCATCCCGGATCGGTCGAAAAGGCGCAGGCCACCCCCAACCCCCACAACGCTCTTCCGTGACTGTCCTCCGAGCCCATCTCCTCCAGCCACCTGCGATCGTAGCCCATGAAGTTCCGGAAATACCCGTTGCCTTCGTTGAAAGAATGCTTCAGAAATGCCAGGTACCGCGTCTGCAGCCTTTGAAGCGTGTCTTCGGCCGGCAAAAGGCGACGCGCGGTGACCGCTACGATCAAGGCCCGGGCATTGTCGTCGATACAATACCCGTGAGAATAGTCCGGGACCGAAAAGGTCGCGTGCTGCAGAATCCCCGTCTCGTCGGTCAGGCGCCGAAGGTGATCGAGGTTGAGATCGGGCAGGCTGTCCTTGTCGCGCTCCATGGTCCCGCCCCGGGAATGCAGCCGGGGGGCGAGACTCCGGCTTCCCTTGACTTCGTAGAAAGCGGAGAGATACTCGTTGGCGACCCGGCTCCATATCGCGTTGCGCATGTAGGAGTATGCCCGTTTGCGAATCGTATTACGCTCCAGTTCGCTGTCCAGGAGACCCCCGACAGCCTCAGCCAAAGCGTCGGAATCCCGGAAAGGGACCACCAGCCCGCGCCCCTCGGCCATCATCTCGGAGGCGTACCAGTACGGCGTCGAAACCGTCGCCTTTCCCACACCCATGGCGTAGGCCAGAGTGCCCGACACAATCTGCTCTTCGTTGAGGTACGGCGTGACATAGACGTCGGCGGCCCCGAGAAATTCGCACAACTCCCTCAGTTCCACAAATCGGTTGTGAAATCTCAGATGGCGCTCCACGCCGAGCTTGCGCGCAAGGCTCTCCAGCCCCAGCCGGTATTTCTCTCCCTGGGCTTTCTTGATATGCGGATGCGTCGCGCCGAGCACGATATAGACCACGTCGGGATGACGATCCACCACACGCGGCAGTGCCTTGATCATGTATTCGATACCCTTGTTGGGAGAAAGCAGGCCGAAGGTCAGCAGCACCTTCTTCCCCTCCACTGCGAAGTGGTCTTTGTAAAAATGCGGATCCACGAACGGCATGTCGGGAATACCGTGGTGCACGAAGGTAATCTTCCGCCCGGGCACGCCGTAGACCTCTCCCAGCAACGCTTGCGCCTTGTGCGCCATCACGATAACCCGGTCGGACAATTCCACCACCTCGTTGAGCACCTTCTTCTGTTCGGGAGTCGGCTCATCCAGCACCGTATGCAGCGTGGTTACCACCGGAGCGCGGAGTTCCCGCAGCAACTGAAGTATGTAACTCCCGGCCTGCCCGCCGAAAATGCCAAATTCATGCTGAAGACACACGATATCAGCCTGGCTGATATTGAGGAAGTCACCGGCCAGACGATATTCCTGCGTACTGTTGCGATTGATTTCGAATCGGACCTTGTCGGGATAGCGATACCCCTCGGGTCGGTCGTTCATCGCTACGGCCCAGCAGTCCACCGGGTCCGCCGCCGCGGCAATCGCGTTGACCAGGTCGGTCGTGAAGGTAGCAATGCCGCATCTCCGGGGAACGTAGTTTCCTACAACCGCGATATTTTTCAGTTCAACCACCGTGCAAATCCCTCCGGGAGAAAGTTGATTGACACCCGCCTCGCCGAGTAAGTATACTATCGTCGATACCCGCACCGGACACAGCACATGTTCCCGTCGCAAGCCGCTTCGTCCGCAAGGCCCGGCGGGAAGCACAACTTAAAATAGATGAGGTTCACCGTGAAGAACATCAAGCTTACCCGTCTTCCCCTCGTTCTCAGGCCCTCGCACAACCGCGTGCTCATTCGTCCGTTCGTGCCGGAAAGCCCTCACCGTATCTCCCATATCATCGCGCGGGTCATGTCGCTTTCCGAAGAAGAAGTCAGGGGGCTCCTGGCGGGCGTGTTGCAGAAGTTCCGAACACGTCACCCCCAGATACAGAGCATTCTGCTGAAGCATTTCGAGTCGGTGCGTCGCTGGATGTTCACCGACGAGAAGATCTCCCGGGAACGACAGTTGCTGGCGGGATCGTATTTCACACAGGAATACTCCCTTGAGTCGGCCGCCCTGTTCAATCCCTCAATCGTGCCGCACCCCGACCAGGACGCGACCGCCGAAGGCGGGCTCAGGTTTCTTCTGAGCCTGCGCGCCACGGGGGAAGGACATATTTCGAGCATCGTCTTCCGCATGGGCGAAATCGGGAGCGACGGCCGGATCAGTCTGGTTGAACCCACTCCTTATGTAACCCAGCCGGACCGAATCGTCAGCGCCTCGTACAACAAAGCCATGTTCATGCGTAAGCTGCACGAACTCGGCCTGGAAAACCGTTACAGCCTCGAGGTACTCGGGACACTGCACGAGTCCTTCACCATGGAAGAGCTGCTGCAACAGATCGAAATGAGCCGGCGGCGGTTCTCCAGAGACAACGACGCCCGAACCACCTTCGAGGGTGTGCGGAACCTTGCCTACTCCAACTACGAAGTCCGCTTCCGTCCCGACCAGAAACCCTCCGAACGAGCCGTCTTCCCCTCCTCACCAAGCGAACGAAACGGAATCGAGGACGCGCGGTTTGTGCGCTTTCGTGAAGACGACGGGTCGTGGATCTACTACGCAACCTATACGGCGTTTGACGGGGAGGTTATCTTTCCGCAGTTGCTGGAAACCGCCGACTTTCTGCACTTCAAATTCATCACCCTCAACGGCCCCGCGGTCAAGAACAAGGGAATGGCACTCTTCCCCCGCAAGATCAGGGGTCTCTACGCAATGCTCTCACGTCAGGACAACGAGAACATCTACCTCATGTACTCCGACAATATCCACTTCTGGTATTCGCCGAGAATCCTGGTTCGTCCCACCTACACCTGGGAGTTTGTCCAACTGGGAAACTGCGGCTCGCCGATTGAGACCGACCGGGGGTGGCTGGTTCTCAGCCACGGCGTGGGGCCCATGAGACGCTACTGTATGGGGGCCTTTCTGCTCGACAGAAACGACCCTTCACGCGTAATCGGGAGACTCCCCAGGCCCCTGCTGGAGCCCAACGAGAACGAACGTGAAGGCTACGTGCCCAATGTGGTATACACCTGCGGAGCGCTCATCCACGGCGGAACGCTGGTTATCCCCTATGCCATGTCGGACTATGCATCGACATTTGCCACGGTTTCGGTCGACGAAGTAATCGACGCGATGGAGTAGCCCGGCCTGCCGGGGCCCCAGTCCTCCTCGGAAAAAACGCCGCCCTCTGCACCGTGCCGGATCCCCACGGCTGGTGCGGGGCGCCATACACGCGGAAACGACGAAAGATGACCCGCCTCCGCTCATCCTGAGCATGGTCGAAGGGTGAGCGGACGTGCCCCGGCGAAGCCTCGCCTCTTCGCCGAGTCACACAATTCCCTGCGCCGACGGGTATGACGAAGCCTAAGGAAGCTGCGCGGGAGGAAGATACGCCTGGAATTCGTACTTGGTGAATATTACATCCCTGGTGGTCACACCGCCCGAACCGTGGCCGTCCTCCACGCGAATCGTGAGCGTGTCGGACCCCGTCCAGGTCGTGGGGTCGATCAGGTTCGTGTCGGGAGCAATTGCCACGCGGCCCGTGAACCTTGGAAGGCAGATTCCGAATCCTCCGCTCCGGGGCGTCCTGCACTCGATCCGCCACACCGAATCGGCGAAGAAACAGGTGCCGTCCACGAAGTGCCAGGTCAACGCCGAGACTGTGTCGTCGGGGTCGTATGCCGATTCAGAGAGTACCAGCGTGTCAAAGGGCGTCCCCACAAGCCTTCTCTGATTTTTGACCAGGATTACCGGCGGATCGTTGACCGGAGTGACCGTGAAGGTTGCGGCTTTGGTGTCCGACAGGTTGCCGGGGGCTTCCGCTTCGAAGAAAAAGGCTTCACCCCCGGCCCACTCCGAATCGGGAACCGCTACGCTGAAACTTCGTGTTCCCGCGTCATACGTCAACTCCAGCTTGCCCGCGGGTTCTACCTCGGTAATATGCCACGTAAGGTCGGCGGGACCGTAATCCGCCTCCGATGGGATCACGACGACACTGTCCAGTGCAACATCCTCGAACGACTCATTCTCGGCCACCGTCTGCGCCGAAAGCTTATCGCTGATCCTCGGTGGATAGGTCTTGTCTCCCTCGTAGAACATGGGTACGTCCAGCGAGGCGTCGTTGCCCCACCTGTCGTACGCCCGCACGGTGAACTCCAGACTCCCGCTGTCCAACTGCGAGAGCTTGATCATTGCGGTATCCCCCGACACGCTCATGTGGCGCGTCCCGAACGTTACCGAGTCGATCGGTGAATCATCCTTCACCCGCACCCACAGGGTGCAGGGGAGTTCCGCTACCAGTGAGTCGCCCGTCGACGGGCGCAGGGCAAGAAGAGAGAGTTGCGGCGCCACGGTGTCTTCCACGAACAGCGTGCACACGGCATCGGAGCTGAACTGACTGTCCTCGTCCATTGCCCAGGCACTCACCAGAATCGTGTCCACCGAACCGGACACCACCGACCGCACGAATTGCGTTCTGTGCTGTCCGCTCGCGAGCACGGGGTGACTGACGGTATCAGAGGAGTCCCGAGTCGAGAAGATCTCCAGAAGATTGCTGTCGGGATCGGTCGCGACGAATCCGATTTCGGCGGTGTCGCCAAGGCCCCTGCGATACCGGGCCGAATCCGCGACCACGGCCGGCGCGAGACGGTACGTTCCAAATGTTCGGGACAGCGACGGCCGGGTACCGTCGTAGTTGTGCAGGCTCGTCACCAGATCGAATTCACCGTCGTAGAAGACCGGCAGGGCAAAAAACACCGAAACATCCTCGACAGGACCGTCGGAAACAACAATGTTGTTCCCGCCATAATGCAGCGTCGCTTCGTAGCGCTCTATCAGGCTCGGGTGCGTGACCCGCAGTGTGCACTGGTACTCCCTGTGAAGCGCCAGGTGGGAGGTATCGGGAACCAGTGAAACGATCGCGGGCGAATACGGCGCCGTACCTGTCGTAGTGCGCACGAGCGTGTCCCCGCTCGCATCCGCCCTCGTAACTACCACAACAACCGAGTAGGTACCGGGAAGGGGCAGCTCCACAGTGAAAGGAATTGCCGCCCCCTCGACAGCCCCCTGATCAAGCGTCGTACCCTCCCCGCCCGACCGAACCAGGTACACCCGGAATGTGTCGAGAAATTCAGGAAGAATCACGTGGGCGGTGCATGCGAGGGACGTGTCGATTGGAATCGAATCCGAGAGGCACGGTAGACCGGTAGTCGTGTCCAGCCCGGCTTCGGCATGGGATACGACGGTAACGTCGCGCTCAAGAGAATCGACCGTCGGGGGATTGGTCGCCCTGGTCACCGTCGCGACCAGCCGGTGTGTTCCCGACGACGGCACGTCGAGGTCGAACACGATCAACTCACCCGGTACGCCTCCGGAGTCAACCACAACCGTATCGGTGTCACCGGCAATGCGAACGATTCGATAATCCGTGATCAGATCGGGCAGTCTCACGCTCAGGGTGCAGGATACGGTACGAGCGACACGAAGTGTATCCCCGAGCGACTGCAACGATTCGGTGGTATCGATTTCGGCGTTTTTCGGCTGCTCAAACGGAGCGTCACCGGGGTCTACGCACCCGAAGAAAGCCACACCGAGACCTACCGCAATACCCAGACTCATGCGCGTGCTCATGCCACCTCCCGCCTTCAAGGGACCGTGAATTTCTCCTGGAAAAATATACTTCTTCACAAAAGCACCCGCCACCTGCCCGGCGCCCCCTCCCATGAATGCGAGCCCGCGGGCACGAACATCGATCCGCTCGAATCACGCCCCGAAACGGGGCCGACCTGTACTTCGCGTACCCGCAACGCCAGGGTCATGTATTTTACCGGCATGCGCACGGGAACCGCACATCTCCCGCTTCACGGAGGCAAAGCGCCCGCCTGGCTCTTTGCGCGCATGGTCCGGCTCGCGCGGGAAATCATGTCGCACCTTGCGGCGGAACACGCGCCCGACGAAATCCTGCGGCGCCTCTCCGATCCTTTCTGGTTTCAGGCCCTGGGCTGCGTACTGGGATTCGACTGGCATTCCAGCGGTCTGACAACCACAACCTGCGGCGCCGTGAAGGAAGGAATCAAAGGCATTGAATCCGAGCTGGGCATCTTCGCCTGCGGCGGCAAGGGAGGGACATCCCGCAAAACACCCGGCGAAATTGAGGCGGCATTCGAGCATACCCTCGCGGGCGACCCCGCTCCTCTGGTGTATGCGAGCAGAATGTCGGCAAAAGTGGACAGCGCCTGTGTTCAAGACGGATACCAACTGTACCACCATGCATTCTTCTTCTCACGATCCGGCAAATGGTGTGTTGTGCAGCAGGGAATGAGCGACGCCACGCGCATGGCCAGGCGGTACCACTGGCTCGGGGAGGGTGTCACATGCTTTGTCGACGAACCGCATGCGGCGGTCTGCTGCGACTCCAGACAGGAGACGATGAACCTCGTAGCATCCGAGAGTCACGACTCCCGGGAGCACTCCGCGGAGCTTGCCGCGCGACATGGTGAGGAGACCCTGGAAGCCTACCGTCGGCTCCCCCACCTTGAACTGCCGCGCCGTCACCCCGTGTGCGTTCGCGATATCGACCCGCGAAACCTGAAAAAGATCCTTCTCAAGACCTATGAGTCGGCCCCGAGGAATTTCGAGGAACTGCTCGGAATCCGCGGTGTCGGCCCCCGTGCGCTTCGTGCACTCGCCCTAATCTCGGAACTGATCTACGGAAGCACCGCAAGTACGCGTGACCCGGCCCGGTTTTCCTTTGCTCACGGCGGCAAGGACGGTATTCCGTACCCCGTGGACAGAGACACCTACGAGCATACCATCGAGAGTCTCCGGCGAGCGCTCGATCGATCGAGGGTTGATCGGAGCGAAAAGACACGGGCCTTCAACCGCATGCAACGGCTCGTCGACTGATTGTGAGCAGCTTTCGGAGGAGTGTATTTTAGACTGTCGATGTGTGCCTTATGAGCAGGCGTCCGGCGCAGACTCCGGAGCGATCGGCACATTCCTCAACCAAGGGAGAAATGCAGTATGGTTACCCGAGAGACGATTCAATCGGCACTGGGCAAGTGCCTCGACGAGACCGACTTTCTTGAGTTGCCCGATCACCGCCGCGGCAAGGTTCGCGATACGTACGAAATCGACGACAAGCTGATTCTTATCACGACGGATCGCCAGAGCGCTTTTGATCGCATCCTGGCAAGCATTCCGTTTAAAGGGCAGGTGCTCAATCAGGTGAGCGCTTTCTGGTTCGACAGAACCGCCGATATCGTGCCGAATCATGTGCTCGAAGTACCGGATCCCAACGTGACCGTGGCCCGGAAATGCCGTGTCATACCTATCGAGTTCGTTGTTCGCGGCTACCTTACCGGCTCCACCGATACCTCGGCCTGGACGCAGTACAACCGGGGAGTTCGAACGTTCTGCGGGAACGAGCTGCCCGAGGGAATGGTGAAAAACCAGAAATTCGAGGAGCCTGTTCTTACTCCCACAACCAAAGCGGAAGAGCATGATGAGTCGATTTCCGCCGAAGAAATCGTTTCGCGGGGAATCGTAGACGGCGATCTCTGGGAACGCCTCTCCTCAATCGCATTCTCACTGTTCAGACGGGGTACCGAGATCGCCGCCGAACACGGTCTCATCCTGGTGGATACGAAGTACGAAATGGGAATCAATGAGCACGGCGAGGTGCTCTTGATCGATGAAATCCACACCCCGGATTCTTCACGGTACTGGCTGGCCGATTCCTACCGGGAGAGGATGGCCGAGGGCGCTGAACCTGAGAATATCGACAAAGAGTTCCTTCGCTTGTGGTTTCGCGAACATTGCGATCCCTATCACGATAAGGAACTCCCCGCGGCGCCCGACGAACTGGTCACGGAACTCTCATCCCGGTATATCAGGCTCTACGAAATGATCACCGGGCTGGAATTCCAGGTCGACACGAGCGTGCCGATTCGCGAGCGTATCAAGCGCAATTGTGCATCATATTTGCCGGACTGATCGGCCGGCAGGCCCCGAATGAGCGGGCAGGAGGGAACCAATGCCCGCGCATCGGTACCGCCGGCCGAACCGGGAAGCTCCGGCATACGTCACGAGTCGGTCGATAGCCCCGGAAGGTACGGCGAAGAAGTTCCTTTGACCGGCGTTAAGGCCGGGCCGGAGGAAAACTGCATCATTACAACGGCAAGGAGCCGGCACTATGTCCAATCAAACGCCCGACGTCATGGCGAACATCGTATCGCTGTGCAAGCGTCGCGGGTTCATTTTTCAGTCGAGCGAAATCTATGACGGTTTGAACAGTTGCTGGGACTACGGCCCTCTCGGCGTGGAACTGAAGCGCAATGTCAAGGAGGCGTGGTGGAGAGCAATGGTCACAACCCGGGCCGACATCGTCGGGCTCGATGCTTCACTGCTCATGCATCCGAAAGTCTGGGAAGCCTCGGGCCATCTCCAGGGTTTCACCGACCCCCTTGTCGACTGCAAGTCCTGCCGGTCGCGATTCCGGGCCGACCATCTGGATGATTCGTCGGTGTGCCCGAAGTGCGGCGGGGAGCTGACACAGCCGCGGCAGTTCAATCTGATGTTCAAGACTTTCATGGGCCCCGTCGAAGACTCCTCTTCCACGGTGTACCTCCGACCCGAAACGGCTCAGGGAATCTTCGTCAATTTCCTCAATGTTCAGCAGGCAACCCGCAAGAAGCTCCCTTTCGGGATTGCGCAGATCGGCAAGAGTTTTCGCAACGAGATTACCCCCGGGAACTTCACGTACCGGACCCGGGAGTTCGAGCAGATGGAGATGGAGTTCTTTGTCCCCCCCGACGAAGATGAACAATGGTATGATTATTGGAAGCAGCAGCGCTTTGCGTGGTACACGGGGCTGGGTATCCGTCCCGACAACCTGCGCCTCCGGGACCACGAAAGCGACGAGCTGGCGCACTACGCCAAGGCGTGTGTGGATGTCGAATATCAATTTCCCTTCGGCTGGAACGAGTTGGAAGGCGTGGCCAATAGAACCGACTTTGACCTGAAGCGCCATTCGGAGTTCAGCGGCAGAAGCCTTGCCTGGTTCGACGAGGCCTCCCGGCAACACCTGTTCCCCTATGTTATCGAGCCGGCGGCCGGCGCCGACCGGGCGACACTGGCGTTCCTTGTCGATTCGTACGCAGTGGAAGGTGAAGGGAAGCAGAAACGGACGGTCCTGCGGCTACATCCGTCGCTTGCACCGATCAAGGTAGCAGTGCTGCCCCTGGTGAAGCGGGACGGTATGCCGGAGATGGCCGCGGGAATATTTGAGGATTTCCTTCGCAACGGCATCCCGGCGCTGTCCGATGTCAGCAGCTCGATCGGCCGGCGCTATGCCCGGCAGGATGAGGCCGGAACGCCGTATTGCGTGACCATAGACGGCAGCAGCATGGAGGACGGGACGGTAACGGTCAGGGAGCGAGACACCCGGGAGCAGTACCGTGTGGACGGCGGGAGGGTCGTTGAAGAGATATCACGCAAACTCGGCGCGGGCACGGCATGAAGCGTCGTGTGCACGTGGTAATGGGAGGGCCGTCGGCGGAGCACGATGTGTCTCTGGAAACGGGGCGTGAAGTCCTCGCGCACTTGAGCCACGACACCTATGAGGTTAAGGCCGTGGTGATATCCGCCGCACGGGATTTGTATGTGGCCGATGCCGTTGAACCCTTCACGGCCCCGGAGCTTGCCGCCCCCGCCGATTCCCACAGGTTTCGCGGTCCCTTCCGGCCGGAGGCTTCGCGGGACGTATGGGAAGACTGCGACGTGGCCTTTCTGGCTCTTCACGGGGCGTTCGGTGAAGACGGCCGGTTTCAGGGATATCTTGACACCCTTGGAGTGCCGTACACGGGCTCCGGGGTTTTCGCCGGGGCGGTATCCATGGACAAGATTACCTCCAAACGGCTCTTCGAATCGGCCGGCCTCACCACACCGCCCTCTACCGTCTACCGCAAAGGACGGGCTCCTCTGGATGAAATCGGGAAGCGTCACGGCTTCCCCTGCTTCGTGAAATGCCCCCAATCGGGTTCAAGCAGACTCATGGGTCGCGCCGACAACGAAAAGAAACTGGCTGCTCTGGCCGAGGAGTTTTTTGCCTCGGCGGAGCGAATAATGGTGGAAACGGCCATCGAAGGAGAGGAATTCACCTGTGCGGTGCTGCGCGACGAACAGGGTGAAACCGTCGCCCTTCCGCCGATTGAGATCAGGCCGGTGCACGGAAGTTTCTTCGACTACCAGGCGAAATACGTGCCCTCGGCGTGTGAAGAACTGGTGCCGGCGCCGCGGCCGCAAGAACTCCTTCACAGAATCGAAACAACGGCGGTGGTCGCTCACGATCTGCTGAGCTGCCGGGGCGTCTCGCGCACCGATATGCTCCACCGCGAAGGTACGTTGTACGTTCTTGAAACAAACACCCTGCCCGGTTTGACCTCCAACAGCCTCGTCCCGAAAGCGTTCCGGGCCCGGGGTGGAACCTACCCCGAACTTCTGGACCTGCTCATTCGCGAAACGCTTCGGGAGAGACAGTAGCATGGAAAAAACCTCGATTCTCGGAATCGATACCTCATCGAGCGAACTTGGCGTTGCTCTCGCCCGAAACGGCTCCGCCGTCTGCGGCGTTTCGCGCTATCTGCGCAACTCCCATTCGGAACACATCGCCTCGGCGGTCCACTATGTGTTCGAATGCGCGGGGATCGGCGCCGAAGATGTCGGCGGGATCGCCGTATCCGCAGGCCCCGGCTCTTTCACCGGCCTTCGTGTGGGGATAGCATTTGTCAAAGGATTCTGCCTGAAACGAAACATCCCGGCCTTTCCCGTGTCATCGCTGGAATGCGCCGCCCTTTCGTGGAACCGCTTCAGAGAAGCCGAGATCGTGTGTGCTTTCAATGCGCGCAGGGGACGCGTATTCCGGGCCCGGTTCACGGTAAGCGCCGGTACAATGACGCGTCTGACGCCGGATCAACTGACGGATATCGATGCGTTCGCGCAAGAGATCCGGCCCGGAGACATCGTGTTGACCGATCAACAGGGTTCTTCGAAGGACGAGCGGTTCGCCGGGCTCAACGAAAAGCCGGGGGCGTATTCTCTTACGGAGACGCCGACCCAGCGGGCCCTTGCCTGCGCTCTGAAAATATCCCGGGACCTGTCCCGAGGCGCCGCCCGACCGTGCCCGGCGGCCTCGCTGGAACCGGTCTACCTCTGTCCCTCCTACACCGAGGAGAAATCGACTCCGCGGGAAACAGGCTGCTCTTCATGAATACGACGGTACTCATCGTCGCTTTGCTTCTGTCGCTGCTCGCGGGGTTGGTACTCTCCCTCCTGGGGTACCATCGCTTTCCGTTTCACCGAATACTGCGCAGCAAAACCCGTCTGCAGGCGGCTTTCGATTCCGTGGACGACCCCCTGGCGATAGTGGATGCAAATTATCGAATCCGACGTGTGAATCGGGCGTATGCGGCCCTCGTGAATCATCCGTACCAATACATTCTCGGAAAGCCGTGCTACGAAGTCCTCCGCGGAAGAAGCAGCGTGTGCGACGACTGCCGACTGGGAGAAGTCGTTACGTGCGGCGAAAAGAGGGTGACCGAACGCTCCCCCCATCCACATTCCTCCCGGGGCGGCGTTGCCTCCTTCACCTTCTATCCCTTTGTCCGGTCTCTGGACAATATCATCATGGTGGTCGAACACATACGGGACATCACCGAACTTGAGCACCTGAAAGATGCGCTGGAGACGCGAAATCGTGAACTGAGCGACACGGCGCGCAGACTGCGAGCCGAGCAGTTGAGAACCGAGGAAGAACTCAATGTTGCCCGACAAATCCAGATAGGTATCATGCCGCAGGGGCTTCCCGAAGTTGAAGGGGTACGGATCGACGCAACGTATCATCCCATAGCGGCCGTCGGAGGAGACCTTTACGACTTCATCACGTTCAGCCCGCACAGGCTCGGTCTTTTCATCGGCGATGCATCGGGTCACGGACTCGCCTCGGCCTTTATCGGTACGATGTCGAAGATGGTCTTGTATGGACATACCCAGGAAGAAGTTCCCCCGTCGCATCTTCTCTCCCTGATGAATCGCGACCTGATTTCCAATATCCACAGCGGACACTACCTGACCTGTTTCTGGGGAGTGCTGGACCTCGAAAACAGTACCATGACCTTTGCCCGGGCCGGCCATCCAAAACCGGTGGCAATCGAGCCCGACGGCACTGTTCGAGTGTTCGACTCCCAGGGTACGTTTGTGGGTGTCCTCGACAACCCCGAGTACGAAGAAAAAACCGTCGGCATCAACAAAGGAGATCGCCTGTATTTCTTTACCGACGGAATCTACGAGGTGGTGGACCCGGAATCGGAACTCAAGACACGGCTTCTCGGCTACCGAAAATTCATCAGGATACTCGCCGAGTATAACTCCCTGCCGTTCATGGAAGTACTCCCGGCGGTCCAGGAGCGCCTCTCCCGGTATCACTATGAGGATGACTATGCGCTTATCCTCGTTGAAATCAAACCCGACCCGGCCTGAATGAAAAGCATGTGTGTTCTGAGTGTATCCGCTGTTGTGCTTCGCCGCCGAAGATCGACGGTGCGGGGGGGGGCCGCGGCCGCCGCGGTGCTGATGCACCTGTCCACACCATGGTGTGCCGCCGCCCCCGCTACAACCACCGCGGATTCCACACCCATGGAGCGAATCGCCGACACAACCGACACATCCGGCCCGCGGGATACGGTCGTTATTCCCGAAGCCGAAACGATGTCCGACACCGCCGGCAATCCCGCCCTGCTTCACCCCCCTCCCGCATCCGCACCGTCTGAGGGCATTCCCATTGACACACCGGCAGTCGTCCCGCCTCCGGCACCGGACACCTCTTATCGCTTCTGGTGGAAACCCTATTGGGGATTCGGGGCGGCCTGGACCCTCGGCAGTTTTCCTTTGTATTCGTTTTGGGAGCAGGGACTTCCCGACTCCCTCTCACACCTTTCCGACGTCCGGTCCAGGGCCTCACTGGCGGAACTGGACATAGCGCCCAGCGATTCCGATTCGGTAGACATAGAATTCGAGATTCGGGAACGCCCGAATGCCTA